>QHRT01000232.1:1330-7137 GCA_003220195.1 Candidatus Rokuibacteriota bacterium | reverse complement strand
ACGCCGGCCTGCTCGAGCAACGGCAGCACCTCGTCCGCGAACTGCGGAAGCTCGTTTCGGTAGTCGATCCACGAGACGACCACGCCGTCGAGGCCGTCGTTCGACATCCGGGTTAGCTCTTCGGTGATCTGCTCGGGCGTGCCCACGAGCGGATAGCCGCCCCATCCCGTCATGAGTCGTCGCCGGCGAGCTTGCTGGATCTCCGGTGGAGCGTCCGGCGCGTCGATCCGTTGCTGGCGGATGAGATTGTCGATCGCCTGCCAGTCGCCCTGCTCGTCGACGACGTGGTGCAGGTCGGCGCGCGCTTCTTTCTCCGTCGGCCGGCACAGCACGAACCCGGTCGTCCACACCTGGATGTCGCGCCCGAACTCGTCGCGGGCCAGCCGGCGCAGCGCCGCGACCTGCGCGCGCGCCCCGGCGTCGCCGGTCTCCCAGAACGACGTGAAAACCATGTCGGCATATTTCGCGGCGAACCGATTCCCGGTGCCCGAGCGCCCCGCGTTCATGATCGGTGGATGCGGCTTCTGAAGAGGCCGCGGCTGCTGGATACCCTTGTCGATGCGAAAGAACCGACCGTCGTAGTCGAACTCCTCCTCCGAGGTCCACAGCCGGCGGACGATCTCGATCCACTCGGCCGCGTGCTCGTAGCGCGTTTCATGGTCGAGCATCGGCCGGCCGAACATGGCGAACTCCGGCTCGTACCAGCCGCACACGACGTTGAGCGCGAAGCGGCCTCCCGAGATGTGATCGATGGTGGTCGCCTGCTTCGCGGCCACGATCGGGTGCATGGTCGGGACGTGCGACGTGGAGAAGACGGCGATGCGCCGGGTCTCGGCCGCGAGCCCCGCGGCCCACGTGTACGTCTCGAACGAGGCCGCGTTGAAATTGGTCGCGCCGCCGAAGCCCTTCCAGCGCGCCACCGGAACGAGCGCGTCGATGCCGGCTCGATCGGCCAGGATCGCGATCTCGCGGGTGGCCGCCCACGTCGCATCCGGACTTCGCTCGGCCAGGGTCGCCGAGCAGCCGCCGCCCAGGTTCGAGCCGAAGACGCCGAGCTTCAGACGGTTCGGCCCGTAGAGCGGATTGGTGAGCGGCGAAGCATCGCGGACCGGTAGAGCCACGGGTGGCATTATGCCTGCTGCCGAGCTCGTCACGTCTGCCGACGGCCAGCTCCGTCGCGGCCGACGAGGCGCGTTACACTCGTTCGGCGTCGAAGGCGAACGGCCGCCGCGCCGACAACAGGAGAGGAGATCGCCTCATGGGCTTGCTCGACAACAAGGTCGCCATCATCACCGGAGCATCGAAAGGCATCGGGCGCGTCACCGCGATTCGCTTCGGGAAGGAAGGCGCGCGCGTGGCGTGCGTGGCGCGAACCGCCGCAGCGGTGAAGGACACGGCGTCGGCCGTGGACAAGGCCGGCGGGCGCGGCCTCGCGGTCGTGGCCGACGCCTCGAAGGAAGCCGACGTGCAGCGCATGGTGGAGTCGGTCGTGAAGGCGTTCGGCCGCGTCGACGTCCTGATCAACAACGCCGGCGACGGCGGCCCCACGAAGAAGGTGCAGGAGTACCTGGTCGAGGACTGGTACTACACGATCGATTCGTGCCTCACCAGCTCGTACCTGTGCACGCGCTTCTGCGTGCCGGAGATGATCAAGGCCGGCGGCGGCGCGATCGTCAACATCTCGTCGGGCGCGGGGCGCCGCGGGCTGCCGTACCGCATCGGCTACTGCTCCGCCAAGGCCGGCCAGGTCGGCATGGCGTACGGGCTCGCGCTCGAGCTGGGGCCGCTCGGCATCAGGGTGAACGTGGTCGCGCCGGGCGCCGTCGAGGGCCCTCGCATCGACAGCGTGATCGAAGGTCAGGCGCGCGTGAAGGGCATCACCCCGGAGGCGCAGCGCAAGGACATGCTGCAGCGCTCGCCGCTCCGGCGAATGACCACGGCGGACGACATCGCCGAGGCGGCGCTGTTCCTGGCGAGCGATCTCGCGAAGAACATCTCCGGGCAGGTGCTGTCGGTCAACGCGGGCGAGCCGGCCGGCTGAGTCGTCCGCGTCGTCACGCTTTCCGGGCAGCCTGCCACTTCGCGACGTTGTCGTCGATCTGTGCGGCGTGAATCTCCAGATGCTCGGCGTAGATGCGGAGCCAGTCTTCGGCGCCGTACCGTCCGGATTCCGTGTGACGGCCGACGCGCGTCCACGCCTCGTCCGGAAGTCGACGAAGCAACGCGGTGGTGTTCGCGCGAACCGCCTCGACCGTGGCGAGCGCGGGCTCGAGCGGAAGCGCGTGGTAGTCGAACGTGATCGCCCACTGGTCCTGATCGTAGCCGGCGATCAGCGGCTCCTTTTCGGCGATCACGTAGCGGATGCGCCCGTACGAGTTCGTCTCGGAGTCCGCGCAGTGGCAAATGACCTCGTGCGCGGACCATTCGCGGGGCGCCGGACGCCACTGCATCGCGGCCGGCGGCACCTTCGCGAGTGACGCCTTCAGCGTCGCAGGACCCACGGCGTACCGGTCGATCAGCTTCTCGCGCTCGGCTCGTGTCAACGGCATCGACGTCCTCCGAATCGAAGGTTCCGGCAAGCATACCGCGGGTGCGGGCTTGACCCGCCGCGGCGTCCATACGAGACTCCGCCAGGTCAACGACGACCCATCAACATCATCGAAAGGACGCAATGATGGCGATCACGCGGCAGAAACCCGGACCCCGGATGAGCGCAGCGGTCGTTCACGGCAACACGGTCTATCTCGCGGGACAGGTCTCCGGCGATGAGCCGACCGTCAAGGGACAGACCGAAGCGGTGCTGAAGAAGATCGACGAGCTGCTGGCGTCAGCGGGCACCAACAAGTCGAAGCTCCTGTCCGCCACCGTCTACATCGCGGACATGAAGACCTTCGACGAGATGAACGCGGCGTGGGACGCGTGGGTCTCTCCGGGCAACACGCCCGCGCGCGCCACGGTCGAGGCGAAGCTCGCGAATCCCAAATACCGCGTCGAGATCATGGCGATCGCCGCGCTGGACTGACCGCGGCGCTCGTCGACTCAGCGCTGCCAGCCGTTCTGCAGCGGTGTGTACTGGCCCTGGCTCCCCGGCGGCGGGCCCCCATCGGCAGGCCCCGCCACCACGTTCTTGCTGTGGTCCATCCACCAGTGCTGTGAGGAATTGTCCACGCGGACGTTCTCGCCCGTCGGTGTGTGCATCCAGCGCGATCCCAACGTCGCGTCGCTGTATTTCTGGCGGCTCACGTCCTCTCGAGCCCACTTGTCCCGGAGGTTCGTCGGCAGCCGGGTGTTGTTCGGGTGATTGAAACCGCCGGCCGATGCCGCCGACGCCTGACGCTGGGCGTGCTGCGCGGTGCTCTGCGCCATTGCCCGCTGCATCTGGTTGACCGAGCCGGTCACGTCTTGCCTGAGTCTGGCCTGTCGAGCCTCCCACTCCGGATTCACGGCCGCGGTCTCCAGCATCGAATGCAGCACGTAGGCGCCGAACATCGCCTGGGCAGGATCCGTTACCAGGACGCTGGCCAGTTGATCCACGCCCCAGATGGGGGCGACGCCGCTCCCGGCCGGCGTGACCCAGAACGTATTCGCGAAGGTATAGCCGACGGCACTTCCACAGCGAAAGTATGCCTCGCCGATGTTCGCCTCCGCGGCCATCGACGCGCGCGCGGCGATGACGCGGATTTGCGCGTTCAGTTCCCGGCTGGCCGCGATCAGCGGCGAGGACGCCGTCACCTGGGCCTGCGGACACAGTCTTCCCGCGATGTACTGTCGGGCGAACTGCTCGCCCGTCAGGTAGCGCGACAGGAGCACCGGGCCGCCCCAGGCACCGCGCATCACCTGGCCCTCGCGCAGGCCCATCTGGGCCGTCATCTGGTTGGGCACCTGACGCGGTGGCAGCTCAGGATCGTCGAGGAACACGCGGATCGTCCCGTCGGGCGATTCCGCCCGCACCACAAAGCGAACGTCGACGGATGCGCCGCGAGCGGTCCCGCCGCTGATGCGCCAGCCTGCCGGGACGCCGAGGCGGAACGCGTTCTCGCGCGGATCTTGCCAGGTGGTGAAGAACGTGGTGTTGACACCGCGCCTGCCCCCGGACCAGTCGCCGCTGTTCGTTTCGCTGTCGTTCACACCCCAGGTCCCGGCGAGCGCCCGGCCGTCCGGGCTCAGACGGAACACGCCTCGGCCGAACTGGTCGTTCGTTTGCCTCCACTGGAAATGGAGCGTCCCGCCATTCACGGTTCCGCTGATGCTGCCGCTATATTTCCCGGAATAGGAGCCGGTCACCCTGTCGCCCGTTTGCGAAAGGATCACCTCGCCCCAGTTGGTGTCGTACCGGCCCGTGAAGGACGGCGTCTGGCCAAGCGCGGTGTGACGCAAAATGCCGAGCGACGCGACGAACACGACGAGGACCAAGGGGACGTAGCGTGGCGTCATTGCTACGGAAGCGTGATGTTCCAGGTTCCGAACGGCGTGAATGGTCGCGCCGGGCACGCTTCACTGTCGCTCACGGCGACGTCGACGAACTCCCTCGACGTGCCAGCCGTCGTCGAGAGCGCGAAGGCCGGACGCAGGAAGTAGATGCTGTTCGTCCCCCCGATGGTCGCGTCGAAGCGGGTGCCCGCGTCGCGCCTGGACGCATTGCCGGTATCGATCGGCTGGCCGTTGTACCAGAGCCGTGCGCCGCCCGAGTTCCCGGCCTTGGTGACCGAGCAGGACGACCGCACGGACACTCGGATCGAAAGAGCCGCCCCGGCCGGCACGTTCGTCACCGAGCCGAGCGCCAACGAGACCGTGTCGAGCTTCGCCGCGCTGAAGTCACTGCCACCAGCGGCCACGTTGGCGCGCCGGCCCGTCCCCACGACGTTGCCGTTCACGAGCACCTCGGCCAGGAGGTCGAACTTGAGCCGACGGTTGGCGTCGGTCTGTCCCACCCACAGCTTGGCGGGGCTCAGGGCGGAGAGTGGGCGGCTCACCGCATTCACCGTCGTGTCCTCGGTCGCACTGTTGTTGCCGGAGTCAGGATCGGCTTCGATGGCCGCGACGGTCGCGGTGTTGCTGAGGGTGTCTGTCTGAGTCGGCGTCACCACGATCGTGACCGTAGCCGAGCCGCCGTTCGCCAGAGATCCGAGCGCGCAGGTGACGGTGCTCGTCCCGTTGCAGCTCCCCTGACTCGGCGTCGCCGAGACGAACGTCACCGTGCCCGGCAGCGTATCGGTCACGGTGACGCCGGTGGCCGGGCTCGGGCCGCCATCGGTCACGGTGATCGTGTACGTCAGGTTGCTCCCCACCGTCACCGGGTCGGGCGAGTCTGTCTTCGTGACGGAGAGATCCGCCGACGGCGGGTTCACCGTCGTCCCTTGCGTGGCGGAGTTATTGTCGGGATTCGGATCGAACTCGTTCGCCGCCACGCTGGCGGTGTTGCTGATGCCGCCGGCCTGTGTGGGCGTCACGACGATCGTCACCGTCGCCGAGCCGCCATTCACCAGGGTGCCGAGATTGCAGGTGACCGTGCTCGTGCCACTGCACGCCCCTTGACTCAGCGTGGCCGAGACGAACGTGACCGTGCCTGGCAGCGGATCGGTCATGGTCACGCCGGTGGCCGCGCTCGGGCCGTTGTTTGTGACCGTGATCGTGTAGGTCAGATTGGTGCCCGCGATCACCGGATCAGGCGAGTCGGTCTTGCTGATCGCGAGGTCCGCCTTCGGGGTGTTTCCGTTGATCAGCACGGTATAGAAGATGTTGTTGACGTCCCCGTGCTTCACGACGATATCGGGATTCCCGTCGCCATTCAGGTCGGCGATGTCCAG
>QHRT01000232.1:0-1247 GCA_003220195.1 Candidatus Rokuibacteriota bacterium | reverse complement strand
AAGTGCCATGTCGAGCTTGCCGTCACCGTCGAAGTCGGCGAGCCTGAGCGCGGTGCCTGAGGACGGGGCATAGTTCACCGGCGCTTGAAAGGTCCCGTCGCCGTTGCCGAGCTGGACCAACACGCCGTTGCCGACGCCGACGAGATCGAGGTTGCCATCCCCGTCCAGATCGGCGGCCGCGTAGTCGTTGATCCCATCACGTCCAAAGGTGCCCGTCCCGATGACCGTCGGGTCCTGGAAGGTACCATCGCCGTTGCCTTTGAAGAAGAGGGCGTTGTAGACGCCATTGGTCACGGTCGACGCGATGAGGTCGACCTTGCCGTCATGGTCGAAGTCGGCGGCCACGAGGCCGGAGCCTGTAGTCGCGTTCGGCGGACAGTCACCGGCCACCGACAGGATGGATTTGCTGGTGAAGGTCTTGGTGCCGCCGGCGCCCTGGAGAAAGACCTCGATGGTGCGCCGCGGCGGGCACGCGTTGAACTCGGAGACCGCGACGTCGGGGAAGCCGTCGCCGTTGAAGTCGGCAACCACCATGTTCTGCGCCCGGATGTTCGTCAGCGGGACGCTGCTGAATAATGTGAACGTGCCGTTGCCGTTCCCGGAAGCGACGAAGAGGTGGTCTTGGCCGCCACTGGCAAGACCAAGGAACACGAGGTCGAGCGTCCCGTTCTGGGCGAGATCCACGCTCCGGAGCGCGCCGGCGCCGGTATTACAGGCCGGAAACACCGTGGCCACGAGCGAGTCGCCGAATGACCCATCGCCGTTGCCCGGGAAGATATCGAGAAGCGCCTGCGGAGGGCGGCCGGTGCCGGCGAGCACCGCCAGATCCTGTTTCCCGTTCGACGTGAAGTCTCCGAACGCATAATCCGCCCGGGTGGGCGGCCCGAAGGATCTGAAATCGCCCCCGAGGGGCTGGTACACGCGCGGCGCCCGGAACGTGCCCGGCGTCTTGCCGAGCATGATCGACACGCCGCCGCGCGCCTGGTCGGCGCCGACGACGGGCACGGCAAAATCCATGACACCGTCGCCGTTGAAATCTCCGGCCACGACGTCGAAGCCGATGACGCCGTCCGGAAAATAGCTGGTCGACGGCTGAGTGCCCTGGCCCGATCCCGGCCAGCCCACCCAGAATGATGTGCTGAAGGTGCCGTTGCCATTGCTGAGGCCTACGGAGATGGTGTTGCCGTTCTCCGCGTGGGTAAAGACGACGTCGGGCTTGCCGTCGCCATTGATATCCGGCGCCACGT
>QHRT01000004.1:31061-34503 GCA_003220195.1 Candidatus Rokuibacteriota bacterium | reverse complement strand
CGCGGGCTCGCCGCCGAGCGCGACGGCCAGCCGCGTGATCTCCGCCAGACCGCGCGTGATCAGCGCCGCTCGCGCGTTCTGGCCGAGCTCGAGGCCGTCCGCCAGCCCCGTCGCGATCGCGATCACGTTCTTCAGCGCGCCACCCGTCTCCACCCCGACGACGTCGCGATTCGTGTAGAGCCGGAACTCGCGCGTGCCGAGCCTCGCCTGCAGCCCCGCCGCCAGCGGAGCGTCGGCTGACGCGATCACCGCTGCCGTCGGCAGCCGGCGCGCCACTTCGCGCGCGAAGGTCGGGCCCGACAAGGCGGCGATCGACGCGCGCGGGAACCGCACGGCAATCACCTCGGTGATCCGGCAATGCCCCTCTGGATCGAAGCCCTTCGTCGCCGAGACGATCGGTACGCCGGCGAGGGCGTCCGGCACGTCCTTCAACGTACCCGCGACGAACTCCGACGGCACGGCAACGATCATCATTTCTGCGGCATGGACGGCCTCGGCGAGGTCGGACGTCGGCTCGATGGCCTCTGGGAGGTCAACGTCGGCCAGATACCAGGGGTTCCGTCGCGTCCGACGAATACCCTCGACGACCTCGGCTTCGCGGGCCCAGAGCCTCACGGAGGTACCGGTGCGCGTGACGTGCAGCGCCAGCGCGGTCCCCCAGCTTCCGCCTCCGATGACAGCGATCATCGGGTCGGCGCGCTACGCTGGCCGATCTTGCGCTCGCTGCCCTCGGAGAGCCGAGCGATGTTCTCGCGGTGACGCACCACGACGATCCCTGCCACACACGCGGTCGCGACGATGTCGGGAAGCGGTCGAGTCATCGCGAGGGCGCCCAGTGGGACGCACAGCGCCGCCGCGAGCGACGCCAGCGACGTGTACCGGAACGTCGCGGCGATCGCGATCCAGACCAGGACCGCGGGAAGCGTCGGAACCGGAACCAGTCGGAGCATGGCGCCGAAGCCGGTCGCCACGCCTTTCCCGCCTCGGAATCCCAGGAACACGGACCAGCAGTTGCCGACGACCGCCGCGACGGCGCCGGTCGCGATGACCGTCTCGTGGCCCGTCGCGAGCGCCGCGATCGTGACGGCAAGGTAGCCCTTCACGACGTCGCCGACGAGCGTCAGCACGGCAGGCGCCTTGCCGAGCGTTCGGAGGACGTTGCTGGCGCCGATATTGCCGCTGCCGTGCCGGGTGATGTCGCTCACGCCGAACGCTCGCGATACCAGATACCCCGTCGGGATGGCGCCGACCAGGTAGGCGCCGGCGACCGCGAGGACCGCGCTCACGACCAGCGGTCTTCGTCGGGCACGATCGCGCGGTAGTCCGCCTTCCGGAAGAAGCGGTAGAAGTAATCGACGGCGGACACCACGGTCAGCGCGAGCGCGGCCCACAGCACCACCGTCGCGGCGAAGTGGAAGTCGGGCGCGCCGAAGCCCTTCTCGACGATGAGCATCGTCACGGCGACGTATTGACTGACGGTCTTCCACTTCGCGAGTCGGGAGGCGGGCACGATCACGCCGACCCCCGCGGCGACCGCGCGCAGCCCGGTCACCGCGAGCTCACGGCCGACGACGATGACGACAATCCACGCCTCGACCTTGTCGATCTGGAGCAGCGAGACCAGCGCCGCCGCCACCAGGAGCTTGTCGGCGATCGGGTCGAGCAGCGTGCCGAGCGTCGTCACCTGGTTGCGCCGGCGCGCGAAGAACCCGTCGGCCCAGTCGGTGAACGCAGCGGCGATGAAGATCGCGGCGGCGATGAGCGCGTGGACCTCGGACGACGAGATCAGGAAGACGATGAGGAGCGGAACCGCGACGATGCGGGTGAGGGTGAGACCGATCGGGAGGTTCACTCAGCCACTCCGTCCCAGCGAAAGTGCGCGGCTCCGTGGCGCGCCGCCCATTATCGTGGTCCGCAAACGACCTTGTCAACGCTGGCGAGATAGACCGGGACGAGCGCCAGCGTGTCGATCGCCAGGCAGGCGACGACATCGGCGGCGAATCCGTCACGTGTCAGCTTCTGCGCCCAGCGAGAGTCGGTCGCGAGCCGCGTGATGTCGTTCGCGTACGGGCGAGCCAGTTCCACCGCGCCCGCGGCGACGTCGCTCAGCGCGGGTTTTTCCGCCCGCGCCGCGAGCCGCTCGACCAGCAAGCCCGCGCACACCTGGTCCTCGAGCGACACGGCGCCCATCGAGCCGGCGCACAGCACGACGACATCACGGCCTTGCCGCGCCGCCCACTCCACCGCCGCCGAGAGATTGACGAGTCCGGCGATCCCCACCGCGGCGGCGTGGCGCGCCGCCAGGAGCGCGCGGGTGCCATTCGAGGTGGTGAGCACGATCGTCCGGCCGCCGACGGCGCCCTGGCGCACCTCGACCGGTGAGTTGCCGAGATCGAAGCCGGGAATCCGCTCTCCACCCCGCTCTCCAGCGGTGAGGGCGTGCTGGATCGTGCGCGCGCGCGTCCGGGCGTCCTCCGGCGTCGCGACCGGAACAATCGCGGTCGCGCCGCTCGCGAACGCGGTGATGATCGTGGTGCTGGCGCGCAGGACGTCGACGACGAGCGCCGTCGACCCGGCGAGACCATCGATCCGGATCAGGTCAGCGGTCAGCGCGACGTCGAGCTGCATCGGCGGACCGACGCGTCCCGGTCAGCTCGTGGAAACAATCGAGCGCGGAGCGGGGAGCTCGGAAGCTCCCGCCGTCGAGTGTTTCACGAACTCTCAGGCCCGGTCACGGAGCGCGCGGATCTTCAGACGGAGCGCCTGGAGATTGATGAACCCTTCGGCGTCGCGCTGACGATAGACGCTGTCGGTCTCGAACGTCGCGAAGTCGGTCCGGTAGAGCGAGCGCGGCGAGCGCCGCCCGACGACCATGACGTTGCCCTTGTAGAGGCGGAGGCGCGCGGTGCCGGTGACGTCCTTCTGGCAGTCGTCCATGAGCTGCTGGAGCGCCACGCGCTCGGGGGCGAACCAAAATCCATAGTAGACCATCTCGGCATAGCGCGGCACCAGCGAGTCGCGCAGATGGAGGACCTCGCGGTCGAGCGTCAAGGACTCGAGCGCGCGGTGCGCGACGTGCAGGATGGTGCCGCCCGGTGTTTCGTAGACGCCGCGCGACTTCATGCCGACGAAGCGGTTCTCGACCAGGTCGATGCGCCCGATCCCGTGCTCGCCGCCGAGACGGTTCAGCCGCGAGAGCACCTGGACCGGATCGAGCCGCGTCCCGTCGACGGCCGTCGGATTTCCGGTCTCGAACTCGATCGTCACGTCCTGCGCGGCATCCGGCGCATCCTCAGGTGACTGCGTCAGCAGGAACATCTTGGGCGGCGGCTCCGCCCACGGGTCCTCCAGGACCCCGCCCTCGTACGAGATGTGGAACAGGTTGCGGTCGGTGCTGTACGGGCGTTCCGTCGTGACGGGAACCGGGATGTCGTGCCGGCGA
>QHRT01000004.1:0-31026 GCA_003220195.1 Candidatus Rokuibacteriota bacterium | reverse complement strand
GAGAGCCGCATACGTCAGCTCGAACCGTACCTGGTCGTTGCCCTTGCCGGTGGCGCCGTGCGCGACGGCGTCGGCGCCTTCCTTGCCGGCGATCTCGACCTGGGCACGCGCGATCAGCGGTCGCGCGATCGACGTGCCGAGAAGATAGCCGGCCTCGTAGGTCGCGTTGGCGCGCAGCATCGGGAACACGAAGTCACGGACGAACTCCTGGCGCAGGTCGACGATGTGCACGCGTGCCGCGCCGGTGCGGAGCGCCTTGTCCCGGATCGGGATCAGTTCCTCACCCTGGCCGATGTCCGCGCAGAACGCCACGACCGTCGCGTGATACCGCTCGATCAGCCATCTCAAGATGACCGACGTGTCGAGCCCGCCGGAGTACGCGAGGACGATCGTCTTCGGATCACGCATCGTGGAGCGATCCTCCCGAGAGCTCCAGGATGATGGCCTTCTGCGCGTGGAGCCGGTTCTCCGCCTGGTCGAGCGCGATCGACCGCGGGCCATCCAGCACCGACGACGGTGTCGTTCACCTGGTACCGGCCGAACGCTTCCAGGCGCCGCTCGCGCTCCGCCTCCTGTCCCATGCTGATCCAGACGTCCGTGTAGATGACGTCGGCGTCCTTGACGGCGCGCGGCACGTCCTCCGTCACCTCGAGTTCCGGGCCCAGCCGGCGCACCTGCTCGCAGACGCCGGCGTCCGGCTCGTAGCCCGGCGGGCACGCGACGGCGATGCGCGCGCCGAGCATGGCGCCAAGCAGGATGACCGAGTGGCAGACGTTGTTGCCGTCGCCGACCCACGCGAGCTTCATCCGGGTGAAGTCGACGCCCCGCTCCCAGAGCGTGAAGAAGTCCGCGAGCGCCTGGCACGGATGCTCGACGTCCGACAATCCGTTGATGACCGGAACCGTGGCCTCGCGGGCGAGCGTCTCGACCGTGGCATGCGCGAAGACCCGCGCGGCGATGCCGTCCACCCAGCGCGAGAGGTTCCGGGCCACGTCGGGGACCGGTTCGCGTTTGCCCAGGCCGATCTCGCCGCCGGCGAGGTACACGGCGCGCCCGCCGAGCTGACTGACGCCGACCTCGAACGTGACCCGCGTCCGGAGCGACGGCTTCTCGAAGATGAGCGCGAACGTGCGCCCGGCGAGCGGCGCGCCACGCCTGCCGGATTTCCAGCGCTGCTTCAGCTCACCGGCGACGCGAAAGAGATCGAGCGCGGATTCACGCGTCAGGTCCGCGCACGAGAGAAAGTCCTTCACGTCCGGACCTTCTTGAGCGCGGTGACGACCGTTTCGAGCGCCCGATGGCAATCGGTCTCGGTGACGATGAGCGGCGGCGCCAGCCGCAGCACACGGTCGCCCGCGGACAGTACCAGGAGTCCGGCCTCGCGGCAGGCATCGACGACGGGACCAGCGGGACCGTCGAGCTCGATGCCGATCAGGAGTCCCTTGCCGCGCACCTCCTTGACCGGCACTCCCAGGGATGGCAGCCGCCCGAGCCGCTCCATCAGGTATCCGCCCATCTGCGCGGCGCGCTCCGGAATCTTCTCGTCGATCATCGTCGTCAGCGTGGCGAGGGCCACCGACGCGACGAACGGGGTGCCGCCGAACGTCGAGCCGTGCGTGCCGGCGGTGAACACGCTCGCGATCTCTTCCCGCGTCAGCATCGCGCCGATCGGCACGCCGTTCGCGAGCGCCTTGGCGAGCGTCATGATGTCGGGCTCGACGCCCCAGTGCTCGTAGCACCAGAGCCGTCCGGTGCGTCCGACGCCGGTCTGGATCTCGTCGAAGATCAGGAGCGCACCCGCCTCGTCGCACAGCGTGCGGAGCCCGGCCAGATACGGGTCGCTCGGGACGTGCACACCGCCCTCGCCCTGGATCGGCTCCACCAGGACGGCGGCCGTGCGGTTGTCGATCGCCAGCTCCATGGCGTTGAGGTCGTTGTAGGGCACGTGCTTGAACCCTGGCAGGAGCGGCTCGAACCCGTGCTGGTATTTCTCCTGTCCGGTCGCTGTCACCGTCGCCATGGTGCGGCCGTGGAACGAGTTCTTCGTGGCGACGATCTCGAAGCGATCGTCCGACCATGTCTCGCGCGCGTATTTCCGCGCGATCTTGATCGCGGCCTCGTTCGCTTCGGCCCCGGAGTTGGCGAAGAACACGCGATCGGCGAACGAGTGCTCCGTCAGGAGCTTCGCCAGATGGATCTGCGGCGGCGAGTGATAGAGGTTCGACACGTGCAGCAGCGTGGCCGCCGCTTCCTGGATCGCGCCCGTCACCCGAGGGTGACAGTGCCCGAGCGAGGTGACGGCGATGCCGCTGCCGAAATCGAGGTACTCGCGGCCGTCGGAGTCCCAGACGCGCACACCCTCGCCGCGGACCAGACAGATCGGCGCGCGGCTGCCGTAGTTCGGCGTGTGATGTTTCGCCGACCACTCGAGCAGCGTGCGCGTATCCATGGCCAGGTCTCCTTAGAGAACGATTTCGGTGCCGACGCCCTCGTGCGTGAACAGCTCGAGCAGAATGGCGTGAGGCACCCGCCCGTCGATGATGTGCGCCTTCGCGGTGCCGCCCTTCAGCGCGCGGAGCGAGGACTCCACCTTCGGCAGCATGCCGCCGGCGATGACGCGCTCAGCGATGAGCCGTTCCGCCTCCCCGCGCGACAGCGTCGAGACGAGCTCTCGGTCCGGTCCCGCGATGCCTCGGACGTCGGTCAGGTGGATGAGCTTCTCGGCGCCCAGCGCGGCGGCGATCTCCCCCGCGACGAGATCCGCGTTGATGTTGTAGGTTTCGCCGCCGCGTCCCACGCCGACCGGCGCGAGCACGGGGATGAAGCCGCCCTGCTCGAGCAGGCGGATCGGCTCGGGATTGATCGCTTCCACCTCACCGACGAGACCGATGTCGACTTCCTCGCCGCTCGGCAGCCGGTGGAGCCGACGGTGCGCGCGGATCAATTGCCCGTCCTTCCCGCTGAGGCCGACCGCTTTACCGCCATGATGCGTGATGAGCCCCACGATCTCCGTGTTGATCTTCCCGACCAGGAC
This sequence comes from Candidatus Rokuibacteriota bacterium, assembly GCA_003220195.1. GTDB lineage: Bacteria > Methylomirabilota > Methylomirabilia > Rokubacteriales > CSP1-6 > AR8. The sequence goes on along the minus strand of QHRT01000004.1, from coordinate 27,992 downwards.
CATCTCGACGATCTCCACGGTCTCGGCGTCGGTCACGCGCATGCCGCCGACGAACTCCGGCTCCTTGCCGAGCCGGCGCATCAACGCGCCGATCTGCGGGCCACCGCCGTGGACGATCACCGGGTGAATGCCGACGAGCCGCAGCAAGATCACGTCGAGCGCGAACGACTCCTTGAGGTCCGCCTGCTCCATCGCGGCGCCGCCATACTTGACGACGACGGTCTTGCCCGCGAACTGGCGGATGTAGGGCAGCGCCTCGAGCAGGACTTCCGCGCGGTTCACAGGATGTACCTCGACAGATCCTGGTCACGCGCGAGGTCGGCGAGCCGTTCGTGCACGTATCCGGCGTCGATGGTCAGGTCCTTGCCCGGCAGGTCGGGCGCGTCGAACGACACGTCTTCCAGGAGCTTCTCCATGATCGTGTAGAGCCGCCGAGCGCCGATGTTCTCGGCGGTCGTGTTCACCCGCATCGCCAGCTCGGCAATCGCCTCGATCGCCTCCGGCAGGAACTCGAGCGTCACCCGTTCCGTCCTGAGCAGCTCGACGTACTGGCGGATCAGGGCGTTCTGGGGCTCGGTCAGGATGCGGACGAAATCCTCGCGCGTCAAGGGCTCGAGCTCGACCCGGATCGGGAACCGGCCCTGCAGCTCGGGAATCAGATCCGCCGGTTTCGACACGTGGAACGCGCCGGCGGCGATGAACAGGATGTGATCGGTCCGCACGATCCCGTACTTCGTGGTGACCGAGGAGCCCTCGACGATCGGCAGGAGGTCGCGCTGGACGCCCTCCCGCGAGACGTCCGGTCCGCGGCCGCTCTCGCGCCCGGCGACCTTGTCGAGCTCGTCCAGAAAGACGATGCCCGAGTTCTCGACCCGGCGAATCGCCTGGGCGACGACGTCTTCCATGTCGATGAGCTTCTGCGCCTCTTCCTGCGCGAGCAGCCTGCGCGCCTCGGCGACCCGGAGGCGCCGTCGCTTCGTGCGCGACGGCATGATGTTGGAGAGCATGTCCTTGAGATTGATCCCCATCTCTTCCATGCCCTGCCCGGAGAAGACCTCGACGATCGGCAGCCCCTGCTGCTGCGTCTCCACTTCGACGAGACGGTCGTCGAGACGTCCCGACCTGAGCTGCGCGCGCAGCTTCTCGCGCGTGGCGTCGCGCGCGCCGGGACCGACTTCCTCGAGCGACTCGCTCGAGTACGGCTCTCGCGAACGCGCGGGCAGCAGGAGATCGAGCACGCGGTCCTCGGCGAGCTGCTCCGCCTTGTCCTGGACCGACGCCATGACCTCGGCCTTGACCATGTTCACGGCAATCTCGGTGAGGTCGCGGATCATCGAATCGACGTCGCGGCCGACGTAGCCGACCTCGGTGTACTTCGACGCCTCGACCTTCACGAACGGCGCCTGCGAGAGCTTCGCCAGCCGGCGCGCGATCTCGGTCTTCCCGACGCCGGTCGGGCCGATCATGATGATGTTCTTCGGCGCCACCTCGTCGCGCAGCTCCGGCGGCAGCTTCTGCCGGCGGTAACGATTCCGGAGCGCGATCGCGACCGCGCGCTTGGCGCGGACCTGGCCGACGATGTACCGGTCGAGCTCCGCGACGATTTCCGCGGGCGTGAGCGCCGGAGGACCCGCGTCCATCAATCTGTCTGGGGGCCCCGAGGGGCGCTCGGACGCGCCCGTAATGGCCCCCAGACCCCCGACGTTCGGACACGCCCCGGCAGAGCCGTGGCGCGCCTCGGGTTGCGTGGGTGGTGTCTCACAGCGTCTCGATCGTCAGCTGGTCGTTCGTGTAGACGCAGATGCCGGCCGCGATGCGCATGCCTTCGGCGACGATGGCCTTCGCATCCAGATCCGAGTGGGCGACGAGCGCGCGGGCGGCGGCGAGCGCGTACGGCCCGCCGGAGCCGATGCCCATCAACCCGTCGTCCGGCTCGATCACGTCGCCGGTGCCCGAGACGATGAGCGAGTGCTCGCGATCCACCACGGCGAGCAGCGCCTCCAGCCGTCGCAGGACACGGTCCGTCCGCCAGTCTTTCGCCAGCTCCACCGCGGCGCGCGGCAGGTTGCCGCGATACTCCTCGAGCTTGGCCTCGAAGCGAGCGAACAGCGTGAACGCGTCGGCGGCGGCGCCGGCGAAGCCCGCGATCACCCGGTCGCCGTAGAGCTTCCGCACTTTCCGCGCCGTCGCCTTCACGATCGTCGCGCCGATCGAGACCTGCGTCGTGGCGCGGATGTCGATCGCCGGCGCGTCCCCGCGCCTCATCCTGACGCTCCGGACGCGATGCGACGCGCACGCGTCGCGCCGGCCGCGTGCGCGCGCGGATGGGCCTGGTCGTACACGCGCATGAGCTGATCGCCGCTGACGTGCGTGTAGCGCTGCGTCGTCGTGAGGCGCGCGTGACCGAGCAGCTCCTGGATCATCCGGAGGTCCGCTCCGGCGTCGAGGAGATGCGTCGCGAACGTGTGGCGCAGCGTGTGCGGGGTCACACGCCGCTCGATTCCGGCGCGGCGCGCCATCCGCCGCACGATCGTGTGCATGGAGCGCGACGTCAGCCGTCCGCCGCGGGCATTCCGGAAGAGCGGGCCGCGACCGTCACCGCGCGTGACCAGATAGGTCTCGAGCGCGCGCGCGGCGCCGCCGCCGAACGGCACGATCCGCTCCTTGCCGCCTTTGCCGAGGACGCGGAGCGTCCGCTCGCCGCGCTCGACGTCGTCGAGCGCGAGGCCCGCGAGCTCGGAGACGCGGAGACCGCTCGCCCACAGGAGCTCGACGATCGCGAGATCGCGCTCGCGGCGGGCGCCACTCGACCGTCGTGGATCGCAGAGCGCGGTGGCTTCGTCGATCGGAAGGAACGACGCAAGCTTTCGCGGAAGCCGCGGGCTCCTGACGTCGCGCGCCGGATTCGCGCGCACCACGCCACGCCGCACGAGGAACCTGAGCCAGGCGCGCAGCGCGGCCAGGCGACGTCCCACGGACGCGGGAGCCAGCCGGCGCGCGTGGAGATCGACCAGCCACGCCCGGATCATTCGCGCATCGACGACTCCCGGCAGATCGCGTTCCGCTCGCGCGCCGCCAACGCGCGTGACGAAGCTCCGGAAGTCGTTCAGGTCGCTCCGGTAGGCCCGGAGCGTGTGCGAGGACGCGCCTTTCTCGATGGCGAGGTGACGGAGGAACGCGTCGACCCACTCCGTCATGCGACCGTGGTCTCGGCCTCCAGCTTGTAGCCGCACCCCTCGCGCACGCACGTGCGCACGTGGCGCCCGCGGGCCGCGCGCTCGGTGAGGAACGGCGCGCCGCACTGCGGGCATGGCTCGGCCACCGGACGCTGCCAGAGCACGTAGGTGCAGGTCGGATAGGCCGAGCACCCGAAGAAGGTCCGTCCCCGGCGCGACCGCCGTTCGACGAGCTCGCCGCGGCAGTCGGGCTGCGGACACGCGATGCCGAGCGTCACCGGCTTCGTCGTCTTGCACTCGGGGTACCCCGAGCACGCCACGAATTTTCCGTATCGGCCGTGCTTGATCACCATCGGCTTGCCGCAGGTCGGGCACGCCTCGCCCGTCGGCTCGTCCTCGGCGCGCTCGCTGCCGTCGACGTTCCGCGTGTACCGGCATTCGGGATACTTCGAGCACGCCAGGAACTTGCCGAACCGTCCCCAGCGCTCGAGCAGCGGGTTGGCGCACTCGGGGCAGGTCTCTTCCCGCAGGACGCCGCCCTTGTGGTCCTCCATCTCGTTCCGCGCGCGCGCCAGATCCGTCATGAACGGCTGGTAGAACGTGCGCACGGTGTCGACCCACTTCTGCTCGCCGTACTCGATCTTGTCGAGCGAGTCCTCCATCTGCGCGGTGAACTCGACGTCCATGATCTCCGGGAAGAAGGGCTTCAGCTTGTCGGTGACCTCGATGCCGAGCTCCGTGGGAAAGAGCGTCCGCGCCTCGCGGCGCACGTATCCGCGATCGTTGACGATCGTGGAGAGGATCTGCGCGTACGTCGACGGCCGCCCGATGCCGAGCTCCTCCAGCGCCTTGATGAGCGCGGCCTCCGTGTATCTCGGAGGCGGCTGCGTGAAGTGCTGCTTTGGCTCGAGGGCGTGGAGCGTCAGCGTCTCGCCTTCTTCCAGCGCCGGAACCGTCGCGCCGTCGTCCTCCGCGGGAGCGCCGTCCTCCTGGCTCTCGACGTACACCGCCATGAAGCCGGAGACGCGGAGGGTCGCGCCCTGGGCCCGGAAGAGACAGTTCCCCGCCTCGATGTCGGCCGCGACGGTGTCGTAGATCGCCGGCGTCATCTGGCTCGCGACGAAGCGCTCCCAGATGAGCCGGTAGAGGGCGAGCTGATCCTTCGTGAGGAATCGCGCCAGGCTCTTCGGATCGCGCCGCACTTCGCTCGGACGGATCGCCTCGTGGGCTTCCTGGGCTGTGCCGCGCGACTTGTACTGCGGCGGCGTCTCGGGCATCGACTCGCGCCCGAAGCGCCGCGTGATCAGCTTGCGCGCGTCCTGCTGCGCCTCGGCCGCGACGCGGACGGAGTCGGTGCGCATGTAGGTGATGAGCCCGACCTGGTCTTCCTGGCCGAGCTCGATGCCCTCGTACAGTTGCTGGGCGACGGTCATGGTCTTCTTCGCCGAGAACCGGAGCTTCCGTCCCGCATCCTGCTGGAGCGTGGACGTAATGAAGGGCGCCGCCGGATTCTTCTTGCGCTCGCCGCGCGTGACCGACCGCACGACGAACGACGCGCCGTCGAGCGCGGCCATGACGGCGCGCGTGGCCGCCTCGTCGGGCAGTGACGGCTTCTCGGCATCCACTTCGCGCAAGGTCGCGACGAACTCCGGACGGCCGGCAGCGCCGAGCCGCGCGTGCAGGGACCAGTACTCTTCGGGACGGAACGCCTGGATCTCGCGTTCGCGGTCGACGATGAGCCGCACCGCGACGGACTGGACCCGTCAGAGGTTGTAGCCGACGAGCCGGTCGAGAACCCGCCGCGCCTGCTGGGCGTCGACTTTCTTCAGATCGATGCGCCCGGGGTGCTGGAACGCGGCGCGCACCGCGCGCTCGGTGATCTCGTTGAACGTGATCCGGTACACCCGGCGCTTGTCGACCGCCAATTCCTGGACGAGATGCCAGCCGATCGCCTCGCCTTCCCGGTCCGGGTCGGTGGCGACGTAGAGCGCGTCGACTTTCTCGGCCGCTTTCTTCAGCTCGTCGAGCACTTTCTTCTTGGCCGGCGTGACGACGTACTTGGGCTTGAAGTTGCGCGCCGGGTCGACGCCGAGCGTGGATTTCGGCAGATCGCGCACGTGGCCCATCGAAGCCTTCACCACGTATCCGGACTCCAGATACTTCTGGATCGTCTTCACCTTGGTGGGGGATTCGACCACCACCAGCGAACGCTTCGTCACTCTGCTCTCCTCTCGCCGTCGTGCCGCTGGGCCCGTCGGGCCGTGGCGGGCTCCGCTGCCACCCACCGCTGCCCTGCGTATTGCCGCGCCCACCCCTCGAGCTCCAGCGCCAGCAGGCTCGTACTCACGCGGGCCACCGGGAGGCCGGATCGTTCGATGAGCGCTTCGATGTGCTGGGGCTCGTCGGGTCCGAGTAATGCCAGGACCCGACCATCGTCGCTGGGGGGCTCGGGACGGATCGCGCCGCTCATCACGACCGCGGCGCCTCGCACCAGCCGGCGCCACTCCTGCGGCAATTCTGACACGACGTCAGTCCAATCCTCGACTAGTTTAGCACCGTCCTGGATGAGGCGGTGGCACCCCCGGCTCGTCTCGGACGTGATTCGGCCAGGAACGGCGCATACTTCCCGACCAAGATCGGCCGCGTGCCGCGCGGTGATCAAGGCACCGCTCCGCTCGGCGGCCTCGACGACGATCACGCCGAGCGCCAGTGCCGCGATCGTCTGGTTGCGGACCGGGAAATGGAACGGGTGCGGTGCCGTCCCCGGCGGAAACTGGGACACGACGGCGCCGCTCCGCGCGACCTCAAGAGCCAGGTCGCGATTCTCGGGCGGATAGATCACGTCGATCCCGGAACCGAGCACCGCAATCGTGCGTCCGCCGGCGTCGAGCGCGCCACGATGGGCCGCCGTGTCGATGCCGCGGGCGAGGCCGCTGACGATCGTCACACCGCGCGCGGCGAGATCCGAGGCGAGGCGGCCGGCGACGTCCAGGCCGTACGCCGTCGCGTGCCGCGACCCTACGATCGCAACCGACAGCGCGTCGTCTGCCTCGACCGAGCCCTGGACATAGAGCATGGGCGCTGGCGACAGCGACGCCAGGAGACGCGGATATCGAGGATCGGCAGGCGCGAGCAGAAGGTCCATGAGCCGTCGTCCCGCAGGCCCGGCCAGTATACTCATCGGCCGTTAGACGCAACATGCGTCCAATCCGATACACCGGCTTCGGGCACGGGAGATTGTCGGAGCGCGGCCGGACGCGAGCCAGCGACTTCAACGTGCCTGAGAGTATCTAGCCGGCAACCTCCCGCAAGACAATCACTTCAACGAACTGGCCGTGCTCGACAGTCGTATCCCCTTCAAGTACGGCGAGGCCGTCCGCCAGGATCATCGAACGCAGGATCGCCGACCCCTGCTCGCCCGTGAGGCGGGCCCCGAGCCCGGCACCATCCCTGACCAGCGTCACCCGTAGATAGCCGCGTCGCGCTCCGGGGTTCTCGATCCGGGCCAGCGCACGCGCCTTCACGCGCGGCCGGTGGAGGTGCTGGCGTCCGGACATCTTGAGCAACGCCGGGCGGACGAAGAGCTCGAAGGTGACCATCGCCGACACCGGATTTCCGGGAAGACCAAAGACGGGCCGACCGGAGATCGAGCCGAAGGTGATCGGCTTGCCCGGTCGCATCGACACTCGCCAGAGGTGGAGCTCGGCGCCGAGCTTCGTCATCGCATCACGAACGAGGTCCGCCTCGCCGACCGACACCCCGGCCGACGACACCAGCACGTCGGCCGTGGCGCCAGCGCGCAGGCGCTCCTCGATCGCGTCGAGACGATCAGGAGCAACGCCGAGATTGATCGGCTCGCCCCCGACCTCCCGCACCTGCGCCATCAGCGAATACGTATTGGTATTCGGGATCTGTCCCGGTCCGGGTTCTGTCCCCAGATCCGCCAGCTCGTTACCGGTCGACAGGATCGCGACGCGGGGGCGACGCACGACCAGGACACGCGCGTAGCCGAGCGTCGCCAGCACGCCGATATCGGCCGCACCGATTGAACGCCCGGGCTCGAGCACGACGTCGCCGACCCGCACGTCTTCCCCGGCGGGGCGCACGAAGGCGCCGGCCGTGACGCGCTGGTGAAGCGTGACGCGATCCCCGGCGGCGTCGACGTCTTCTTGCGGCACGACCGCGTCGGCGCCGTCGGGGATCGGCGCTCCGGTGAAAATGCGCATCGCCTCGCCGGCTCCGATGGCGCGCGACGGTAAGGCTCCGGCCGCGACGCGGCCGACCACGGCCAGCTCGACGTTCCCGCTGTCGGCCGCACGCACCGCGTAGCCATCCATCGAGGAGTTCGGCCACGGGGGAATCTCGCGACGCGAGACGATCCGTTCCGCGAGCGTGCGACCGAGCGCGCTCGACAGCTCGACCCCTTCCGTTCCGAGCACCCGGATGCGCGACAGGATCTGTTCGAGCGCTTCTTCGACGGTCAGCATGCGTTCACTCTATCGCGAGCCGTACGTCTCCGCCCGAGACATCAATCCCAAAGATCCATCTCGCATTCCGCCGTCGCACACGTGCACCGGCCGAGCCCAGTTGCCTGACCGCGTCGAGCGCCGGCTTGCCCGCACAATTTTTCCTGGGGGAGGCAGGGCGACAGCGGCCCGCAGGCCCGCGGCGCCCGTCGGGGGGGCGTCGAAGCCCCCTCCGAGATCAATGCTGACCGGTGTGCGGAAGATTGAGCACGGGCTTGTATCGCGTGAAGAACCACCGACGGCTCAGGAGAAACAGTCCGAGGAACCCCGCCGTGATCAGGACGTCCTGCCAGCTCAGGAGACGATTGTCGCCGGACACCGACGGGAACACGACCAGCACGCGCTCGAGGAAGATCGCGACGAGTCCGAAGACCGCGACGACGACCAGCGGCGTGTGTCGCTGCGGAGGCCGGCCGGTCAGGCGCTTCAGGAGATAGCCGAACGGAATCAGCCAGCCCACGATGAACACGAACCAGGCGACGGTCGTCCATGGCTGGACGAAGAACCGGCGGACGAAGAACCGCGTCTCGATCGGGACGTTCCCGTACCAGATGACGAGGTACTGGGACCAGAAGAAGTACATCCACATGATCGACAGCGCGAACTGGAGCTTCGCCACGTCCTGCACGGCGACCGGGGGAATCGACGCGAGCCCGCCCGCGTTGGCCCGGACGGTGAGGATCGACAGGAGGCAGAAGGCGGTGTAGAGCGTCGACACGACGAAGTACCCGCCGAAGAGCCCGCTGTACCAGACCGGATCGATCGACATGACCAGGTCGAAGCCCCACAGCGACACGGCCATCATCCGCCTTCGTCGGACAGCGGCACCGGCTCGCGCAAGAGCGCCGCGACGAACGCGAAGCTCGTCCCCGCGAGGACCAGCGCCAGGACGAGCGTGCGCGCCCAGAAGAACGGCGTGTTGAGCCAGGGCGCTTTCACGGCGATCGGCGTCCGCACCCAGGCGTAGAGCACCTCGCGACCGAAGAAGAGCACGACCAGCAACACGAGCGAGGCCGGAAGAAATCCGGCGGTGGTCAGCGCGATGCGGCGGACGCTCGGCGACCAGCGCGCTTCGGTCAGCTGCATCATCGCGGCGATCGCGGGCCCCGTGGCGGCGAGTCCGGACCAGAACACCAGATTCACGAGGTAGATGGACCAGACGTGGCGTGGATCGCCGGACGCAAGTCCCACCACGAACGTCAGCGCGCCGAGTGCCGCGACGATTCCCCAGAGCACGGTCATGGCGCCGGACTTTTCATTTCGCGGCGATCGACCGGAGGAAGTTCACGACGTGCCAGGCCTCGGTCGAGGATAGCGCTTCACCGTACGAGGGCATCACCGCGCCGCCCGTCATGATGTAGCTGTGCCAGTACCCGTCGGTCCGTTGCTTCTGGAGCTCGGCGCTCGTCAGGTCCGGCGTTGGAATGAACTTGAGCGCGACCGGTCCACTCACGCCCCCCTTGCCTTCCGCACCGTGGCAGGGCACGCAGAACGTCGCGAAGTGCTGCTTGCCGAAAGCGATCGACTCTTCGGTGATCTTCACCGGATTGGGCCGCTTCGCGGCGAGCTCCCGTTGTTCCTTGGGAAGGACCAGCTCACCGCCGCGGGGAACGACGCCGGCCGGCATGGCGAAGACCCGCTCGCCGGTCACGATCCGCGGCGTCACCGTCATGTCGTCGAGCCACCGGATCGCGACCACCAGTCCGAGCAATCCGCCGGCCGAGGCGACAATGAGCAGGACGAGGATGAACGCGTACTTCACGGCCGCACCTCGTCCGCGCCCGCGGACTGGAGGATCTCGCGAACCGACGGACGACGCTCCGGCGCGCAGTGCACGGCCACGCCGAACCGGTCGTTCGTGAACCGACGATCGAACGTCGGTGAGCGACGGAAGCGCGGCAATCCGGCCAGCGTCACCAGCCCGATCAGCGTGGCGACACCACCGAACAGGATCGTCAGCTCGAAGGCGATGACGACGAAGGGCGGGATGGACGCCACCGGCTTCCCACCGGTGATGAGCCCCCACTGCATCGCCGACCAGATCGTCAGCAGAAACCCGGACGCCGTTCCGGTGAGGCCGCCGATCAGGGTGAAGAGCCGAACGCGGCTGACCGGCCGGTCGCGCTCCAGCACGTCCTCGATCTCGTGCACGGGGATCGGCGTGTAGACCGCCAGGTCGTGGTAGCCCTTGGCGCGGAGCTCTTCCAGCGCGCGCACCGTCGTGTCGACGTGCGCGAACACGCCGAGCACCGTCTCAGTGGTGGCCGGCACGCGCGGCGTCCTTGAGCGGGGGCGGCAGCGTCTCCTTCACCTCCACCACCGACAGCGACGGCATGACCTTGATGAAGCCGAGGAAGAGGATGAAGAACCAGGCGAAGCTGCCGATCACGATCGTCGCGTCCCAGATCGTCGGCTTGTAGATGCCCCACGTGTAGGGATAGAAGTCGTGCCCGAGCGACGGGACGATGATGTTGAAGCGCTCGAACCACATGCCGATCAGGACGAGGATCGACACGACGTAGAGCACCACCGGGCTGCGCCGGGCCCGGCCGGAGAAGAGGATCAACGGCGAGATGCAGTTGCAGAAGTACATGAGCCAGAGCGCCCACGCGTACGACTTCGTCACCTTCCAGAAGAGCGACGCGCGCTCGAAGACGTCGCCGCTGTACCAGGAGGTGAACGCCTCGCAGATGTAGAAGTACGTCAGCACGAGTCCGGTCACCAGGATGAGCTTGCCCATCGCGTCGAGATGCCGATCGTGGATGTAGGCGGAGAGCCCGAAGAAGTGCCGCATGGGCAGGATCAGGATCAAGACCATCGCGAAGCCCGAGAAGATCGCCCCGTCCACGAAGAACGGCGCGAAGAGCGTCGAGTGCCAGCCGGGAACCAGCGCCATCGCGAAGTCCCAGCTCACCACGCTGTGGACCGACAGCACGAGCGGCGTGGCGAGCGCGGCGAAGAGCCCGTAGGCGCGGCGGTAGTGCCGCCACTGCTCGTGCTCCCCCTCCCAGCCGAGCGAGAGCATCGCGTAGATCCGCGACCGCCAGCCCGTCGAGGCGTCGCGCATCGCGGCGACGTCCGGCACCAGCCCCACGATGAAGAAGATCGTCGAGATCGAGAGGTACGTCGAGATCGCGAACACGTCCCAGACGAGTGGCGACCGGAAATTCGGCCAGAGGTAGCGCTGGTTCGCGTACGGCAGGAGGAAGTATGCGAACCACATCCGGCCGGCGTGGATCAGCGGGAACAGCCCCGCGGTCAGGACTGCGAAGATCGTCATCGCCTCGGCCGCGCGAAAGATCGACGTGCGCCAGCGCGCACGGAACAGATACAGGATCGCGGAGATCAGCGTGCCGGCGTGACCGATGCCGATCCAGAACACGAACGACGTGATGTACATGGCCCACATCTGGGGCGTCCGCTTGCCGGCCGCGCCCATGCCCATGTAGATCTGGTAGGTCCAGGCGAGGATGCCGCACGTGAGGATCAACCCCACGATGCACATCCACCCGAAGTAGAGATTACCTGGAGGCCGGAGCGTCTCGAGCACGTCCCGGTTGACGTCCGCGAAGGTCGGTGAGGCCGCAGGCGAGTCGTTCATGAGGTCACGCCGAGCCGCGGCCGGCGGGCGGCTTTTCCGGAGCATGCTCCCGGACGACCTTCTTCAGATACGTCACGCCGGGCCGCGTGCCGATCTCCTCCAGCACGTGGTACGCGCGCGGCGAGTGTCGCTGCTTGGCGACGGCGCTCTGGTCGTCCTTCAAGTTTCCGAACGTGATGGCCTGGGTCGGACACGTCTGCTGGCAGGCGGTCATGATGTCGCCGTCGCGGACCTTGCGCTTCTCGTCGCGCGCGTGGTCCTTGCCGGCGATGATCCGCTGCAAGCACATCGTGCACTTCTCCATCACGCCGAGCTGGCGCACGGTCACGTCGGGATTGAGCTGCACGTCGAGGGGCGCGGGGAACTCGAAGTTGTACCAGTTGAAGCGCCGGACATGGTATGGGCAGTTGTTTCCGCAATACCGGGTGCCCACACAGCGGTTGTAAACCTGCCCGTTCAGCCCTTCGTCGGTGCGATACGCGGCGAACACCGGGCACACCGGCTCGCACGGCGCCACCTCGCAGTGCTGGCAGAACATCGGCAGGAACATGTTCTGCGGGTGATCGGCCGTGCCTTCGGCCCACCGCTCGACACGGAGCCACGAGACCTGCCGGCCATACGCCGCCTGCGCCTTGCCGACGATCGGCACGTTGTTCTCGGCGTGGCAGGCGACCGCGCACGCCTGGCACCCGATGCACGCGTCGACGTCCACGGTCATGCCCCAGCGGTAGTTCGGATAGTGCTGGGGCGGATACATCCCGATCGGCTCGAGCTCCCGCTCCTTGCCGCGAAGCGCCTCCTCGCGCGCGGTCTTCAGATCCACGTGCTGCGCGATCTCGCGCTCCTCCTGGTCGTGGGTCGCCTGCAACACCGCGAGCGGACGCCGCGCGCCGGTCTTCGTGATGCTCGCGCGCACGGCCAGGTACGGCACGCCGCCCGATGCGCCGTCGGGAGCCGCGGGAAGCAGCGCGACCGGGTTCATCGTCGTGGGCGGCGCCTGGACATACGGCCGGGACTCCCGCGCGCCGAGCCCGCCGGGAACGAGGTGATAGGGCGCGTACCGGTGGCCGATCGGAATCGCGATCGTGTTCGGCGCGATCGTCGTCGACGGATACGCCGGCAGCTCGATCGCTCCCTGAGACGACTGCACGCGGACGACGTCGCCCCGTGCGATCCCGAGCTTCGCGGCATCCGCCGCCGGGATCTCGACCCACGCGTCCCACGCCGCCTGCGTCATCGTGTCCGGAACTTCTTGCAGCCACGAGGCGGCGGCACTCCGGCCGTCGTAGAAGCGCAACGACGGATAGGCGAGCAGCGTGAATCCGCCGTCGCCGTCGAGCTTCGGCGGCGCGGCATCGACCGCCGCCACCTTCGCCGTGACCGCGACCGGCGCCACGTCCTTGAACACCCCGCCCTGCTGAAGCGCGACCTCGAGGTTCGCCCCGACCGTCGGTTCCCACGCAGACTTCACGTATTGCTCGAAGGTCGCCCACGGGAGCGGGCCCTTGCCCTCTTCCGTCCCGAGGACGGTGCGGGTCAGCGTCAGCAGGGTGGTCCCCCACGGCCGCGCATCCCGGATCGGGTTCATCGTCGGCTGCATGAGCCCGAGGACGCCCTCGCGCGGCGCGTAGTCGCCCCACGATTCGAGCCAGTGCGTATCGGGGAGGACGACGTGGGCCAGCGCCGTCGTCTCGTCGGGCAGGCTCGAGAAACTGACCACGAGGCTCACTTTGCGTGCGGCGTCGGCGAACTTGAGGCCGCCCGGCAGCGTGAAGGCCGGATTCACGCGCGGTCCGAGCAGCAGGAGCTCGATCTCGCCGTTCGCCATCGCCTGCGTCAACGCGGCGACGTCCGCGTACGGCGTCACCTTTCCGAAGGCCGAATCCGGGCCGAATCGCACCGTTTTCCCGACGTTGCCCGTTGCCGCGTTCAGCAAGTTGATCGCGGTGAGCGTGGCCACCGCGTTGCCGCCCGACGTGGCGACACCGCCGCCGATCGCGAGCGCGGGCCGCGCACGGCCGAACATCTCGGCGACCTGGACGAGTTGCCGAACCGGAACGCCGCTGGCCTCGGCCGCCTGCTTCACGTCGATCTGCGCCACCGCGTCCGCGAACTTCCGGTCCGCGGCGCCGGCCTCGATCAGGATTTTGAGAATTGCGAGGGCCACCAATCCCTCGGTGCCCGGCGTGTTCCGGATCCATTCGTCGGCGCTCGATGCCGTGATCGACTGCCGGGGCTCCACGTGGACGAACGTCCCGGCGCGGCCATCGCGGAACGTGTGCATGCGGGCGAAGCCGCGCGCGTGCCCGACGCTCGAGAGCCACGTCTCGAGGAAATCCGCGCCGAAGGAGAGGAGCACCTCCGCTTCCTCGAACGCGTAGTACGGAATGGCGTCGCGCCCGAACGTCACGCGGTTCGCGGCGCGGAGCGCTTCGTACCCGAATGGCTCGAGCGCCAGCCTGGGCCGCGCGCCGACCGCCTGCGTGAACCGATCGAGCAACGCGCCGAGACTCCCCGCCTCGAGCTGCGACACGAGCGCGATCGCCCGGCCCTTGCCCGCTTGACGAAGCGCCGTGACCTTCTCGGCGACGATCTTCAGCGCGTCGTCCCAGCCGATCGGCGCGACGGCGCTGCCCTCCCGTCGCTGCGGTCCGGCGAAGCGGTCCGGGTGATACAGCCCCTGAAGCGCCGCGTGCCCTCGCGCGCAGAGCGCGCCCTGATTCACCGGATGATCGGGATTGCCCTCCAGCTTCACCACGCGGCCGTCGCGGTTTCTCGCAATCACGCCGCACCCGCCGGGACACTCGCGACAGACGGTCGCGAACCAGCTGGCGACTCCAGGCACCATCTGCTCGTTCGGCACCACCAGCGGCAGGATGCTCTCGGCCGCCGGACGACACCCCGCGGTGGCCGCCGCGGCGGTCGTCGTGACGATCTTGAAGAAGTCGCGCCGATTCATCGCATCAGTGATGGCACGTCACGCAGTCGAGCGGCGCGTGCATGTCGCGGGTGCGGTTCTGCTCGCGGTGACATTCGATGCACCATCCCATCGAGAGCGGCGGCCCGGTCGGTCTGAGGCCGACGAGCCGGAGGAAATCGTTCGGCAGCTGCGGGCCGGTGTCGGCGCCGACCGTCGTCATCGTCTCGACGGGGCCGTGGCACTGCTGGCATTTGAGACCGGCGCGCAGATGCGCCTTGTGCGGGAAGTACACGTACTCGGGCACCTTGTACACGCGCACCCACGGGATCGGCTGTCCCTTCGCGGCGTAGTCCGCCAGCTTCTTGATCTCGGGGCGATCGGCCGCGGTGATCTTGTGACAGCCCATGCAGCGTGTCACCGACGGCAGGCCCGCGTAGTCCGAGCGCCGCGCGTCCGCGTGGCAGTACTGGCAATCGATCTTGTACGTTCCGACGTGGACGTTGTGCGGGAAGTTGATCGGCTGCGCGGACGGTCGCGCCGCGGCGGGCCGTCGGCTCCAGTTCGTCAGCGCCAACGCGATCAGGACGACGAGGAGCACCAGACCGAGCACTCCCACGCCCGCCTTCGGTCTCATCGAAAGTCGCCGATCCTCCGGGTGGCTCGCTTGTGAAACCAGTCACGCGGCCCGCAGGAGGATACCATAGCGGCCGAAACCGGCAACGGCAGAAATCCTCAGCGGATGGCCGCGAGCGCGTCCGTCGCCGCGGCGGCCGCACGGTCGATGTCCGCGTCCGTATGGGCGAGCGAGACGAAGGCCGCTTCGAACTGGGACGGCGCCAGGAACACGCCGCGCTCGAGCATCGCGTGAAAGAAGCGAGCATACCGGGTGGTGTCCGAGTTCCGTGCGGTCGCGTAGTCCGTGACCGGCGAAGACGTGAAGAACCCCGTGAGCATCGAGCCGACACGGTTCACCGTGACCGGCGCTCCGGCTTTCTCGGCCGCGACCCGGAGCCCTCGCTCCATCCGTTCACCCAGCCGCTCGAGCTTCGGATAGACGCCCGGCTCGCGCAGCGCGCGGAGCGTGGCGAGCCCGGCCGCGACCGCGAGCGGATTTCCGGACAGCGTCCCGGCCTGATAGACCGGTCCGAGCGGCGCGACCTTCTGCATGAGATCGCGACGCCCGCCATAGGCGCCCACCGGAAGCCCACCGCCGATGATCTTGCCGAGACAGGTGAGGTCCGGCCGTACACCGTAGACTTCCTGCGCGCCCCCGTAGGCCAGCCGAAATCCGGTGATCACTTCGTCGAACACGAGCAGCGCGCCCGACAACGCCGTGACGTCCCGGAGTCCCTGGAGGAAGCCCCGCGCGGGAGGCACGACGCCCATGTTCCCGGCGACCGGCTCGACGATCACCGCCGCGATCTCACCGCCACGCTCGCGGAAGATCGCGCGGACAGCGTCCAGATCGTTGTACGCGACCGTCAGCGTGAGCGCCGCCAGTGCGGCCGGGACCCCGGCGCTGTCGGGTATCGAGAACGTTGCGCCACCCGAGCCGGCCCGCACGAGCAGGCTGTCGGCGTGGCCGTGATAGCCACCGTCGAACTTCACGATGACGTCCCGTCCCGTTGCGCCACGCGCCAGCCGGATCGCGCTCATCGCGGCTTCCGTTCCCGAGCTCACGAGCCGCACGCTCTCCATCGACGGCACGGCTGCCGTGATGGCTTCCGCCAGCTCCACCTCGCCGGGCGTCGGCGCGCCGTAGCTCGTTCCGCGCCGCGCCGCTTCGATCACCGCCTCCATGATCACCGGAGCTGCGTGGCCGAGGATCAGCGGCCCCCACGAGCCGACGAAATCGAGATAGCTCCGGCCGTCGACGTCCCAGAGTCGGGCGCCTTCACCACGGGCGATGAAGAACGGCTCGCCGCCGACCCCGCGAAACGCGCGCACCGGACTGTTCACGCCCCCGGGAATGACCCGCTCCGCGCTGAGGAAGAGCCTCGTGGACTCGGCGGAGGGCGTGGCTTCTTCGCGCAACGGCGGACGAAGATCGCCATCGTCCGCGCGCACGAACCCGCGACCATCCCACCGGTACGCGGCGATGCTCCGCACTCGATCACCGACGACCGAGGCGACGACGTGCGTCGTGCCGGGGTATTTCGGCTCCCCCGCCATCAGCGCCTGCTCCTGGTCCGTGGGCGAGAAATACGATCCCGCGTTCGGATGCGAGTGATAGATGACCGCGATCTCGTACCCGTCCTGCTCGAGCCGGGCCATGCGGAGCAAGTCGTGCGGATGCATCGAGAATGCGGTCCTCGCATCGCGCGGATAGCTCTTCGGGTCCTTCGCGTGGAGCGCGTTCTGCTCGTTCCGGCACTGGATGAGCACACGCGCGGTTCCGCGCGTCAGGACGACGCCGCAGCACTCGTCCGGATACTCCGCCACGGCTTGCCGGCTGATGGCCGACAGCTCCTCCGCCGTGAGGATCACCTGGCGCCTCCGGCGAGCGCGGGGATGATGGCGACCTCATCCCCATCCCTCAGCGGGGTGCCCAGCCCCTGAAGATCCTCGATCGCCTCGTTGTTCACGTAGATGTTGACGTGGTGATGGACCTCGCCCAGCTCGTTCCGGACCAGCCCGCGAAGCCCCGCGTATTCGGCTTCGATCTCGTCGAGCAGCCGCCCCACGTCCGGGGCGTTCATCTCGACGCGATCACGATTGCTGGTCGCTCGGCGGAACGGTGTCGGGATGTACACGGTGACTGGCATGGTCGGCCTTCGTCTCCTCTCAACCGAGACTCAGATATCGTTCTCCCGTATCGGGCAGGACGGTCACGACGAGCTTTCCGGCGCCGAGCTCCTCCGCCACCTCGCACGCGGCGAAGGCCGCTGCACCCGCGGAAATTCCGGCGAGCAGGCCTTCCTCTCGCGTGAGACGACGCGACCAGAGGACGGCGTCCTCGTCCTTCACCTGGATGATTCGGTCGAGGATCGCGCGGTTCAGGACGCCGGGCACGAACGACGCCCCGATCCCCTGGATGGCATGAGGTCGCGCACGGCCTCCCGACAGCACGGGCGATCGCGCAGGCTCGACCGCGATGATCCGCACGCCAGGCACTTTCTGCTTGAGCACCTCGCCCACCCCGGTGACGGTCCCGCCGGTGCCCACGCCGGCGACGAAGGCGTCGAGCCGGCCATCCACGGCGTCCAGGATCTCGAGCGCGGTCGTGCGTCGATGGACCTCGGGGTTCGCCGGGTTCTCGAACTGCTGCGGCATGAAATAGTCGGGGTGGGCGCGCACCATCTCGTTCGCGGCGTGCACGGCGCCGGTCATGCCTTCGATCGCCGGTGTCAGATGGATCTCGGCGCCGTAGCGCGCGAGCAGTCGCTGCCGCTCGACGCTCATGTCGTCTGGCATCGTCAGGATCAGCCGGTAGCCCTTGACGGCCGACACCATCGCGAGCCCGATCCCGGTGTTGCCGCTGGTCGGCTCGACGATCGTCGAGCCCGGCTTGAGCATGCCGCGGCGCTCGGCGTCTTCGATCATCGCGAGGGCGATCCGGTCCTTGACGCTTCCCCCCGGATTGAGCGCTTCGACCTTCGCGACGACCGTCGCGCTGCCACTCTTCGGCAAGCGATTGAGCCGGACCATCGGCGTGCCACCGACCAGGTCCAGCACGCTCGCCATCACCTTCGTCTCGGATCGGCTCTCATTCATATGTGATACATCGGGCGCGCGACCCCTCGTCGCTCGAGCGCCCGCTCCGCGAGCGCGCCGAACGTGAGCCGGTCGACGACGTTCGACACGGCCTCGGCGATCTCGCTCCAGAGTCCGGCCAGGTCTCCATTGTCGTTCGGCTGCCGGCGACCGGTCAGCGCCTCGAACGGCGCGGACGCGCCCTCGACCGCCCGCAGCACGTCTCCCACGGTGACCTCCTCCGGCGGCCGCGTCAGGTGGTAGCCACCCGCCGACCCGCGCTTCGACGTCACGAGCCCTTCGCGCTTCAGGGCCAGCAGCACCTGCTCCAGATAGCGCTGGGGGATCTTCTGACGCGCGGCGATGGCCTGGATCGGCACCAGATCGCGCTCGCGCTGGATCGCCAGGTCGAGCACGGCCTTGATCGCGTATTCGGTCTTCGCCGAAAGTTTGATACGAGGCCCCTACCGGAGACCGCGATCGCGCTCGAGAATTCGCGCGACCTCTCGCGCAAAGTACGTGATGACGATGTCGGCGCCCGCGCGGCGGATACCGGTGAGGGCTTCCATCATGGCGCGCTCTTCGTCGAGCCAGCCAAGTCGCCCCGCCGCGCGGATCATCGCGTACTCGCCGGAAACCGAGTACGCCGCGAGCGGGACGCCGAACTCCGCCTTGGCTCGCGAGATCACATCGAGGTAGGGCAGCGCGGGCTTCACCATCACGATGTCGGCGCCTTCGTCCAGGTCGAGGGCGATCTCCCGCATCGCCTCGACGACATTGGCCGGATCCATCTGGTACTGGCGGCGATCCCCGAATTGCGGCGTCGAGTCGGCGGCGTCCCGGAATGGGCCGTAGAAGCTCGACGCGTATTTCGCCGAGTACGCCATGATCGGCGTCTCCTGGTAGCTCGCATCGTCGAGCGCTTCGCGGATCGCGCCGACCCGGCCGTCCATCATGTCGGACGGAGCGACCATGTCCGCGCCGGCCTCGGCGTGAGAGACCGCGACCCGCGCCAGGAGCTCGAGCGTCGGATCGTTCTTGACGCCGCCCTCCTCCACGACCCCGCAATGCCCGTGGCTCGTGTACTGGCAGAGGCAGACGTCGGTGACGACCAGCAGATCCGGCACGGTGTCCTTCACCGCGCGCACCGCCTGCTGGACGATGCCGTCCTCGGCATACGCCTCGCTCCCGCGCGGATCCTTCTCTTCCGGCAAGCCGAACAACAAGACCGCCGGGATCCCGTGCCCGGCCACGTCCTTGACCTCCTTCACCAGCTCGTCGACCGACAGGCGAGACTGCCCCGGCATCGACGCGATCGGCTCCCGCACCCCGCGACCGTGCACGGCGAACAGCGGATAGACCAGGTCGTCGACCGCGAGCGCCGTTTCGCGGACCATCGTTCTGAGCAGCGACTTCTCGCGCAGCCGTCGTGGTCGAAACATCGTGTGGCCCATCGTCAACTCCTTCTGTCGTCGAGGTCGCGGCGGGATCGGCGCGACGCTGCGGCCGTCCGACCGCCCGGACGCGCGAAATGCTCCGCGATCGCTTTCGCAAGAGCCGGAATCGTGTACTCGTGCGGCATCACGTGCGTCGTGAGCCCGTAGTGCGCGACCGTGGCGGCGGTGATCGGGCCGATCGACGCGATCGTGACCCCGCCGAGCCAGCGGGCGCGCTCCTCTTCCGGAAGCAGGTCCAGCACGCCGCGCACGGTCGACGAGCTGGTGAACGTGACGACGTCGACCGTGCCGGAGCCGAGCGCTTCACGCAGCCGGCGGCCGGCGTCCGGAGCGCGAAGAGTCCGATACACCGGCACCTCGACGACTTCGGCGGCGAGCCGGGACAGCTCGCGCACGAGGAGGTCGCGAGTCTCGGCGGCGCGCGGCAACAGCACGCGATCGTTTCCGCCGATCTTCCCGCGCAGCCGCGCGATGAGCCCTTCCGCGCGATATTCGGCCGGCACCACCGTCACCGCGACCCCGTGCGCGTCGAGCGCGGCCGCCGTCGCGGGTCCGATGCCGGCCACGCTCTTGCCGCCGATGGTCGACCAGCTCCCCCCTCGCTCTTCGAGACGTCGGGCGACCATGCCGACGCCGTTCACGCTCGTGAAGATCACCCACGTGAAATCGCCGAGCCGATCGAGCGCCTGGTCGAGTGGCTCCCATGATTCCGGCGGCTCGATGACGATCGTGGGGATCTCCAGCACCCGCGCGCCGGCCGCGTCGAGCAGCCGCGTCAGTGACGACGCCTGAGCACTCGGCCGGGTGACGAGCACCGTGCGGCCGGCCAGCGGTCGCGGGAGGTCAGCCGCATCGGACTCCGGACGAGGAGCCGCGCTCACGTCCGACCCACCGGACGCAGCGCGGTCAGCGACGCGGCGCCGTCGGCGAGCAACGCGTCCGCGAGCGCCGTCCCGAGCCGGACGGCATCGACGAGTGGGCCGTTCGCGCGTCGGCGCAGCACGCGGCGACCATCTTCGCTCGCGACGAGGCCGATCATGCGTAGCGTCGGCCCGTCGATGAACGCGTGCGCGGCCATCGGCGTCACGCACGAGGCGCCGAGGCGCGCCAGGTACGCGCGCTCGGCCGCGGCGCACGCGCGCGTCGGCGGATGGTCGAGCGCGGTCAGCATCGCGCGCGTCGAGGTGTCGTCGTCCCGCGCCTCGACACCCAGGATGCCCTGACCGACGGCCGGCACGAACGTCTCGGTGTCGAGCGGCTCGGCGTGGTCCAGCGTCAGGCCGAGGCGGCGCAGTCCCGCCGCGGCCAGAATGACGGCGTCGAAATCGCCCGCGTCGAGCTTTCTGAGACGCGTGTCGACGTTGCCGCGGATCGGCTCCACGACTGCGTCGGGACGGAGCGACAGCACCATCGCCTTGCGGCGCGGGCTCGACGTCCCGATCACCGCGCCGTGGGGCAGCGACGGGAGTCGCCCGCCGGAACGCGTCACCAGCACGTCCCGGGGATCTTCGCGCGGCGGATACGCGACGATCGCGAGCCCCGCCGGCGTCTCCGCCGGCAGATCTTTGAGGCTGTGCACCGCGACGTCGATCTCTTTTCTCAGGAGCGCCGTTTCGATGTCACGAACGAACAGGCCCTTGCCGCCGACGGTCGCGAGGAGCGTGTCGGCGAGGCGATCGCCGGCAGTCCGCATGGGCACGATCGTCACGGTCGCCCCGTGGGCCTCGAGCTCCGTGCCGATGGCCCTGGCCTGGACGAGCGCCAGGGGACTCGACCTGGTGCCGATGCGGATCCCGACCTCCATCACGACTTCCGGGCGAGGCCGAACAGCTCGTGAACGAGGTCCGTCCACGAGCGGCCCGCGCCCGCGCGCGACGACTCGCGCAGCTTGGTGATCGGCGCGTGCAGGATCTTGTTCACGATGCCGGTGGAGAGCGCTTCGATCGCCGCCCGCGTCTCGGGAGAGGCGTCGGCCAGGCGCGCCATCGTCTTCTCGACTTCGGCGATCCGGATCGCCTCCAGGCGCTCGCGCAGGGAGACGATGGTCGGCACCACGTCGCCGTCGCGCAGACGCGCGGCGAACTTCCCCACTTCCCGATCCACGAGCGTCTCGGCGCGCTGCGCCTCGCGCCGCCGCTCCCGCATGTTGGCGTCGACGACCTGGCGAAGATCGTCGACGTCGTAGCAATAGACGTCCTCCAGCGTATTGACGGCCGCCTCGACGTCCCGCGGAACCGCGATGTCGACGAAGAAGAGCGGGCGGCCGGGACGACCGTGCATCACCCGCTGCACCAGCGCCACGTCGATGATCGGCACCGGCGAGCCGGTGGAAGTCACGACGATGTCGACCGCGCTCATCGCCGTCTGAAGCTCGTCGAACGGGACCGCGGTGCCGGAGAGCGCACGCGCCAGATCCTGCGCCCGGCTCCACGTGCGGTTCACGACGTAGATGGGAAACGCGCCCTGCTCGACCAGGTGGCGCGCCGCGAGCTCCCCCATCTGCCCCGCGCCGACGAGCATGACCGCTCGGCCTTGAAGGCCTTCGAAGATCTTCTTCGCCAGCTCGACCGCGGCGAACGAGACGGACACCGCGTGGCGCGCGATCTCGGTTTCCGCCCGCACCTTCTTCGCGACGGCGAACGCCTGCGTGAACAGGCGGTGGAGCGCGGGGCCGACGGTCTCCGACGACTGCGCGAGTGCGAACGCGTCCTTGACCTGGCCGACGATCTGCGGCTCGCCGACGAGCATCGAATCGAGGCTCGCCGCGACCCGGAACAGGTGGCGCACGGCATCGTCGTCGACGTGCGTGTAGAGCAACGGCTCGACCGTCGCCGGGTCGAGACCGCGGTACCGGCAGAGCCGCCGGAACGTCACTCCGCGCGCTTCTCCGGGCACGGCGGCCACGCCGTAGAGCTCCACGCGATTGCAGGTCGACACGATCACGGCCTCGGTGAGCGTCCCGGTCGCGCAGAGCTCCCGGAGCAGCTCGCGGAGCTTGTCTTCCTCCATCGCGAGCGGCTCGCGGACCTCGACCGGCGCGGTCCGATGGCTGAGTCCCGCGACGAACAGGGTCGTCATGCGGGACGGAGCGCGGGGCCTTTCGCGAGCTTCATGATCCGTGGCGCCCCGGCAGGAAGAGACCGGCGCCGAGCGTGAGGACGAGCGCGGCGAATCCGACGATGGCGCCGTACGCGGCGCGCCGCCCGTGCCAGCCGGCGGCCGCGCGACCCGCGAGCGTCGCCGCGTACACGAGCCAGGCGACGAAGGAGAGTGCCGCCAGCGGGTCGAACGTCAGGACGCCGCCCCAGGCCGCGGGCGCGGACACTGCGCCCAGCACGAGGCCCGTGGTGAGAAACGGAAACCCGAGCGCGAGTGTCCGGTACGTGAGCCGGTCGAGCGTGGGAAGCGACGGCAGGCGATAGTAGAACGGTCCGGGGCGGCGCTTCCCCTTCAGCTGCCTCTCTTGCAGGAGGTACATCAGCGCGCCGGCGAAGTTGAGCACGAACGCCGCGATCCCCACGAGGGCCAGCGCGATGTGCACCCAGATCCATGCGCTGCGGAGGGCGGGCGCGAGCGCGACGGGTTTCACGGCGGCGATCCGGAGCCCGAGCAGCACCACGATCGGGAACACGAACGCGCCCAGGACCTTCACGTCGTACTGGCGCTCGATCCACATCTCGAACAGCACGACGACCCACACCGCTACGGCGATCGCCTCGCTCAGCGTCCCGAGCGGCGGCCGTCCGAGCTCCACCGCCAGCGCGATCAACGCGAGCGTGTGGAAGAGCCAGCCGATCAGGGTCGCAACGGACGTCAGCCTCGCGACGAGCTCCGCGCGCTGGATGAGGTACGCGAGCGCCAGACCGGTGGCGGCGACGTAACCGAGCAACGCCACGGTGAACAGCATCAGCTCACAAAACTACCACATTCCCGATCTGATATCGGGCCGCGGCAAAGGTTCACCGCCCCGTTGAGACGCGCGGCCACGCCGCCGCGTCACACGGCTCGAGATCGCGTCAGGGCCGGGCGGCCAGCGCGGCGTCCAGCACGACCGCATCGCCGGCGTAAACGTTGAGACTGTCCGGCCTGACGTAGCCGCACACCGTGACGCCGAGCTGCTCGGCCAGCCCCACGGCCATTTCGGTCGGCGAGGTCCGCGACGCCACGAGCGGAACGCCCATGCGCGACGCCTTCAGCAGCATCTCCGACGAGATCCGCCCGGTGGACAGCAGAATGCGATCCTCCGTCGAAATTCCTCGAAGGAGCGCCTCGCCTTTCAGCTTGTCGACGGCGTTGTGCCGGCCGACGTCCTCGGCCACGACCGCGAGCGTCGCGCCGTCGGTCAGCGCCGCGCCGTGGATGCCACGAGAGGCTCGATAGTTCACCGCCGCGGCGAAGAGATCCTTCATCCGCGCCGAGAGCGTCGCCGGAGACACGCGAAGATTGGACGAGAGCCGCGGGAAGAGCCGGTGATCGATGCGAAACGTGATGCCGCCACCACACCCGGACGTCAGGATGCGCTCGGTCGGCAGCGTGACCGGCCGCACGAGCGTGACGTCGGCGCGGCCGTCGACCGGGGAGACGTCGAGGGCGCGGATGTCACCGACGTCCGCGATCACCTGCTCCATCCACAGATAGCCGATCACGAGCGCGTCGAGCTGGGTGGGCGTGCAGAGGAGCGTGAGGAACTTCGCTCCGTCGACGTAGATCGTCAGCGGCTGCTCGCGGACGACCTCGCCGCGAATCTCCTCGGTGACGCCGCCGTGGACGCGAAAGTAAGTCCGCATGGCTCGTTCGATTCTAGCCTTCAGTAGGTGACCCGCACCAGCGTGAGGCCTTTCGCCGGCGCGGTCGGACCCGCCAGCCGGCGGTCGCGCGACTCGAGCACGGCCGCGATCCACGAGGGCGCTCGCGCGCCCCGCCCGACCTCCACGGCGCTCCCGACGATCACCCGCACCATGTGGTGCAGGAACCGATCCGCGGAGATCCAGAGAGCCAGACGATCGCGGCGCCGGATCAGATGGATCGCCTGGACGACGCATCCCGGATTGTGTTCGCGCCCCGCGGCCGCACGAAACGCGGAGAAGTCGTGGCACCCGCGCAATGGTGTGAGCGCCGTGCGCATGCCCGGGACGTCCAGGCGGCCAGGCACGTGCCACGCGTAGTGCCGCAGGAGCGGCGTCGCAATGCGGGCGTTGTCGATCAAATAGACGTAGCGCTTGGCGCGGGCGCCGCGCCGCGCGTCGAACCCCGGCGACGCCTCGCAGGCCTCGAGCACACGCACGTCGCGCGGCAGCGCCGCGTTCAGCGCCCCGAGGATAGCCGGCGCCGTCAGCGTGGACCCCGAGGTGGTCAAGGACGCGACCTGGCGGAGCGCGTGCACGCCGGCGTCGGTGCGGCTCGCCCCGACGACGCGGGTGTCCGGGCCGCAGAGTGCCCGGGCCGCAGCCTTCAGCAGTCCTTGAATCGTCGGCGCGTCCGGCTGGATCTGCCAGCCGGCGTACGCGGCGCCGTCGTACGCCAGGACCAGCCGGAAGGTTCGAGCGCCCGGCGAGATGTTCAGGCGAAAATCAGCTCGGCGATCTGGACCGCGTTGGTCGCCGCGCCCTTGCGGAGCTGGTCTCCGACGACCCAGAACGACACGGCGCGCGGATGGGAGAGATCTTCGCGGATCCGGCCGACGTAGCAGTCGTCCTGGCCTTCGACCACGATCGGCATCGGATAACGCGCCGCGGTCGGCTCGTCCCAGACCTTCAATCCCGGAAACGCGGCGAAGAGCCCGCGGGCCTCGTCGCGCGTCACCTTCGTCTCGGTCTCCGCGGTCACGGCGATCGAGTGGCAGGTGAACACCGGCACGCGGACCGTCGTCGGCATGATCGGAAGATCGGGCTCTCCCAGGATCTTCCGGGTCTCGTCGACGAGCTTCATCTCCTCGCCGGTGTAGCCGTTGTCGCGAAACGCGTCGATCGCGGGAATCAGATTGAACGCGATCTGGTGCGCAAAATGGCGCGCGACGAGCGACTCACCGCGCGCCCAGGCGAGCGTCTGGTCGCGAAGATCGGCGATGCCGTTCACGCCGGCGCCGGAGACGGCCTGGTAGGTCACGGCGACCACGCGCTGGAGCCGCGCCCGATCGTGCAGGGGCTTGAGCGGCATCACCGTCACGATCGTCGTGCAATTCGGGCAAGCGAGGATGCCCTGGTGCGTGCGCGCCGCGTGAGGATTGATCTCCGGCACGACCAGCGGCACCCGGGGATCCAGCCGGAACGCGCTCGACTTGTCGATCACGATCGCGCCGGCAGCCACGATCATCGGCGCGTACTGCTTCGATTGCGCCGAGCCCGCCGAGCAGAACGCCAGCTCGATGCCCCGGAATGCCGACGGCTCGATCTTCTGGACAGGAACCGGCTCGCCCCGGAAGGTCACGGTCTTGCCGACGGAGCGCTCCGAGGCGAAGCAGCGCAGCTCGCGCACCGGGAACTTCCGTTCTTCCAGGATCGCGAGCGTCGTCTGGCCGGCGGCGCCGGTCGCGCCGACGACGGCCACGGTCACCCCCGACGTCGTCATCGCCATCAGTACTGCGCCTCCAGCGCGCGCACGATCAGATCTCCCATCTCCTTCGTCCCGGTGACGCGCGACCCACGCGGCGCGATGTCGGCGGTGCGATGGCCGGCCTCCAGGACCTGGAGCACGGCCGCATCGATCCGGTCCGCATCCTTCGTCATGTCGAACGAGTAGCGGAGCAGCATCGCCGCCGACAGGATGGCGGCGATGGGATTGGCGATCCCCTTGCCCGCGATGTCGGGCGCCGTGCCGTGCACGGGCTCGTACAGTCCGACGGCGCCGCCGAGCGACGCCGACGGCAGCATGCCCATCGATCCGGCGAGGATCGCCGCCTCGTCCGACAGGATGTCGCCGAACGTGTTCTCGGTGACGATCGTGTCGAACCCGGTCGGTCGCTGGACCAGCGCCATCGCGCAGTTGTCGACGAGCAGGTGATCGAGCGTGACGTCGGGATAGTCCTTGCCGACTCTCGTCACCACCTCGCGCCAGAGCTGCGAGACCACCAGCACGTTGACCTTGTCGACAGACGTGAGCCGGCGACGGCGCTTGCGCGCGACGTCGAACGCGACGCGCGCGACTCGCTCGACCTCCCGCGACGTGTACGCCATCGTGTTGATCGCGCGCGTCCCGCCGTCGGCGAGTTTCTCGACACCGCGCGGCTCTCCGAAATAGAGGCCGCCGGTCAGCTCGCGAATCACCATCAGGTCCGTCCCCTCGACGATCGAGCGCTTGAGCGGTGACGCGTCCACCAGCATCGGGAAGCATCGGGCCGGCCGGAGATTCGCGTAGAGGTCGAGCTCCTTGCGCACGGCCAGGAGGCCGCGCTCCGGACGCTTCTCGTGTGGCGCATCGTCCCACTTCGGGCCGCCGACGGCGCCGAAGAGGATCGCATTCGACGCGCGACAGAGGCGCAGCGTCTCGTCGGGCAGCGGGTGACCGGTGGCGTCGATGGCGGCGCCACCGATCAATGCGCGCTCGAACTCGAACGACACGCCGGCGTGCTTCCCGACAGTGGCGAGCACGCGCTCCGCTTCCGGAGTGACTTCCTGCCCGATGCCGTCACCGGGCAGGACCGCGATCTTGTACGTCGCCATCCCTTACGGCCCGACTTCCTTGACGTGGTGACCGCGGGTCGTCGAGAGCAGGCGGTTCAGCGCGCTCACCATCGAAGTCGACCTTGACCGCGACTTCGCCGATCGCGTCCTTGCCGGAGGTCGCCGACCGGATCGCATAGTCTTGCAACCGGCCCTTGAGGCCGGTGATCGCGTCGATGGCCGCCAGCACGGCATCGACCGGACCGTCACCGACGGCGGAGTCCTGGAACGTCTCCGCGTCCTTCTTCAAGCGGACCGTTGCCGAGGGGATCACGCCGGTGCCGCTCAACACGTGCAGATAGTCGATCTCGTACGTCACCGGGGCCTGCGTCGCCTCGTCAGTGACGATCGCCATCAGGTCCTCGTCGTAGATCTCCTTCTTGCGATCGGCGAGATCCTTGAACGTCCGGAAGGCGCGATCGAGCTCCCCGCCCGCGAGATCGAAGCCGAGGTCTTTCAGCCGCGCCGCGAGTGCGTGACGACCGGAGTGCTTGCCGAGCACGAGCTTGTTCATGATCTCGTACGTGAGCTTCTCCTTGAGCACGCCGTCCTGATGGATGCCTGCCTCGTGGGCGAAGGCGTTCTCGCCGACGACGGCCTTGTTCGGCTGGACGTGGACGCCGGTGATGTGGCTCAGCAGCCGCGACGTCCGGAAGAGCTCTTGCGTGCGCACCTGCGTCTCGACCTTGAAGAAGTCCTTCCGGGTGCGGAGCGCCATCACGATCTCTTCCAGCGACGCGTTGCCCGCGCGTTCGCCGATGCCGTTGATCGTGCACTCGATCTGTCGGGCGCCGGAGAGGAGCGCGGTGAGGGAGTTCGCGACCGCCTGTCCGAGATCGTTGTGGCAGTGGACCGAGATCACCGCCCGGTCGGCGCCGTGGACCGTGTCGCGGATCCGCGCGATGCGCTCCGCCCATTCCTGGGGGATCGCGTAGCCGACGGTGTCCGGGATGTTGATCGT
>QHRT01000231.1:9001-11008 GCA_003220195.1 Candidatus Rokuibacteriota bacterium | reverse complement strand
GCATCAACAAGTCGATCCTCCAGGGCAAGGGCGTGGTCACGGGGAACCTCTTCATCGGTCAGACGGGGATGGAATCGCTGGCGCCGTTCCCGTACGACGTGCAGAAAGCCAAGGAATACCTGGCGCGGACGTCGTATGGACCCGGGAAGCAGCCGCTCAATCTCCAGATCCAGGCGACCGTCCAGCGGTCGTGGCCGGAGATGCTGAGCATCGTGGCGGTCATCGCCGATGGCTGGAAGAAGATCGGCATCGACTCGACGATCACCTATCGCGACTACGCGTCGTATCGGGCCCAGTGGAATGCCGAGAAGCTCCCGGCGCCCTCGGTGGCGTTCAACATCTTCTCCGGCCGTGCCGACTGGAGCAGCCAGGCTGCGAGCATGCTGCGCTGCGGAACCAAGAGTCTTCCACAAGTTTGCGAGCCACAGCTCGATGCGCTGCTCAACACCTGGGTGTCCAGCAAGGACGAAGCCTCGTACGTGCAGGCCGGCCGGGCGGTCGAGCGGTCCGTCTACGAGAACCTCTACCACGTGCCGATCGTGGCCGCCGCGCCTCTCTACGCAGGGAACGATCAGGTGCCGGCGAGCTACTCGCCGGGCAACATCGCGCGCGGCATCTTCATCCGGGGCCTCGTGACCAGCAAGTGACCAGGCGCGGGGCGTACCCGATCAGCGCGTGACTCGATCGCACCGGAGCGTGCGTGCGGGCCGTCGACCGTGACGAAGCTCGCGAGAGCGTGACCCGGGAGAGTTCCTGAGCTGACTGCTTCATTCGCGCGGCTCGTCGGCCAGGCCTTCGTCTCACTCGCGCTGCTGTCAGCTGTTGTCTTCGTGATCAGTCGTTCGACGGGCAATCCCCTCGATCTCATGTTGCCGCCCGACGCGTCGCCGGAAACGTACGAACGGGCTGCGCGGAGCCTCGGGCTCGACCAGCCCGGCATCATCCAGTACGGCCTGTTCGCGCTGAGTGCGGTGAAGGGTGATTTCGGCCGCTCGCTGCGTTCCGGAGAGCCGGTCGGCACGCTGCTGGTCGAGCGGCTCGGAGCATCGCTGCCGTTGGCGTCGCTGGCGCTGGTGCTCAGCCTCGGCGCGGGGATTCCGCTCGGCGTGCTCGCGGCGGTGCACCGCGGTGGACGGATGGATTCGGCCGCGAGCGGCGTGGCGATGTTGGGACAGTCTCTTCCAACCTTCTGGGTCGGCATCGCGCTCGTCCAGGTGTTCGCCGTGGGGCTGGGCTGGCTGCCCGCCGGCATGATCAGCGGCGCCAGCAGCATCGTGCTGCCAGCCGTCACGCTTTCGCTCAACGGCGTCGCCGTCCTCGCCCGGCTCGTTCGGAGCGCGATGCTGGAGGTGCTCCGCGCGGACTTCGTGCGCATGGCCCGGGCCAAGGGGCTCTCGGAAGGGAGGGTCGTCTGGGGCCATGCGCTGAAGAACGCCCTGCCCGGTGTCGCGAGCTACGCGGGGATCCTCTTCGCGAACTTCATGACCCTCGCGATCGTCGTGGAGGTCGTATTCGCGTGGCCGGGTCTCGGGCAGCTGACCTACACCGCGATCGTCAACCGCGATTTCCCGGTGGTGCAGGGCGTCACCCTCCTCGGCGGGGCCTTGACCATCGTCGTGAGCCTCTGCGTCGACGCCCTTCTCTTCTATCTCGATCCGAGGATCCACGGAAGCGGCGACGCCGCATGACGATCTCCCTGCTGCAGCGGGGCCGGGCGACATTAGCGAAGACCCGCTGGGGGGCGAAGGTCCGCTGGCGCCGGTTGCCCTGGGTGGCGCTCTTGATCGTCGCGGGCCTCTCGATCATGGCCCTGTTCGCCGACCAGCTGGCGCCGAACGATCCGCTCGAGACGAACTTGCGGTACCGGCTGATACCTCCGGCGTTCGCGGGCGGCACGTGGCAGTACCCTCTCGGGACGGACGACGCAGGACGATGTCTCCTGAGCCGCATCATCTACGGTGCCCGGCTCAGCTTGATCGTCGCCATCGTGACGGTCATCCTCGGCGC
>QHRT01000231.1:0-8964 GCA_003220195.1 Candidatus Rokuibacteriota bacterium | reverse complement strand
TTCGGCCTGAGTTTCCCGATCGTGCTGCTCGCCCTGCTGCTCGCCGTTGTGTTCGGCCCCAAGCCGGCGAACGTGGTGATCGCGATCGCCCTGACGCTGTGGGCGCGCTTCGCACGGGTCGTCCGCAGCCTCGTCGTCAGCCTTCGCGGCCGTGAATTCGTTCTCGCGGCGCATGCCGCGGGAGTCTCGCGCCCGAGGATCCTCTTCCGGCACATCCTGCCGAACCTCGGCGACACGATCATCGTGCTGGCGACCGCGAACCTCGGGATCGTCATTCTCACCGAGGCGACGCTGAGCTTTCTCGGCGCGGGGATCCCGCCGCCCCAGCCCGCCTGGGGCTCGATGGTCGCCGAGGGTCGCAACTACGTGGTCTCGGCATGGTGGTTTTCGGCCATGCCGGGAGTCGCCATCTCGCTCGCGGTGGTCTCGGCTAACTTGTTAGGCGACTGGTTGCGGGATGCCCTTGACCCCGGCCTCAGGAATCTCTAGCTTCGCGAGCGTCGGGGGGCATTGGGGGGCCCGTCGAGGCCCCCCATGTAATCGATTTCGATTTTCAATTCGCGGGAACGAGCTTCCCGAAATACTCGCTCTCGCCCCGGTTCACGGTGACGTCGAAGACTCCGGCGACGGTGGCGACGAGCACTGGAAGTTCACTTCAGGTGGAGCTTCACGTCCTCGTACGGCGCGGAGTAGCCGTGATACGTGATGAGGCCGAGTCCGGATTCCGCCACGCGAGGACCGACGCCGTTCAGGAACGCCGGCTCGAAGAGTGGCGCGAACATCACCTTCTCGTGCATCAGCTGCTGGATCCGGTGCAGGATCGCCTCGCGCTTCCTCCGGTTCGGCTCGGCCGCCTGTTCACGGAACAGGCCGTCGATGTCGGGATAGCCGCCGTAGGCGTACATCCCCTCTGACACGACGAACGCCTCGATCCGGGTCGCCGCGTTGCCGAACGCCGCGCTGCCCGCGCGATGCAGGTTCTTCAGCTTCTTCTCCTGATTCGCCTTGATGGCTGCCGCGCGCTCCATCGGAAAGAGCTTGATGCGGAGTCCGATCGCCTGGAGCCCGTTCGCGACGGTCTCGGCGATCGGCACGTACACCATGTCGGACGAGATCTGTCCCGCGTCGAAGCCGTTCGGATAGCCGGCCTCGGCCAGGAGCTGCCGCGCGCGCTTGGGATCGTAGGGATACGTCGGCGCGGGCCACGCGAAGTCGAAGCCGCTCGGAATGATGCTGCCGGTCGGCTTCGCGAGGCCGAGATACTCGGCCTGGTTGAGACTCGGTCGGTCGATCGCCAGGTTCGCCGCCAGCCGCACGCGTCGATCCGCCCACGGGGACTTCTGATCCCACTGGTCGATGAACATGATCCACTCGGTGAACGCGCCGCCGGTGGCCTTCAGCGTCAGCCCCGGCGTCTTCCGAATTTCCTCGGCCAGGGCGCCGCGCACCGAGTAGACGACGTCCGCCTCGGTGCGCTTCAGCATCGCGAGACGGGTGGCTTCGTCCGGCACACTTCTGAACACGAGCCGTTTCACGTGCGGCGCCTTCCGCCAGTACTGCTCGTACGCCTCGAGCACGAGCTCGACGCCGGGCGTGAACGAGACGAACTTGTAGGGGCCGGCGCCCACCGGCAGCTTCTTGTAGCCGTCGTCCCCGACTCTCTCGACGTACTTCTTCGGCACGATCCACGCGGCTCCGGTCGCGGGAGTGCCGAAGAACGTCATGAAGTCGAACCACGGCTGCTTCAGGCGGAAGCGCACGCGCAGCGGGTCCACGACCTCGACCGCGGCGACGCGAGCGCGCAATGTGGACGCCGCGGCGCCGCGGTAGCGCTCGAAGGAGAACTTCACGTCCTCGGCGGTGAGCGGATCGCCGTTGTGGAACCGGACACCGGAGCGGAGCGCAAACTCGTAGACGAGCCCGTCGGGCGACACGGTCCAGGACTCCGCGAGGCTGCCCGCCTGTGGCTTGCCCGGCATCGGTTTCACGAGCGCGTCGTGGAGGGCGTACAGCACCAGGAACGGGGTGATGATGCCCGGCGTCTCCGCGGGATCGAAGAAGGTCGGCGCGAGCGAGAAGTGCACGGCCCACGTCATCTGACCCGCCGGCGCGTCCGCCGCGACGGCGGGGGACGAGGCGAGGATCACGAACAGGACCGCGAGCACGACGGCAGTGCGGGGGTCGGTAGCTTTCACGAGCGAGGCGGCCTCGTCGAAGCGACGCGCAGCCTTCAGAACGGCCATTTCAAGTTAACCTCCTCGCGCGAGACGCATCACGCCCTGTCGAGAGAGCGCGAGTCTAGCACCGAGCGCCCGCCGCCCGCGTCGCATTGGTCGCGCGGCGGCGTTGCGGTAGTGTAGCCGGCGACGGGCATCGCGCGGACGCGACGGGCATCGCGCGGACGCGACGGAGGACACCATGGCCACGATCGAGCTCAACCTCGAAGATCTACGCCAGCACGTCGGGAAAAAGTCGGTCTCGACCGACGTCGTGAACCCCGGCCCCGTGAACTTGCTCCGCCTCGCCCTCGGGCGCGCGGAACCCGAATTCAAGACCGGCGACCCGCTGCCGCCGGCGTGGTTGTCACTCTCCTTCCTGCCGCACTATGCGCCGGACGAGCTGCGCCGGGACGGCACACCGCACGATGCCGGTGTCGTGCCTCCGATCCCGTTGCCGCGCCGGATGTTCGCCGGCGAGCGCGTCGACGTCCATCGCCCCGTCCGGATCGGCGACACGCTCCGTCGCGAGACCGAGCTGGCGGACATCAGCGTGAAGAGTGGCGGCACCGGCACGCTGGTGTTCGCGACCGTCGTCAATCGAATCAGCGGGTCGCACGGCCTCGCCGTCGAGGACGAGCGCCGGACGGTGTTCCGCGAAGAGGTGAAGCCGGGAGAGCGCAACCAGGCGCCACGCCGCGAGGATGCGCCGGTGGACGTTCCATGGCGGCGGACCATCACGCCCGACCCGATTCTTCTCTTCCGCTACTCCGCGCTCACGTTCAACAGTCACCGGATCCACTACGACCGGACGTGGGCGATGGAGACGGAAGGCTATCCCGGACTCGTGGTGCACGGTCCGCTCACGACGACGCTCCTGATCGACATCGCGCGCGATTCGAATCCCGGACGTACGATCCGGTCGTACACGACCCGGGCGCGCGCGCCGCTGTTCGACGTCGCGCCGTTCGAGCTGCGCGGCCGGCCAACCGCGGATGGCCGGAGGTGTGAGCTCTGGGCGGTGACGCCCGAGGGCACGGTGGCGATGAGCGCCCAGGTGGGATGCTCTGCGCACGATCCTGCCGGTTGCGGGCTGGACGGACGAGCGCGCCCGCACGGTCACGATGACAGGCGGTGCCGATCCGATCCTGCCGACCCCGTTCCGCATCGGCGAAACTAGCGCCGCCGCGCTCGCGGCCGTCGGCCTCGCGGTCTCCGATCTCTGGGAGCTGCGCACCGGCCGCCGTCAGGAAGTCGCCGTCGATGCGCGCCAGGCCACCGCGTCGCTCCGGAGCGGGCATTACATGAAGATGGAAGGCCAGCCGGTCTCGACGGAGCGCAACGCGGTGATGGGCGTCTACCCTGCCCGGAACGGTCGCTGGAGCTATCTCCACTGCAACTTCCCGAACCATCGCGCCGCGGCGCTCGGCGTCCTCGGCGTGCCGGAAGATCGCGAGGCCGTGCGCCAGGCGGTGGCGAAGTGGGACGCTTTCGAGCTCGAAGAAGCGATCATCGCCGCGAAGGGCGCCGGCGGCATGGTCCGGACGATGGACGAGTGGGCGAAGCATCCGCAGGCCGCGGCGATCGCGACGCTGCCGCTGATGGAGATCGTCAAGATCGGCGACAGCCCGCGCGAGAAGCTTCCCGACGGCGATCGACCGTTGTCGGGCGTGCGCGTGCTCGACCTGACGCGCGTGCTCGCCGGCCCGACGTGCGCGCGCACGCTCGCGGAGCACGGCGCCGACGTGTTGAAGATCACCGCGAAGCATCTGCCCAATCTCGGCTACCAGGAATACGACACCGGTCACGGCAAGCTCTCCGCGCATCTCGATCTGCGCCAGTCGAGCGACGTGAAGACGCTGCACGAGCTGGTGCGCGACGCCGACGTGTTCTCGCAGGGCTACCGGCCCGGTACGCTCGGCAATCGTGGATTCTCGCCCGAGGCGCTCGCCCAGCTGCGGCCGGGCATCGTGTTCGTCTCGCTGTGCGCGTTCAGCCACGTCGGACCGTGGGCGTCCCGCCGCGGCTTCGACACGGTCGTGCAGACGGTCAGCGGGATCACCCACCGTCAGGGAGAGCTGTTCCCCGGCGCCACGCCGGGACCGCAGTTCTATCCCGTCTCGGCGATCGACTACCTCACCGGGTATCTGATGGCGTTCGGCGCGATGGTCGCGCTCGGCCGCCGCGCGCGCGAGGGAGGCAGCTGGCTCGTGCGGATCTCGCTGGCGCAGACCGGACGCTGGCTCGTCGGACGCGGCCAGGTGCCGGAGGCTCGATTGAAGGACGTGCCGAAGGAATTCACGCCGGAGGAGCTGGCGCGCTGGTCGACGACGAGCGAGACGCCGGTCGGTCGGCTGCATCACCTCGCACCGGTGCTGGGCCTCTCCGAGACTGCCCCGCGCTGGGCGCGGCCGACGGTGCCGCTCGGCCACCACGAGCCGGTGTGGCCGCCCCGGGCCGCGTAACTCCGCGCAACAGAGAAGAGGCATCGCGATGAACAAAATCGTGGCATCGCCCGAAGAGGCCGTCGCCGACATCCCCGACGGAGCGACGGTCGCCATCGCCGGCTTCGGCGTCGCGCATCGCTTCGCGACGAGCTTGATCTGTGCCCTGCGCGATCAGGGCACCGGGGAGCTGACGCTGGTCTGCAACTCTCTCGGCGACGCGGGCGCGACGCGCGGCCAGATCCTCGCCGAGAACAACCAGGTGAAGAAGCTGATCGCCGCGTTCTCGGTGCGGCCGGGCACGCCGACCGCCAGCGAAGAGCAGATCGCGGCCGGCAAGATGGAAGTGGAGCTCGTGCCGCAAGGCATCCTGGTCGAGCGCTGTCGCGCGGGCGGCGCCGGAATTCCGGCGTTCTATTCACCGACCGGCGTCGACACCGATCTGGCGGCGGGCCGGGAGATCCGCGACTTCGGCGGCAAGCCCCACGTCCTCGAGTACGCGATCCACGTGGACTACGCGCTCTTGCGAGGCTCTCGCGCGGACCGTCTCGGCAACGTGCAGTTCCGCGGCGGCAGCCAGAACTTCAATCCCGCCTTCGCGAAGGCCGCGCGCGTCGCGATCGTGGAGGTGGACGAGATCGTCGAGCCCGGCGCGATTGCCCCCGAACTGATCGATCTGCCCGGCATCTTCGTGACGCGCGTCGTCCGGACGACGCAGGTCATGGACGGCAAGGCGTGGCGCCGGCCCGCGCGGCGGGCGGCGGATCAACCTCGGCTCTACAGCGGCAAGCCGGCGCTCACCCGCGAAGGCATCGCGAGGAACGCCGCCAGGCTCGTCAAGGAAGGGACCTACGTCAACCTCGGCGTCGGCATCCCCACCATGGTGTCGAACTATCTGGAAGGCCGCGACGTGATCCTCCACGCCGAGAACGGCGTCCTCGGCTACGGCCGGATGGTGTCGGAGGAGCACGAGATCGATCCGGACATCTACAACGCCGCCGGCCAGTTCGTCGCGCTGAACGCCGGCGCCTCGTTCTTCGACAGCGTCACGTCGTTCGAGATGGCGCGCGGCGGGAAGATCGACACGGTGATTCTCGGCGCGTACGAGGTCGATCAGTCCGGGAGCGTCGCCAACTGGAGCACCGCGGACGCGAAGCGCGGCGGCATCGGCGGCGCGATGGATCTCCTGTCCGGCAAGGCCGACCTGATCATCGTGATGGAGCACGTGGACAGCAAGGGCCGGCCGAAGCTGCGGCGGAAGTGCACGTATCCCGTCACCGGCAAGGCGTGCGTGAGCTACGTGGTGACCGATCTCGCGCTGCTGCGGTGGGACACGCACCAGTTCGTGCTCGATGCCGTCGCGCCGGGCTTCACGCCCGGGGAAGTGATCGCACTGACGGAGATGGAGGTCGCGATCGCGCCGAGCGTTCGCTCGATGGAATGACGATGAGCTCCCGTGACATGAAGCGGCGAGGCGCCGGGCAAGGAGCGACGCAATGATGAATGGCAAGGGACCGTTGAACGGAATCCGCGTGATCGATCTCGGGCGCCATCAGGCCGGGCCGCGGTGCGCGCAGGTGCTCGCGCGTCTCGGAGCCGAGGTCATCAAGGTCGAGCGTCTCGGCGGCGAGGAAACCCGGTATCACGCGCCCTGGGTGAAGAGGCAGAGCGCGTACTGGGTCCAGTACAACAGCGGCAAGAAGAGCCTCAGCATGGACTTGCGCAAGGAGGAAGCCAAGACAATCTTGAGGAGGCTCGTCAAGGCGTCCGACGTGCTCGTGCAGAACTTCCGTCCCGGGACGATCGACGAGATGGGCTTCGGATACGACGTGTTGAAGACGCTGAACCCGCGCATCATCATGGTCAACGTCTCCGCGTACGGGCAATTCGGTCCGTATCGCGACCAGATCGGCTACGACCCGATCGGCCAGACCATGGCCGGCATCGCCATGGTCACCGGCGAAGACGGCATGCCGCCGATTCGCGCCGGTGTCCCCATCATCGACCGCACCACCGCGCTGCACTCGGCGATCGGTACGCTCGCCGCGCTCTTCGAGCGAAATATGTCCGGCGAAGGACAGTGCATCGACGTCTGCCTGGCGGACTCCGGCTACAGCCTGACCGAGATTCCGATCACCGCGTACCACGGGGCCGGAACCATCCCGCAGCGTGCCAAGTCCGATTCCGCTCCGAGCGGCATGTTCCCCTGCAAGGACGGCTGGGTCCTGATCTCCGCCGGCGACCAGCACCACTGGCATCGCGTGTGCGCCGCTCTGGGCAAAGCCGAGTGGCGCGAAGATCCGCGCTTCACCACGCGGCGCGAGCGCACCAGGCATGCCGAGGTCATCAACGAGGCGATGCGTGATCTGCTCGCGACGATGACGATGAAGGATGCGATCGAGCACTTCACCCGCCACGACGTCGTCGCGGCTCCGGTGAACACGATCCCGCAGGCGGCGGCGGATCCCCATCCCTGGGAACGGCGCGCGATGGTAGAAGTCCCCGACTTTCTCGCCGGGACCATCGCCGTGTCCGGCGACTTCTGGCACTTCAGCCGGACGCCGGCGGTTGTCGGCATGACGCCGAGGGTGGGAGAGCACAACGAAGAAGTGCTCGGGGAGCTCCTAGGCTACTCGAAAGAAGAGATCGCGCAACTATACGGCGATGAGGTGATCGGGAACCGGGACCACTACGACACCATTCCGGGGTAAATCGACCGCCGAACGACAGTCTGCCTCGCCTCGCTCATCAATTCCGTCGACACCGACCTGCCGCCGGAGCGGACCGAACCGCTCCGGCCGGTCTCGATACTTTCGGCCGTGAATGTTGGTCTCCACGAGCACTGTCCCGAAGTGCTCCTGTACCTAAGTGCAATTGACAAGCGAAACAGAGTCCCTAGCATCGGGCCCGGTTCGGATTCGACCGGGTCTGCCGTGCCGGTGGCCGGGGACAACCCTGACTGGCATGGACGACTTCTCGAGCAATCACTCTGGGTTTCGTCTTTCGACCGATAAGGAGAATGGCGATGTCTCTCGTCACGAACTGCTCGAGGATGTTCCGCGGCCTCTTGTCTCCCGTCGTGGCGGTGGCGCTGCTCGCGTGCCTCCCGCCGACGGCCCACGCTCAGGTCAGCCTCTTCGTGAGCGGCACCGGCGATCCCTCACCCGTTCCCGTTTGCTTCACCGCCATCAGTGCGCTCGCGATGCTGGAAGCTCCGGGTGTACCCGCGACGGCAGTGGACATCGGAGCCCCCCTGCTCGCGCAGGCATTCGGGTCGTTGACGTGCCCCAGCCTCCGGGCGGCCATCCGGCATGCCAACACGAACGGGAACAGCGCCACCGATGTCATCGTCCTGCAGGGGGGCTCCACCTATACGCTCAGCCTCCGCGGGCGCGGCGAGGACAACGCGCTGACGGGTGACCTGGACATTACGTCCAATGTGAGGATCACGACCAACGCCACGACGCTGGGGAGCATCGCGACGGTCCAGGGAGGGACTGGCTGGGACGACCGCATCTTCGACGTCCGTGCGGGGGTGGTCCAGATCGAGAACCTCCAGATTGCGAATGGCCATGTCGACTTCGACGTCGGCGGCGGCATCCGCAATCAGGGCACCCTGACGCTGGTCAACTCCACCGTGACTGGCAACAGCTGCAACTCCGGGGGCGGTGGCATCTTCAATCAGGGCACCCTGACGCTGATCAACTCCATCGTGGCCGGCAACAGCACAAGGACGGGGAGTTCCGGCGGTGGCATCGCCAATGGGGGCACCCTGACGCTGACCGGCAGCACCATCAAGTCAAACAGCGCCAGCAGTAACGGGGGCGGTATCCACAATAGCCTGAACGCGACGCTGACCAACAGCATAGTCTCGGACAACGCGGCTTTTCTCTCCGGCGGCGGGATCGCGAATCTCGGAACGCTGGAGCTGACCGGTACGACGGTCAGCTCCAACCGAGTGGACTTCCCGGGCGACACGAACGGCGGCGGCATCTTGAACCAGGGCCGCCTGAGTGTCTCGAAGAGCACCATCAGCTCGAATGTCGGCGGAGGCATTTTCAACACAGCGCCCGCGGTCGACCTGACGCTCACCAACAGCACGGTGAGCTCGAACAACGGCGCCGGCATCCGCCAAAACACGCTTACGGGCAGGGTGACCCTGAACAACGTCACCATTGCCCTGAACACGGGAGCCGGCGTGCGAAACACGGATGGCTTCGTCTTCCTCTCGAACACGATCCTCGCCGATGAGTGCGAGGGGACGCTCGTCTCCAATGACTACAATCTCGTCCAGTCCGCCGCCC
>QHRT01000230.1 GCA_003220195.1 Candidatus Rokuibacteriota bacterium | reverse complement strand
CGAGAACAGCCCGCGCGCGACGTCGAACTTGCCGTACGCGCGCAGCATGTCGTTCATCGGGCGCATGTCGGTGTCGTCGATCCGCGCGTCCAGATCGAAATCGGGGCCGTTGTTTTCCGGTCGGAACGTCGCGGTCAGCTCGGTCTTGCCCGTCCCCATGAACTTCGCGGTCGCGCGCGCCGTGGCCGGCCCCTCGGAGAAGTGGTTGC
This sequence comes from Candidatus Rokuibacteriota bacterium, assembly GCA_003220195.1. GTDB lineage: Bacteria > Methylomirabilota > Methylomirabilia > Rokubacteriales > CSP1-6 > AR8. Next base: position 8,703 of record QHRT01000230.1, on the reverse strand, counting down.
TGAAGTTCTTCACGGTGAGGTCGATGTCCGAGAAGAATGCGCGGTACGCCGGTGTCGCGCTCCGGTTCACCATGCCCACCGCGCCGGTGACGTGGATCGTCTGGGCCTTGAGCCGGGTCCGCGGGGCATTCGACACCTCGCTCGCCTTTTCTTTCGTCTTCTGCGCCGCGGCTCGCTCGGGCTTGGAGGCCGCCGCGCGCTAGTCGTAGTCGGCGTCGAGCCCGGTGACTTCGAGCATCTTGAGCTCGACGTTCTCGAAGTCGGTCCGTACTCGACGCTGCCGTCGGCCGCGAGCGTCCCCTTGCGCAGGACGATGTGATACCGCTCGAGGATCGGACGGAAATAGTCGAGGGCGATCTGGTCGAGATGCGCGTCGCCCTTGAACGTCACGCGGGGCTCCGCGACGAGATCGGCATTGCCCTGGACTTTGGCGCGCCCGCGGCCGAAGACGACCGCTTCGGCGAGAATGCTCGACGGATACTCCCGGTCCTTCGAGCGGACGTTGCGCATGTTGTGGGCCTCGATCTTGAGCTTCGTCACTTCGAGCGGCCGGGTGCCGCCGCGGTCCAGGTAGCTCACCGTGCCGTTGTGGACGCGAAAGAGGTTGATCTTGAACGGGTAGACTTCCTCCAGAGCCTCCTGCCAGCCGTGCTGGGTCACCGGCGTCGGATCCTTCGCTTCCTGCTGGAGATGGTTCCGGTCCACGTAGAGCACGGGATCGTAAAAGTCGAACTTCGCGACCAGGCGCCCGTGCAAGAGCGACGACCACTCGAGATCCGCCCAGATGTGCGGAAACGCCGCGATCGCCGGTTCGGGATGCGCGTCCTGGACGAGCTGCACGTCGTAGAGGTTCATCGAGAACATGAACGGGTTGAAATGCGCGCGGCGGAGCGACGCCGAATAGCCCTTGAGCCGCGAGTTCACCCGGCGCTCCATGTACGACGTCAGCGGGCGGTCGGCCAGATATGAGGCGATCCAGACCAGGAGCAGGAACGCGGCAATGCCCGCAATGGTCCAGAGGAGCCATCGCGATGCGCGGCGACCGAACGCGAGCAGGCGGCCAGGGCGGCGGGCGCGGCGCGGGCGAATCGGCTCGGGCGGACGGTCCGGCTCGGGAACTCTCCAGACGTGAGCCATCGCGTGTCTCGTACAAGTGCAACGCCGCTGCCAGCGAGAGACTCGTTGGTGATGTCCGCGCGGCGATGGATGTCATCGATACTCGTCGGTTGACACCACCGGGGTTTCGGAAGATTCTCGGCCACACACGCATCGCGCGAATGGAGGGTGTCCATGAGCCGCACGTACAACCGCATCGACGCCGACGGCCACATCCTGGAGCCCGTGGAGCTGTGGGACAAGTACATGGACCCCGCGTACCGGGACCGCGGGCCGCAGATCATCATCGGTGACAACGGCAAGGAACGGTTGCTCCTCGAAGGCAAGGTCCTCGGCAATCCGAAGGGCCTCGGGCGCCTCGGCGCGATCGGCGCCCGCCAGGGCGCCGTGGCGGAAGACACGATGATGTACGCCGACGGGCGCCGCGGCGGCTTCGATCCGCACGCGCGCATCCCGGACATGGATCTGGACGGCATCGACGCAGCCTTCCTCTATCCGAGCATCGGGCTCTTCTCGGGCGCGGTGGAGCATCCGAAGCTCGCCGCCGCGATGTGCCGCGCCTACAACCGCTGGCTCGCCGACTACTGCTCGCCGTACCCGGACCGGCTCTTCGGCGTCGCCATGCTGCCGATGCAGTCGATCGACCTCGCGATCGAGGAGATGAAGTTCGCGCGCAAGCAACTCGGCATGCGCGGTGGATTCCTCCGCCCGAATCCGTACAACGGCCGGATGCTGGACCATCCCGACTACCGTCCGTTCTGGGAGGAAGCGCAGGAGCTCGACTTCTCGATCGGCCTGCACGAGGGCTCGAGCGGCGGCATGCCGACCGTCGGCGTGGATCGCTTCGAGGGCCGCGGCGCGCGTCACATCATCTCGCACACGATGGAGATGATGCTCGCCGCGCTCAGCGTCATCTGGGGCGGCGTCTGCGAGCGCTTCCCGCGCGTGCGGATCGCGTTCCTCGAGTCGGGCGGCGGATGGATCGCGCCGTGGCTCGATCGGATGGACCGGCACTTCGACGACCAGGGCTTCAACGATTCGGGACTGACGATCCGCCCGAGCGAGCTCTTCCGGCGCAACTGCTGGATCTCGTTCGAGCCGGTCGAGGGCAACCTGAGCGTGCTGGCCGACTACATCGGGCCTCACAAGATTCTCTGGGCGACCGACTATCCGCACGCCGACGGCTTCTTCCCCGGCGCGCCGGACCTGATCGCGAACCGCAAGGAGCTCTCCGCCGAGACGAAGCACCAGATCCTGGCGGGCGGCGCGATGGGGTTCTACAAGCTGAATTGATGACATGGGGGGCCTAGACGGGCCCCCCCAAGCCCCCCGACGCTCGGAAGCGCCCCGGCTTCGCCGGGGCGCTCCTCGACTTCGCGCTCGGTTGTGTTGCCGATACCGAGCGTTGCTCGTGCCATTCCCCCGCACGCTGATCCGCAACGTCCCTGTGTTACTTTCGGCGCCGGGGAATCTTCGTGTCCGCGATCTCGCTCCGTCACGTCACGAAAGCCTGGGGCGCCACGAACGCCGTCGACGACGTCAGCTTCGACGTGCGCGCCGGAAGTCTCGTCGTCCTGCTCGGTCCGTCGGGGTGCGGAAAGTCGACGACGCTCCGACTGATCGCCGGGCTCGAGTCGCTCACGTCCGGCGTGATCCTGATCGGCGGCGACGACGTCACGAATCTCCCACCCGCCGAGCGGCACATCTCGATGGTCTTCCAGTCGTACGCGCTGTTCCCTCATCTCAGCGTCTTGGAGAACATCGTGTTCGGTCTCAGAGTCCGCCGGGTGCCCGCGGTCGAGCGGAAAGCGCGGCTCGCGCGTGTCGCAACGTTGCTCGGCCTCGAGCTCTTGCTCGATCGCAAGCCGTCCCAGCTGTCCGGCGGCCAGCAACAGCGCGTGGCACTCGGGCGCGCGATCATCGCCGAGAAGCCGGTCTGCTTGATGGACGAGCCGCTCTCGAATCTCGATGCGCAGCTGCGCGCCGAGATGCGCCGCGAGATCCGCGCGCTCCAGCAGAAGCTCGGGATGACGATGCTCTACGTCACCCACGATCAGACCGAGGCCATGACGATGGCGGACCAGGTCATCCTGCTCGAGAACGGCCGCGTCGCTCAGGACGCGACGCCGGCGGCGCTCTACGCGCGACCGGCGTCGGTCTTCGCAGCGCGCTTCATCGGAACGCCGCCCATGAACGTCCTGCCGCTGATGGATGGACCTGCCGGCGCGGTGCTCGAAGGCACCGAAGGCCCGACGGTGCTCGAAGGCAAGGGCGCGGGGCTGCTGCTCGGTGTCCGCCCGGAGGACGTGACGCTGGGCGGGACCGGTGGCATCGCGGCGCGCGTGGTGAGCGCCGAGTACCTGGGCGCCGATTCGCTCGTGGTGTGCGGGGTAGGCCAGACGCTCGTGACGGCACGCGTGCCCGGCGGAATCGATGTGGTCGCCGGCGCGGAAATTCGGCTTGGATGGTCGCCGGCCGTCGTACACGTCTTCGACGCGACGACCGGTCGGCGTCACGACGATGCGGCGGCGACCGCGACGGCGACCCGGCGCGCTCGCTGAGAACCGATACTCGCGACGCCAGACACGAAACACGGAGGACGCGAATGAGAGCCGTGGCCCTTGCCATCGCGGTCGCGCTGATCACCGGCGCGGCAGCGTCCAGTCACGCCCAGACCACCGAGATCTCCTTCTACTATCCCGTCGCGGTCGGTGGGCCGGTCACGAAGATCATCGATGGGCTCGCGGCGGACTTCGAGAAGGAGACCCCGGGCATCAAGGTCAAGCCGATCTACTCCGGCACCTATCAAGAAAGCATCGTGAAGGCGTTGACCGCGGTGAAGAGCGGCGAGCCGCCGCAGACGTCGGTGCTGCTGTCGACCGACATGTTCACGCTGATCGACGAGGACGCCATCCTGCCGTGGGACGACCTGATCAAGACGGCGGAGGATCGCGCCTGGCTCAAGAGCTTCTTCCCGGCGTTCATGCTGAACAGCCAGACCGGCGGCAAGACGTGGGGCATTCCGTTCCAGCGCTCGACCATCGTCCTCTACTGGAACAAGGACGCGTTCAAGGAGGCCGGCCTCGATCCCGACCGGCCGCCCGCGAACTGGACGGAGATGCTCGAGTTCGCGAAGAAGCTGACGAAGCGCGACGCGAGCGGCAACGTCACGCAGTGGGGCCTGCAGATCCCCTCGTCCGGATTCCCGTACTGGCTCTTCCAGGGCCTCACCACGCAGAACGACGTGCTCTTGATGAACGAGGCCGGGACGCAGACCTACTACGACAAGCCCGCGGTGATCGAGGCGGTGCAGTACTGGGTCGACCTCGGCCAGAAGCACAAGGTCATGCAGGCGGGCATCATCGAGTGGGGCACCACGCCGAAGGACTTCTTCGAGAAGAAGATGGCGATGATGTGGACGACCACCGGGAACCTGACCAACGTGCGCACCAACGCGAAGTTCCCGTTCGGCGTCGCGATGCTGCCGGCGCAGAAGCGCCGCGGCTCGCCGACCGGCGGCGGCAACTTCTACCTGTTCAAGAAGAGCACGCCGGCGCAGCAGCAGGCGGTGCTCCGGTTCGTCAAGTGGATCACGTCGCCGAAGCGCGCCGCCGAGTGGGGCATCGACACCGGGTACGTGGCGGTGCGGCCGGACGCCTGGGAGACGCCGGAGATGAAGAAGTACGTCGCCGGCTTTCCGGCCGCGGCGGTCGCGCGCGATCAGCTCCAGTTCGCGGTGGCGGAGCTCTCGACGCACGAAAACCAGCGGGTGACGAAGGCGTTGAACGACGGCCTGCAGGCGGCGCTCACCGGCGCGAAATCCTCGGCGCAGGCGATGAAGGACGCGCAGGCCGAGGCCGACCGCATCCTGCGCTCGTCTCGTCGCTGACGTGCGTCTCGCGCCCGGCACGCGCATCCAGGTCTACGGCTGGCTGCTGCTCTTGCCGGCGCTGGCGCTGCTCGTCACCTTCACGCACTACCCGACCGTCACGACGCTCTATCACAGCTTCCAGTCGACGCCGAAGGGCGCACGCCCGGCGGTGTGGATCGGTCTCGACAACTATCACGCGATGGCCGCCGACCCGGTGTTCTGGCAATCGCTGCGGAACAACGCGCTCTACGCGCTCGGCACGATTCCGCTGTCGATCGCTCTCGCGATGCTGATGGCCGTGCTGGTGAACGGCAAGCTCGCCGGCCGCGGCCTGGTGCGGCTCGCGTACTTCACGCCGACGATCTTGCCGATGATCGCGGTCGCGAACATCTGGCTCTTCTTCTACACGCCGGGCTACGGTCTGCTCGACACCGTGCTGCGGCCGTTCGGCGCCGGCAGCCACAACTGGCTCGGCAATCGCGAGACCGTGCTGCCGTGCCTGATGGCGGTGGCCGTCTGGAAGGACGCCGGCTTCTTCATGATCTTCTAGGCGCGGGACGCTGGTATGTCTTTCGGCGCGTCACGTTCCCGCTCCTCATGCCGACGACGCTGTTCGTGCTGGTCAACGCGATCATCAACTCGTTCCGGCTGGTCGATCACGTCGTCGTGATGACCAGGGGCGGCCCGGACAACGCGAGCTCGCTCCTGCTCTATTACCTCTACGACGTCGGCTTCAGGTTCTGGGACACCTCGTACGCCGCGGCGCTCACGATGGTGGTGCTCGGCATCCTGGCGACCGCCGCGATCGTGCAGTTCGCGGTGCTCGAGCGCCGCATTCATTACCGATGAGCGGCTGGCGCGGCCGCGCGATCGAAACCGATGACATGGTGGGCCCCGAAATGGCCCCCCAATCCCCCCGCCGCTCGGAAGCGCCCCGGCTGCGCCGGGGCGCTCCTCGATTCGGCTGGTTCGTCGAAACCGCGGCGGCGTGGCTGCTCGGGCTGCTCTGGATCCTGCCGCTCGCGTACGCGTTCTGGACCGCGTTTCATCCGCCGGAATACTCGACGCGGCTCGCGCTCACCGCCCCGCTCACCCTCCAGAACTTCGTCCACGCGTGGGAGGCCGCGCCGTTCGCCCGCTACTTCCTGAACAGCTTTCTCCTGGTCACGCTGACGCTCGCCGCGCAGCTCATGCTGTGCACGCTCGCCGCGTACGCCTTCGCGCGCTTCAGCTTCGTCGGGCGCGACGTGCTCTTCATGCTCGTCCTGATGCAGCTCATGGTGATGCCCGACGTGCTGATCGTCGAGAACTACCGGACGATGAGTCGCTTCGGTCTGCTCGACACGGTCGTCGCCATCGGGCTCCCCTACATGGCCTCGGCCTTCGGGATCTTCCTGCTCCGGCAGACGTTCAAGACGGTGCCGCGCGAGCTGGACGAGGCGGCGCGCGTCGAGGGCGCCGGGTTTCTCCAGATGCTCTGGCCTACGCGCTCGTCTCGGTCAGCTACCACTGGAACAACTTCCTGTGGCCGCTGATCGTCACGAACTCGGTCGGGTCGCGGCCGGTGACGGTCGGGCTCCAGGTCTTCTCGTCGGGCGATCAGGGCGTGGACTGGTCGATCATCACGGCGGCCACCCTGCTCACGTCCGGCCCGTTGCTCGTCGCGTTCTTGTTGTTCCAGCGTCAGTTCGTGCAGAGCTTCATGCGCGCCGGCATCCGCTGACAAAATTTTCGCGTCGTTGACGCCGTCTTGGGCACCACGTACCGTACGATGCGTTGCGCAGACAACGACGTCTGATCCAGGAGAAGATCGGGATGGACGCTCTCCCCGCGATCTATCGGAAGCTCGGCGTGCGCCGGATCATTCACGCTTCGGGCACCACGACCCGCTACGGCGGAACGCTCCTGCGCCCGGAAGCGCTCGAAGCGATGAGCGAAGCCTCGCGCGTCCTCGTGAACATGGACGAGCTGAACGAGGTCGCCGGCGCCGCGATCGCGCGCATGCTCGGCGCCGAGGCGGCGTTCGTCACCGCCGGCGCGAGCGCCGGATTGATCTTGCAAGCGGCCGCGTGCATCGCGGGCGACGATCCGGGGAAGATCACCCGGCTTCCCGACACGCGCGGCATGAAGAACGAGATCGTCATCCAGCGCGCGCATCGCTTCGCGTACGACCAGGCGTACCGGGTGGCGGGCGGCACGCTGGTCGAGATCGGGCTCGCGCGCCGGACGCAGCCGTTCGAGCTGGAGGACGCGATCACGGATCGCACCGCCGCCGTCGCGTATCTGATCTCACCGTTCACGAGCCCGCCGGGCATCCTTCCGCTCGAACAGGTCATCGCGATCGCACACCGTCGCGGCGTCCCCGTCATCGTCGACGCGGCGTCGATGCTGCCGCCGCGCGACAACCTGACGAAATTTCTGCGCCTCGGCGCCGATCTCGTGAGCTTCAGCGGCGGCAAGGGCATCCGCGGGCCGCAGAGCACCGGAATCCTCGCGGGCCGGCGTGACCTCGTGCGGGCGGTGACGCTCAACGCGAGCCCGAACCAGGCGCTCGGCCGGGCGGCGAAGACGTCGAAGGAAGAGATCGCAGGACTCCTCACCGCGCTCGAGATCTTCATGGCCGAAGACGAAGCGGCGGAGATGAAACGGTACCGCGACGTCTGCGCGACGATCGTCGATGGTCTCGCTGACCTGCCAGGCCTGCGTGCCGTGGTCGAGCAGGATCCGGTCAACCGTGTCCTTCCTCATGCGGTCTTCTACTTCACGCCCGAGTGGATCGGGCCGTCGGGCCACGCGGTCCAGGTGGCCCTGGCCCAGGGAGAGCCGCACATCTACGTGCAGCAGGGCGCCCACCAGGGCGGCTACGCGGACGAGATCGCGATCGATCCGATCAATCTGCAGCCAGGCGACGAGCAGGTGATCGTGGCGCGGCTCCGCGAGGAGCTCAGAGCTCGTGACACGACCGACCGCTCCGCGCTCGATCGTGTCCACGAGCTGACCCGGCGAGCGGATCGCTGATCGTGAGTCCCGTCGCGAGTCGGTGGACCCTGCTCGTCGCGACGATGGCCATCGTCGGCTCGGGAAGCGGCGCGCTCTTCTCGCTCGGGGTGTTCCTGGAGCCCATCGAGAAAGCGACCGGGTGGAGCCGCACCGACGTCTCGGCGGTCGCGCTCCTGACGTGGATCACGTACGGCATCGGGTCCTTCGTGTGGGGGCTCCTGTCGGGGCGCTCCGGCGTGCGAGTGGTCGTCGTCGCCGGCGGATTGCTGCTCGGTCTCGGGCTCGTTCTCGGAAGCCAGGCGACGACGCTCTGGCAGTTCGGCGCCGCGTTCGGAGGTCTGGTCGGCCTCGCGGTCGGCGCGTTCTACGCGCCCCTTACGACGACCGTCTCGAACGCGTTCAAGACGAACCGCGGGCTGGCCGTCGGGTTCGTCGCCGCCGGCTCCGGCCTCGGCACGTTCGCGATCGCGCCACTGACGCGCTGGCTCATCAGCGAGTTCGACTGGCGACTGGCCATGCTCGTGCTCGGCGATCTCGCGTGGCTCACGATCATCCCGCTCGCGCTCCTGATCCGTGAGGACCGAAGTCTCGTGTCGCCGGGTCGGCGTTCGGGTCGCGAGCCGGACCTGGCGCTCCTGGACGTGGCGCGGACGCCGCAGTTCTGGCTCATCACGGTCACGCACTTCACCTGCTGCCTCGCGCATTCCGGACCGATC
>QHRT01000262.1 GCA_003220195.1 Candidatus Rokuibacteriota bacterium | reverse complement strand
TCGACCAGATATCGCATGACGGACGCCAAGTCTTCGATGTCATCCTGCATCGCGTCCAAGACGAACATCCGAAGATCCGGCCCACTGGGGGCAACCATCATTCGAAAAGGTCTCCGACTCGGGGCTTATAAGCCGGCCGCAGATGCGAATCAACGACCCTGCCAGACTTCTTTACGAGAGTATGCCGGACTACGCGAGCGAGACCTAGCCGCCGAGCGAGAGCCCACCGATCACCGCGCGATCGACGCCGTAGGAGTCGAGCAACGCTTGCATGTCCGCGACGGTCAGGTCGAGGGAATACCGCGCGCGATCTTTCGGGCTCTCCGTCAGACCGTGACCGCGCATGTCCCAGGTGATGAGCCGGTACCGGTCCTCGAGCACCCGGCGCTGCGCATCCCACATCCGGAGCGTCGCGGAGTAGCCGTGACTCAAGAGCAGCGCCGGACCGCTTCCGCCGTCCTCGTAGTGCACGTCGATGCCGTTCAGGTGCGCGGTCGCCACGGGTCAGGCCTTCCTGCGCTTTTTCGCGTCCCAGCCGAAGAACCCGTTCGCCGGCCGGCCGTGCGCGTGGTAGTGGTCCGGGATGTTGCGCATGTGGTCGTCGATGTAGATCTCGCCGAGCTCGCTCTCCGCGACCTCGCGCAGCCGCGCGTGCATGTGGGCCAGATGCTCCGCGGGCGGCGTGACGCCGTGCGAGCGCCACACGACCATCGGCACCTCGCAGATCTCGCACTCGGCGATCCAGCAGATGTCGTCCTCGTGATACCAGGGCGTGATGCGGGCGGCCTTGCAGAGATCGCACGTGGGGAGGTGTGTCGGATCACTCATCGCTCGTCTCGTTTCCCTCTCGCCGGACGTCATCGACGCCGTCCGCGCTTTCGCCGTTCGATCGCGGTGCCCCAGCTCGCGAGGAACGCGGTCACGAACGCGTGTTCCTTCGCCGGCTCGACGGCGACGGCGGCCAGCGCCATCGCGGCGGCCACCGCGACGTGGTACCCCTCCGACCGCGATACTGCCGCCCGACGGTACGCGGGATGCGACTCGTTCACCCATACGGTCGACTCGATCAATCGTGCCAGCTCGGAATCGCCCGGGCGTTGCTCGAACTGGATGTTCAGCCCGTAGCGCGCCGGACGCCGCTCACGGCGGGACGTCGACGCGTCGGCGGCGACCGAGCTCTCGCCAGCATCGGCGATGTCGCGCATGGCGCTCGGAAGCGTCGCGTCGCTCCGGCCCGCGGGCGGTGGCGTCGTAACGTCCCCGCTGCGTTCCGTGTCCATGGAGCCGATCGCGTGCCCCGGAGCGCCGGGTGCGGTCACCGCTTCCTCGACCGCCAGAGCTGGAACACTGGTCTCGCTCAGGATGTCGCGGCCGGAACGATCCACCGGCAACGTCCGCTGCCCGCCGGTGCGCTGCTCCACCAGCGCCGCGAGCATCGGAAAGTCTTCGGCCAGATCGAGGAGAACGGTTTCGAGGTCGCGCTCCACCGGACGGGCGGCCCGCCGGTGTCCTCGCTCGGCGCTCTCGTGCAGATCGCCCCAGGCCTCGAGCTGGCGCGTGACGGCTTCCTGAATCGCCTTGCGATATGCGAGGTACGTGGCGCCGCGAGCACCCGCGCGGATGAAATCGGCCTTGTTCAACGTGAGGCACTCCGCGAGCGCGGGCGCCTCGATCAGCCCGCCAGTGCGGTCCGGGGCGGCCGGCGCGATGCCGAGCCAGTCCCAGCCGCGACGGATGACTTTGCCAAACGTGCTGATGGCGATGCCTCGATCGTCCTCGCGGAGTGGCAACCCGTCCCGCACGATGAAGCCGACTGCCGCGGGTTTGCGCTTGCGCGACAGCCGGACGGCGATCGGCGCCGTCTCGGCGGCTGCGGTCCCGCGCGGCTGAAGCACGATGCCGTTCAGGAGAAGACGAACGCCGTGCGGATAGTGCGACGACAAGAACGCTGCGAGCGCCGGCTCGAACAGCGGCTGGAAGTGCCGCACCAGCGTCGTCTCGACGAACCCCGGGTCGAGCAGCGGGGAGAGCGCATTCGTCAGTGTCAACCGCACCGCGGTGCCCCGCTGCGCCACCAACCCCGGCGGCGGGATCCACTTCCACGGGGCACGGTGCCGCGATGTGAGATGCCAGGTCGTGGCGATGTGATGTCGGCCGAGTCGCGTCTCGGTCGTGACCTCCTCGCTGACGAGGAGACCGATCTTGATCCCGACGCCGGCGAACCCGATGCCGGTCCCCCGTGTCTTCGTGCTGGACGCAATATCGTGATAGCGTCGCAGCTCGGCGCGGCGCATCCCGGCGCCGTCGTCGACGATGGTCACGGTACGGTCGGCCGGGCTCGTGGTCAGCGTGATCGTCGCCGCTCCGGAGTCGAGCGCGTTGGCCACGACCTCCGTGAGGATCGTCTCTTCGGTCGCGCCAGGGTACGCGTCCCGCAGATCTTCCAGGAGATGGAGCAGGTCGACGCGGGTCTCGCCCATCGTCAGCCGTGCGCGATGTCGGCCGGGATCGGCATGGCGACATCACCGTAACACAGCCCACGAACGCGCCGATGGCATCGGGCGACAGGCCCGCGCGGCGCCGACCTCGAAGCGTGGCGGGCTTGCATCGCGACCGATCGTCGTGGTGAAGTCGGCTCGCGATGAGCGCCACGTCCCTTCGGGCCGAGGGAGCAGGCACGCCGTGATCGGCCAGTCGCCGCGACGCAAGGAAGACGAGCGACTGCTCCTCGGCCGCGGGCGCTTCGTCGACGATGTCCGCCTTCCGGGATTGCTCCACGCGGCCTTCGCCCGCTCGACGCACGCCCGCGCGCGGCTGGTGCGGGTCGATGCGAGCGCGGCCGCGGCGCTGCCCGGCGTGATGGCCTTCGTCGCCGGCGATCTGCCGGAGCTCGCGGCGCCGCTGCCGGCCGCGACGACGGACGCGACGAACCCGTATCTCACGCACGATTCCCCGAGACCGCAGCACGCGCTCGCCCGGGGTGAAGTGCGTTACGTGGGCGAACCGATCGCCCTCGTCCTGGCGGACGATCGCTATCGCGCCGCGGACGCGGTGGAGAAGATCGCGATCGAGTACGAGCCCTGGCCCGCGGTGCTCGACGCCGAGGAGGCGCTCGGACCCGGTGCCGAGCAAGTCCATCGCGGCCGGGACAACGTGGTCGGGCGAATCGCGAAGGTCACGGGCGACGTCGACCGCGCGTTCGCCACCGCCGACGTCGTCGTCGAGGCGCGCCTCGAGCACGTGCGCGTGACGTCGATGCCGATCGAGACCCGCGCGGTGTGCGCGTCGTTCGATCCCGATGCGGAGATGCTGACCGTCTGGGCCGGCCACCAGGCGCCCTACGCGCTCCGCAATTCCCTGGCCACCGTGCTGAAGCTGCCGGCCGAGAACATCCGCGTGATCGTCCCGGACACCGGGGGCGGCTTCGGGCCGAAGATCGCCGTGTACCCGGAAGACGTGCTGGTTCCCGCGCTCGCGTATCGCCTGCGGAGACCTGTGAAATGGATCCAGACGCGCACGGAGTTCATGCAGAGCTCCCATCACGCGCGCGAGCAACGACACGACGCGCGCCTTGCCGCCACCCGCGACGGCCGCATTCTCGGCCTCGACGTCCGGATCGTGAAGGACGTCGGCGCCTATCACCTCTTCTCCATCAACGAGCCGACCAACACGATCAATCACCTGCCGTCCCAGTACCGGGTGCCGGCCTTTCGCGCCGAGGGTGTGTCGGTGGTGACGAACAAGACGCCGAGCTCGCCGTATCGCGGCGCAGGCCGTCCCGAAGCCGTGTTCGTGATCGAGCGCCTCGTCGATCTCCTGGCGCGTCGCCTCGACATGGATCCGGCCGCGGTGCGAGCGAAGAACCTGATCCAGCCGCACGAGATGCCCTACGCGCCCGATCTCGTCTACCGCGACGGCGTGCCGGTCCGGTACGACGGCGGCGACTACCCCCTCGAGCTTCGCCGCGCGCTCGAGCTGGCGGACTACGACGGCTGGCGGAAACGACGAGGAGAACTGCGGCGCGACGGGCGTCACGTCGGCATCGGCATCGCCGGTTACGTGGAGGCGGGCGGCAGTCCGCAGCCCGGCGAGTACGCGACGGTGAAGGTCGACGATCGCGGTCAGGTGTCGGTGCTGATCGGCGTGTCGGCCTCGGGTCAGGGCCACGAGACGGTGTTCGCCCAGGTGTGCGCCGAGTATCTGGGCGCGCGCTTCGAGGACGTCCGCGTGCGCGGCGGCGACACGTCACTCGTCCCCCACGGCTACGGCACCGGAGCCAGTCGCGTCGCGGTGAATACGGGCAACGCGGTCGCCGCGGCGGCGGCGGCCGTGAAACAGAAGGCGTGTCGGGTCGCCGCGCGGCTGCTCGAATGCGACGAGACGGACGTGCGCGTCGAGCAGGGGCAGGCGTTCGTCGTCGGCGCTCCGATGCGCGCGGTGCCGCTCGGGCAGGTGGCGCGCGCGGCGCTGCGCGACCGCACCCTCGCCGCGTCAGGCGGCCCGGGGCTCTGGGACACGACCTTCTATGCGCTCCCGACGGTCACGTGGTCGAGCGGCGTGCACGTCGCCGTGGTCGAGGTCGATCCCGACACGGGGCAGATCACGATTCTCAAGTACGTGATGGTTCACGATTGTGGCCGGCAGCTTCACCCGGTGATCGTCGAGGGACAGATGATGGGTGGGTTGCTCCAGGGCCTCGGCGTTCCGCTCGGCGAACGCCTCGCCTACGACGACGCCGGCCAGCTCCTGACCGGCAGCCTGATGGACTATCCGATCCCGCGCGCGGCCGACGTGCCCGACGTCGTGAGCGAGCACCTGGTGTTCCCGACCGACCACAATCCGCTCGGCGTTCGCGGCGTCGGCGAAGGCCCGACGTGCTCGCCAGCGACGGCGATCGCGAACGCGGTCGACGACGCCTTCGACGGTCGCCTCGACATCCGCGATCCGGTGATGACGCCCGAGCGCGTCCGCCGGCTCATCGTGGCCGCGCGGCGCGGATAGCTACTCGGCGACGACCGCCAGCACTTCCTCGAGCGTCGTGATTCCCTGCACGACCTTGCGCAGACCGGCGTGCCGGAGCGTCAGCATGCCGTTCTCGGTCGCGATCTTCTGCAGATAATCGGTCGACGATTCGGACCGGATCATCTCGCGAATGTCGCCGGTGATGCGCAGCATCTCGTAGAGCGCGACCCGGCCGAGGAAGCCCGTGTGTCGACACCGGAGGCAGCCCTTGCCGCGGTAGAGCACGTTCGTCCACGCGATGTCCGCCAGCATCACGCGCTCGTCGGGCTCGGGCGCGTAGGCCTCCTTGCAGTGCGGACAGATCTTCCGCACCAGCCGCTGCGCCGCCGCCAGGTTCACGGCCGTCGCCACCAGGAACGGCTCGACGCCCAGGTTGACCAGGCGCGTGACGGTGGACACCGCGTCGCTCGCGTGCAGCGTCGAGAACACCAGGTGCTCGCTCACGACGTCGGGCACGTCGGCCGCGCGCGGGATCGGATAGTCCATCAGGCTGCCGGTCAGGAGCTGGCCGGCGTCGTCGTAGGCGAGGCGTTCGCCGAGCGGAACGCCGAGGCCCTGGAGCAACCCACCCATCATCTGTCCCTCGACGATCACCGGGTGAAGCTGCCGGCCACAATCGTGAACCATCACGTACTTGAGAATCGTGATCTGCCCCGTGTCGGGATCGACCGCGCGCACGGCGACGTGCGCGGTTTCCTCGTCGCGAATCTCGCCGACCATGATCACGTCGGGGTCCTGACGCAGGATGGCGCGAAGCGAGCGGGCGAAGTCGAACCCGATCTCGCCCTTGACCTCGACCTGGAGGATGCCGGCCTGCCGGTACTCCACCGGGTCCTCGACGGTGACGATGTTTTTGCGCGGCGTCTTGATGGCCTTCAGCGCGGTGTGGAGCGTCGTCGACTTCCCGCTGCCCGTCGGACCGGTCATCAAGATCATGCCCCACGGCCGG
>QHRT01000003.1 GCA_003220195.1 Candidatus Rokuibacteriota bacterium | reverse complement strand
GGAGCTACTTTGCCGGCTCGCCCGGAGAAGGCACCAAGCAAGGTCTCGTCGCGAACGCGAACACTCTCGTCGTCAGCAACTCCTATTTCAAGGACTTCAAGGACACGTCGAACGACGCGATGCCGATCATCATCTGGAACGCCGCCGGCCCGTTCCTGATCAAGAACAACTACCTGGAAGGGTCGGGCGAGAACATGATCGTGGGCGGTGGAGATCCGAGTATTTCTCAGCTCGTACCGGGCATGAACGTCGGCAGCGGTCCGGAGTGCCCCGCCGATTTCGGTCAGGGGCCGGTGTACGCCGGTCTCTGCGTCACACAGAACTACTTCTTCAAGCCGACGCAATGGGCCACGGACACGTCCACGCAACGCGGCGCCTCATTTCGAAAGCACTGGCGTATCAAGAACCTCTTCGAGCTGAAGAACGCCGAAAACGTCGTGGTCGACGGGAACGTGTTCGAGAACAACTGGATCCAGGCGGATCAGCAGGGGTTCGCCATCGTCTTCACGCCGCGGAATCAGAGCGGCGGTTGTCCGTGGTGCAAGATCCAGAACGTCGCCTTCGCCAACAACCTGGTCAAGAACAGCATCGCGGGCTTCAACCTGCTGGTCACCGACGATATCAATCCGAGTGGGCAGCTCTCGAACGTCACCGTCCAGAACAATCTCTTCGTCAACATCAACGCGACCGCGGCGCCGTCGGGAACCAGTGCGGCAGACCGCGCCGGCCGTCTGGTTCAATTCCTGAACCCGTGGCCGAACTATTCGAGCAAGGCGAACCCGACCGGGCCGATGAACGTGACCATGGACCACAACACCGCCTTCTCGACGCGGTAAGATTCCTTCTCGGCCTGGGATCCGGCGAGCGGATTCTTCTTCACCAACAACGTCGCGCGCCACAATCCGTGCACGGCCGGTAACGACTGCGGTATCTCCGGGAATGGCACGAATCCTGGAGATCCCAGCCTCGAAACGTGGTTCAAGCAGCCCTCCAGGCCTGCGGCCGTTTGCGGGTCCAGTGTCTCGTCGCCATGCGACGTCCGGGTCGCCGGAAACGTGCTCTTCGACGCTGGCCAGGATCGAGCGGGCATGTACCCGGACGGCAACCAGTTCCCCTACGGCCCGTCGCCCCTCGGCTCGTCGTTCTTTGGCTCGTACACCTTCGAATCGTCCTGCGACGGCTCGAATCCAATCGACCTCGTGACGGGCGTGCCCGCCAGCATGAGTGCACCCAGGTACAACGTCGTCGATGAGACCTGTACGGCGGTCGGCATCGGCGCCGACTGGGGTGTCCTCGAGGGCAAAGTCAGCGCCGCGACCTCGGGCCAATAGCCGCGATCGCGCTGTGCGACGCCGACCCCACGCGCCAGGACGCGCGTGCGGTCGGCGTCTTCTGATTCGAACCGTCCGGCGTGAAACAGCAACCTGTCATCCCGGTGACAAAGAACGATTTGCATTCGCCGCCAATGTCGCGACGTTCGGATGCGGCGTGCTTTTTGCTCCAGGCGTGGCGCCACCGTTCGCCGTCCGAGTACGCAGTGGAAATGTGGAGGTGAAGTTGCCGTCGATACGTATCACCGCAGGCCTGGCGCTGCTCGTGACTCTCCTATTGGTGCTGTCATCGGAAGCCGCCGCGGCCAAGAGGCCGAGGGCTCCGTCCGGCCTCACCGCGACTGCCGTCTCTTCCAGTGAGATCGATCTGCACTGGACGAACAACGCGACGACCAGCGTGACGGCCATCACCGTCGAGCGGGCGTTATCGCCGGGAGGTCCGTGGAGCGTCATCGCGACCCTTGCGTCGTCCGCCACGTCCTACCCCAGCACGGCCTGAGCGCCGCCACGACGTATTACTACCGGGTCCGGGCGTACAACGGCAACGCCGGGTCGGCATATTCCAACACGGCCAGCGCGACCACGCTTTCGAGCGGCTCGAGCCAGCTTTGCTCCGATCCGCTGGCGCTCGCTCCGGTGAACAGCACCGAGCTGCAGAAGGCGATCGACTGCGCCGCCCCCGGCGCCGTGATCACGCTCCAGCCCGGAACGCACTATTCTGGGAACTTCATCCTGCGCTACAAGTCGGGCTACGACCGGACTGCGGCGAAGCGCATCACGATCCAGAGCCAGGACCTCGCGTCGCTGCCGTCCGGGCGCGTGAGCCCGTCGGATTGCCGGATCGCGCCATGCGGAAGTGACGACACCTTCATGCCGTCTCTCGAGGTGCCATCGGGATCGGGGAGTCCGGTTCTCGCCACCGAGCTGATCAGCGGACACGCGGCGAGCGGCTACAACCTGGTCGGAATCAAGTTCTCCACCAGCCACTGGGTCAGCACGCTCGTCCGGCTCGGGACGGGAACGGAAGGGGCGGACAGCGCGCTGCCCGCCGACATCACGTTCGATCGCAGCTACTTCGCCGGGTCGACCGGCGAAGGCAGCAAGTGTGGTCTCCTGGGCAACGCGAACAACCTGGTCGTCAGCAACTCGTACTTCAAGGACTTCAAGGACACGGCGAACGACGCACGGGCGATCCTCATCTGGAACGCGCAGGGTCCGTTCGCGATCCAGAACAACTATCTCGAAGGATCAGGCGAGAACTTCATGTCGGGAGGCGGCGACCCGACCATCTCGAATCTGATCCCGAGCGACATCACCATCACCGGGAACTACTTCTTCAAGCCGCCGGCCTGGACGACCGAGACCTCGACGCAGTCGGGCACGCCCTTCGGCAAGAAGTGGCGCATCAAGAATCTCCTCGAGCTGAAGAACGCCGAGCGCGTGACCGTCGACGGCAACGTGTTCGAGAACAACTGGATCCAGGCCGATCAGCAAGGGTTCGGTATCGTGTGTTCACCCCGCGGAATCAGAGCGGTGGCTGTGTGTGGTGCTCGATCCACGACGTCACCTTCACGAACAATGTGCTGAAGAACAGCGTCGCGGGATTCAATCTGCTCGTCACAGACGACATCAACCCGAGCGGGCAACTGCAGAACGTCCTCATCCGGAACAACCTGTTCGTGAACGTCAACGGCAACGCGGTTCCGGTATCCGACGTACTCGAGCCGGTCGTTGCCCACCTGGCCGCTGAACGTGACCATCAACCACAACACCAGCTTTTCGAGCCGGGAAGATACGTTCTCGGCGTGGGGACCGACGAGCGGGTTCACGTTCACCAACAACGTCCTGCGCCACAATCGATGCCTCGCCACGTTCCCCAACGACTGCGGCATCTCCGGCAATGGAACCCTGCCCGGCACCGCGACGCTCAACGCCTGGCTCGGCTCCCCCGTCGTGGTCTCGGGCAACATCCTCTTCGATGCCGGCCGGGATCGGAGCGCCGACTATCCGGTCGGCAACACGTTCCCGTACGGCACCGAGCCCCTCTTCCCCTACGCGTTCCAATCCTCGTGTGACGGATCGAACGTGATCGATCTCCAGACCGGCGTGCCCGCCAGCGCGACGAGCGAGCCGGATTACACCGTCGTGTCGGCGGACATCACGTGTGCCACCGTCCCCGCGGCCGACGGAACGGGTCCGGTCGGGGCGGACTGGAACGCGCTCAAGATCAAGGTGAACGCCGCGACGTCGGGTCAGTAAAAGTCCGACCGCGACGCCGACGAGCGCGTCGTCGGCGTCGCGGTCTTGCACCGACGACGGGAGGCGAATTCTGCAATTCGCCTCTCAAGACGTGCGCTGGAACCGTTCGCTGAACGAACGTCGGCGTTCACCTTCCGCTAACCCGACGGCATCACATCAGAATCCGCGCTCGGCTCGAGCAGCTCTCGAGCGTCGCGTCATGGTCCTCGGCTTGCAGCCCGTGCGCGCGACGCGCACGGGCTCGTCCAGGGCGCCGGCTCGCTCCTCGAACATCGCCGCGCCCGAAATGCGCGCGATTTTCCGAGCGTCGCCGCGAAGGGAGGATGTCCACCATGTAGGAGTCGAAGTGGCGCACGTCGACACACAACCGTCTGGCAGCAACACCGGGACGAAAGGAGTCTTCCATGTTTCGTTCGCTCATGACGGCGCTGGGCGTGTTCGCGCTCGTAGTCGCGGCCGGATCGGTGACGGCGCAACAGAGCAATCCTGCGAATTCGCCGCAGCCCAGTGCACCGACAAGCACCGGGTGCGCCAGTGTTCCCGCCTGGAACCAGCTCCGCACGCAACTGAACGCGGCCAACAATGCCGTGCATCTGACGCTCAACAACGACATGTGGGCGACGATCGTCGCCGCGGACGGCACCGTCTGTGCGGTCGTACAGAGCGGCAACGACAATCTGCAGTCGCAATGGTTGCTGAGCCGGGCGATCTCCGCGCAGAAAGCCAACACCGCGAACGGACTCAGTCTCCAAGCCGGTCAGGGACAGAAGAGCGATCTCAAAGGGCTGGCGCTCTCGACCGCCAATCTGTGGAAGGCGGTCCAACCGGGCGGCAGCCTCTATGGCCTGCAACACAGCAATCCCGTCGATCCCGCCGCTGCGTACGCCGGCAGCAGCCAGGCCTTCGGCACGTCGACGGATCCGATGGTTGGACACCGCATCGGCGGCGTCAACGTCTTCGGCGGCGGGCTCGCGCTCTACGATCAGAACGGTACGCGCGTGGGTGGCGTCGGCGTGAGCGGCGACACCTCGTGTCGCGACCACATGGTGGCGTGGGAGCTTCGCCACAACCTGAATCTCGATTTTGTCCCGGCCGGAGTCTCGGGAGACAACGCTCGTCCGGACAACATCATCTTCGACACGAACAATGGGTTCGGGCACCCGAACTGCCTCGACCCGGCCGCGGAGAAGGCGGCGGCCGGCGCGCTGAGCCCGACGCGGCACTAGTCTCCAGGCCGCCGAGGCAGCACCGACGGCCGGCCGCCCCATGACGAGGCGCGCCGGCCGCGTTCTATCCGCTCGCGACACCGACGAGCGCGATACTCGCTCGGCACCGAAGCGAATCGCGACTCAGCGCGGCCGCCGCGCAGTTGTCACGAACAGCAGATAGGTCAGGCCGACCGCGAACGGCGCCGCGCCGAACGGCAGCGCGTAGGAGCCCGTCGCGTCGCGAAGGTATCCGGCCGCCGTCGGACCGAGTGCCGCTCCGCATCGCCAGCCGAGCGAGAGCACGCCCATGATCGCGCCGAGGGCTTTGACGCCGAAGACCTCGGGCACCACGCGGACGAAGAGCGTATCCGAGCCCGCAAAGCCGAACCCGAACGCGCCGAGACCGACGAGCAGCAAGGCTTCGGACGGCCGCACGACGATCGCCAGCAGGGCCGCGATCTGCATCGCCGCGCAGACGTGCATCACCGCGTGGGCTTCGAGACGATCGGCCAGCGCGCCGACACCGACGCGCGCGATCGCCGCACCGACGCCGTAGGCGGTCAGACCCAGCGCCGCGCGCTCCAGGCTGATGCCGGCGTCGCGCGCGTACGGGACGACGTGCACCGAGACGGTCATGAGCACCGCGCCGTTGACCAGCCACGCCGTCCCGATCGACCAGAACCGACCCTCCCCGAATGCTTCCGTGAGCGTGAGACCGCCGACGTCTTGACTCGCCCTGACGACCCGCTGCCTCGGCGACGGCGACGCTGACGGCGGGAACGTGACGAACAGCGCGGCCAGGACACCGATCAGACCGAATCCGCCGCCGAGCAGTCCGTACGCGACCCGCCACCCGAGGTGCTCGATCGCGACGGCGGCGAGCGGCCCGCCCGTCATGAATCCGAGATTGAATCCGGTGAGCACGACGCCGAGCGCGAGGCCGCGCTGGTGGGCGAACCAGCGCGCGACGGTCGTCGCGGCGATCACGTAGAACCCGCACATCCCGGCGCCGGCCATGACGCCGATATAGAGATGAAGCTGCCACAGCGCGGTGACGGTCCCCGCCAGGGCGAATCCCGCGCCGCCCAGGGACGCGGTAACGACGAGCGTCGATCGAGGGCCGTGACGGTCTGCGATCGCGCCCACCGCGAACCCGAGAACCCCGCCGAGCAGGAGATTCAGCGAAATGGCGATCGAGATCGAGCCGCGACTCCAGCCGAACACGTCGGCGAAGATGGGCAGGAAGACGCCGAACGCGGCGAACGGGTTCGAGATGCTGAACGTGACCGTGAACAGCGCGGCGACGACGAGCCATCCGCGCGCCCCCGGCCGTCCGCGACGGAGCTCGGGGGCCAGCATGCTCGCGAGTCTACCGCACGTCCTTGCGATCGCGTCGGTCGCGGGCGATGATGGCGCCGTCTCGCTCGAGCCGGCGTGTCCGCGCACGATCGGGTCGTGATCGACACCAGCAGCGCGGCCTCTTCCGGCCTGGACATCCGAAGGGAGATTCACCGAATGGATCACGGGCGACTCTCGATGCCGGTCGGCGAAGTGATGTTCACGCAGCGGTCGATCCGTCGCTTCACACCCGACCCGATTCCGATGGAGGACCTCCGCCTGATCATCGAGGCGGCGATGCGCGCGCCGAACGGCGGCAACAGTCAGGTCGCTCGCTTTCTCGTCGTGACCGACCGCGCACGCATCCGCGAGTTCGGAGCGCTCTATCACGAGGCCTGGTGGGCAAAGCGCGTGGAGCAGTTCGGCTGGACGAAGCAGGAGGACATCCCGGCCGACAACAAGAGCTATCGTTCAGCCGCGGGACTCGCCGACGCGATGAAGGACGCGCCGTGCGTCGTCTTCGCGCTCGCGGTGCCGCCGGGCTCGGCCAACTCCGTGATTCCCGCGGCGCAAAACTTGATGCTCGCCGCGCGCGCGCTCGGCATCGGCTCCGTCCCGACGACGCTCCATCCGAACGTGATGGATCGCTTTCACGCGATGTTCGACATCCCGCGCGACGTCACCTTCCACTTCTGCATCCCGCTCGGCTATCCGCAGGGGAAGTTCGGGCCCACGAACCGCAAACCGACGGCGGAGACGACGTTCCTGGGACGCTGGGGCGGCAAGGTGCCGTGGACATGACCGGAGTGGAGGCATGGACTATCGCGCGATAGAAGCGACGCTCACCTCACTCCTGGGTCTCCGCCGACGCACTGGCGACGGAGTAAGAGCGTTATCGAGGAGCGCCACGGCTGTGCCGGGGCGCTTCCGAGCTATCGAACCAGCCGAGGCAACAGCTCGCTGATCGAGCCGCGCAGCACAGCGTCCGCCAGATCGTCCATCTCCGTGCGCTGCGCGTTGAGAATCACGGCCCGCGCCCCCGCCTCCTTCGCGATTGGCACGACACCGGCGATCGGGAACACGGACAGCATCGTGCCGACGGCGAGCATCAGGTCGCACTCGCGCGCCGCGACCTGGGCGCGGCGCAGATCAGGCTCGACCAGCGCCTGCCCGAACGAGATCGTCGCCGTCTTGAGGATGCCGCCGCACGTGCGACACGCGGGATCCTCTTCGCCGGCCTCGACGCGCGCCATCGCCCGCTCGATCGGCGCGCGCTCGCCGCACGAAAGACAGAGCACCTCGCGCATCGTCCGGTGGATCTCGACCACGCGGTCCGGCGAAGACCCGGCCTTCAGGTGGAGACCGTCGACGTTCTGCGTGATCAGCATGTGGAGCTTGCCGCGACGCTCGAGCTCCACCAGCGCGAGGTGTCCGGGATTCGGCTCCGATCGCCAGGCCGGATGCTCCCGGCGCGAGCGCCACGCCGCTTTTCGCACGTCGGGATCGGCCACGTAATGCTGGATCGTGGCCATCTTCTCGGCAGCCGGGTTCTTCGTCCAGAGACCTTGCGGACCGCGGAAGTCGGGAATGCCGGAGTCGGTCGAGATTCCCGCGCCGGTGAGCACCACGACACGTCTGGCATCGTCGATCCAGGCGCGCACCCGGTCGATCAGCAGCTCGGTGCTTCGATCGATCGCCATTCCGTCCTCCGTGTCTCAAAAATCCAGAAGCGTCATCGAGGAGCGCGGAGAGTGTACCCGAGCGGGACCTTGGCGTGAATGAGTCGGTCCTGTAAGCTGCCGCCCATGACGATCGGCGCCTCTCCGCTCCGCAAGGAAGATCGCCGCCTCCTGGTCGGCGCCGGACGATTCCTCGACGATCTCGGACGTGAGAACACGCTGAGGCTCGGCGTGGTGCGGAGCCTGCACCCCCACGCCCGCATTCGCGACGTGCGAACCGGGGACGCGCTCTCGTTGCCCGGCGTGGTCGCGGCGTGGAGCGCGCGTGACTTGCCGGAAGTCGCGCGGCCGATTCCCTCGTCGCAGAAAGGGCGACCCTTCGCGATCCAGGTGCTCGCGCGCGAGGTCGTTCGCTACGTCGGAGAGCCGGTCGCGGTCGTCGTCGCCGACGACGCCTACCGCGTGGCGGATGCGCTCGAGGCGGTGACGGTCGATTACGAGCCGCTGCCCGCGCTGACCGATCCCGCCGCGGCGCTTCACTCCGCGACCCGGCTGCACGAGGGATGGCCGGACAATGCCGCGATCGTGGCCCGCGGCGCCGTCGGAGACGCCGAGCGCGCCCTCGCCGGCGCCGACGTCGTCATCGAGGAGCAGTTCCATCACGCGCGGCTCTCCGGCATGGCGATCGAGACGCGGGGCGCGTACGCGTATCGCGACGGCGACTCCGGCGCACTTGTCGTCTGGTCGTCCACGCAAAATCCGTACGGCGTGCGCGATGCGATCGCGTCGGTGCTCCAGATGCCGGCGGAGCGGGTCCGCGTGCGCGTGCCCGACGTTGGCGGTGGATTCGGACCGAAGGGCGCCGTCTACCCGGAAGAGATCCTGATCGCCGCGGCCGTCGTGAAGCTCGGGCGCGCGGTGAAGTGGGTCGAGACGCGACGCGAGCATCTCGCCACGACGGGCCACGACCGCGATCAGGTCCATCAGGTGAAGATCGGGTTCGATCGCGACGGCCGCATCGTCGGCATCGACGGCTCGTTCCTGGCCGACGTCGGCGCCTACCCGGCGCAAGGCGATGGCCTGACGATGAACACGGTCAACCACCTGCCGGCGCCGTATCGCGTCAGCCACTATCGCAACGTCGGCACCAGCGTCGTGACGACGAAGACGCTCAACGCCGCGTACCGCGCCGCCGGCCGTCCCGAGGCCGTGTTCGTGATGGAGCGCCTCATGGATCTCGGCGCGCGCAGGCTCGGTCTGGACCCGGCCGACGTCCGCCGGAGGAATCTGATCCGCGCGGACGCGATGCCGTATCGGCCGGGCCTCACGTACAAGGACGGCGTGCCGATGACGTATGACCCCGGCGACTTCCCGGCGGCCTTCGAGCGCGCGCTCGGACTGCTCGGGTACGACGACTGGCGCAAAAGGCAGAAGGCGCCGGCCCACGGCCCGCTTCGAATCGGCATCGGGCTCGCGTGCTATCTGCAAGGCACCGGGCTCGGCCCCTTCGAGGGCGCGACGGTTCGCGTCGACCCGAGCGGCCAGGTCTACGTGATGATCGGCGTCACGGCGCAGGGCCAGGGACACGCCACGACGCTCGCGCAGATCGCGGCCGCGGAGCTCGGCGCGCCGTTCGAGGACGTCACCGTCGTCACCGGCGACACATCCGTGTTTCCGTTCGGGATGGGGACCGGCGGCAGTCGCGTCGCGGCCAACGCCGGTCCGGCGGTGGCGCACACGGCCCGCGAGGTCCGATCTCGCGCGCAGCGCGTCGCGGCCGAGCTGCTCGAGTGCGCGGCGGAGGACGTCCGCGTCGAAGACGGCCGCGCGTTCGTCGCCGGCATGCCGAGCCGCGCGCTCCCGCTCG
Organism: Candidatus Rokuibacteriota bacterium; assembly: GCA_003220195.1. GTDB lineage: Bacteria > Methylomirabilota > Methylomirabilia > Rokubacteriales > CSP1-6 > AR8. The sequence goes on along the minus strand of QHRT01000003.1, from coordinate 8,774 downwards.
GCCGCGTCGCGCAGGCAGCGGTCCGATCGAAAGCGTTGCGGGCGCTCGGCGAGCCGGGCCTGCACGCGTGCACGTGGTTCTATCCCGACACCGTGACCTGGGCGTTCGGGACGCACGCCGCGGTCGTGGAAGTGGACGTCGAGACGTTCGCCGTGCGGCTCATGCAGTACGTCGTCGTGCACGATCCCGGCCGCGCGATCAATCCGATGATCGTCGAAGGGCAGCTCCAGGGCGGCGCCGCCCAGGGCATCGGCGCCGGGCTGATGGAGGCCGTGCTCTACGACGAGGCCGGTCAGCTGGTGACCGGGAGCCTGATGGACTACGCGATTCCCCGCGCCGATCAGTTGCCCGGCATCACCGTCGCGCTGACCGAGCATCCGTCGATCATCAACGATCTCGGCATCAAGGGCGTCGGCGAGAGCGGCGCGATTCCCGGCGCGCCCGCCATGGCGAACGCGGTGGAAGACGCGCTCGCGCTCGCGGGGATCGACGTCACGATTCGCGAGGTGCCGGTCACGTCGCCGCTCGTCGCCTCGCTCGCTCTCAGGCGCGTCCGCGCGCCTCTCGGCGCCCGCGCGGGCTCACGATAACCGGTGCCAGCGACACGATCGCGCCCGAAACCGACGCTCGCGCTGCTCGTCCGTCACGGTCAGACGCCCACGACCGGCAAGCTGCTCCCCGGCCGATCACCCGGGCTCCACCTGGCCGACGAGGGCCAGCGGCAAGCGGAGAACGCGGCGAAGAGGATCGCCGCGCTTCCCCGCATCGGCGCGGTGTACGCTTCGTCGCTGGAGCGGGCGCGCGAGACCGCGGCCCCGATCGCGCGCGAGCGCGGGTGCGCGGTGCGGGTCGATCGCGATCTCGCCGACCTCGATCCCGGTGACTGGACCGGGCAATCGCTCGACAAGCTGAGCAAGAAGCCGGAGTGGAACGCGGTGCAGCGTCATCCCAGCGGATTCCGCTTCCCGGGCGGCGAGTCGTTCATGGAGATGCAGGCGCGCGTCGTGTCCGCCGTCGAGCGCATCGTCGAGCGGCATCGCGGTGAGACGGTCGTGGTGGTGTCGCACGCCGATCCCATCAAGGCGCTGGTCGCGCACGCGCTCGGCGTTCATCTCGATCTCTTCCAGCGCATCGCGATCGCCACGGGCTCCATCACGGCGGTCGCGTACTGGCCCGCCGGCACGATGGTCCTGACGGTGAACTCGATCGACGGCGACCTCGGCTGGCTTCAGAAACGATGAGCGATCCCAAATCCCTCCGGCTGGAAACGCCCGATCACTTCACCGCGGGGACGATCGGCCCGCCCGGCCAGCGCGTGTTCTATCTCCAGTCCCGAGAGCGGAACACGCTGCTCACCGTCAAGGTCGAGAAGGAGCAGGTGCGCGCCCTCGGCGACTACATGGCGGGACTGCTCGCGCAGCTTCCCGCCCCCGCCGGCGCGCGGCCAGCCGACCTGACGCTGCTCGAGCCGATCTCGCCGGCCTTCGTCGTCGGATCGATCGCCGTCGGATACGACAAGGACCGCGACCGCATGGTCGTGGAGATCGAGGAGCAACAGGAAGAAGAGGACAGCACCGCCGAAGCGGCGGCCGCCCGCATCTTCATCACGCGCGCGCAGGCCGCGGCGTTCGTCGAGCGCGCGCGCGAGCTGATGCAGTCCGGTCGCCCGCTCTGCCCCATGTGTAGCCAGCCGAAGGACCCGGAAGGTCACATCTGCCCGCGGAGCAACGGTCACGCGCCGGGTCACGTTCCAGCGGAGCCGTGAGGACGAGCGAACCGACGGTCCGCGATCTGATCACGCGCGGCGCGATCACCGTCAAGGGCCGGCTCCCATGGAGCAGCAACTTCACCTTCCTGGTGGAGGTCGCGCTCGACGACACCCGCACCCGCGCGGTGTACAAGCCCCAGCGCGGCGAGCGCCCGCTCTGGGATTTCCCGTCCGGCCTCTACAAGCGCGAGATCGCGGCCTACCGGCTGTCGGAGGCGCTCGGCTGGGATCTGGTGCCGTTGACCGTGAAGCGCAAGGGCCCGCACGGTGAAGGATCGCTCCAGTTCTTCATCGACGCCGACTTCGAGCAGCACTACTTCACGCTGCGTGAGCATCCTGCGCACCGCGCCCGCCTCGAGCGCGTGTGCGTGTTCGACCTGATCACGAACAACGCCGATCGGAAGAGCGGCCACTGCCTGCTCGGGCCCGACGGCAACGTGTACGCGATCGACAACGGACTCACGTTCCACGTCGATCCGAAGCTTCGCACGGTCATCTGGGACTTCGGCGGCGAGCCGATTCCCGAAGCGATCCTCACGGATCTGCGGCGGCTCGTCAGCGCGGGCGTGCCGAAGAACGTGATGGACCTGCTCGACGCCGACGAGCGTGACGCGCTGATTCGCCGCGTCTCGGGAGTGATCTCGGCCGGGTGCTTCCCGGTCGACGCGAGCGGGCATCGTTATCCCTGGCCGCTCGTGTAGAGGTCCCGTCCTCTCACCTGTAAGCTGTACCTGACCGCGATGTCACGAGTTACCGCCATCGTGCATGCAGGCACCGAGCCCGTCCGTGTAACGAGCGGTCGAGGAGCGCGTCTGGCTTTGCCAGCGCGCTGCGAGCGTTGGGGGGTGTGGGGGGCCATTTCGGGGCCCCCCACGAAGTGATGGGCTGATGACGTGGCTGGACGAAGTCGCGCGCGGGAATCCCGAGTACGTCGAATCCCTGTACCGTGACTATTGCCGGGATCCTGCGGCCGTCGAGGAGCGCTGGCGGCTCGTCTTCGCCGGATACGAGCTGGCGCGGAACGGCGCCGCCGCCACCGATCGGCGGTCTCCCACCACGCAGGTCGGCGAGCTCGTTCACCGCTACCGCGAATTCGGCCACCTGATCGCGGATCTGGATCCGCTCGGTCAGAGCCCGCGCCAGCATCCGTTTCTCCAGCAGGACCGGTGGGGCTTCACCGAGAGCGATCTCGACGCGGAAATCGAGTGGACGCCGCTCCGCGGCGGCGAGCGCGGCCCGTTGCGCGAGCTCCTCCGCGCGCTCCGGGAGACGTACACCGACCACCTGGCTGTCGAATACCTCGGGATCTCCGACCAGGAGCGGCGTGTGTGGCTGGAAGCGCACATAGAGCCGTGCCGCAATCGGCCTGATCTGGCGCCCGAAGAACGCCGCGACATCTTCACGCGGCTCCTCGCCGCCGAGCGATTCGAGCAGTTCCTCCAGGCGCGCTATCCCGGACAGAAACGATTCTCGCTCGAGGGCGGCGAATCGCTCATCACGCTGCTCGACGCGACCGTCGAGGCGGCGGGCCGGCGCGGGGTCGAAGAGCTCGTGCTCGGCATGGCGCATCGCGGCCGCCTGAACGTCCTCGCGCATGTGCTCGGCAAACCGTACGAGATGATCTTCGCGGAGTTCGAAGGCGCGACCCTGCCCGAGGACGTGCACGGCGACGGCGACGTGAAGTATCACCTCGGCTATTCCCGCGACGTCACGACGTCCCGCGGCCGCACGGTGCACCTGTCGCTCAGTCCGAACCCGAGCCACCTGGAAGCGATCGATCCGGTGATCGAAGGCCTGGTGCGGGCCAAGCAGAGTTACCGCAGCGATCGCGACCGCTGCCGCGTGGTCCCGATCCTGGTGCACGGCGAAGCGGCGTTCACCGGGCAGGGCGTCGTGTACGAGACCCTGGCGCTCTCGGCACTCGACGGTTTCACGACCGGCGGCACGATCCACGTCATCGTCGACAACCAGGTCGGGTTCACGACCGCGCCGTCGGAGTACCTCTTCACCCGCTATCCGTCCGATCTGGCCGGCGTGGTGCACGTGCCCGTCGTCCACGTCAACGCCGACGATCCGGAGGCCGCCGTCCAGGCCGCGCGGCTGGCGGTCGGCTACCGCCAGAAGTTCCGGACCGACGTCTTCGTCCACCTCGTCTGCTATCGCCGCCACGGGCACAACGAACTCGACGACCCGACGTTCACGCAGCCGGTCATGTACGAGCGCATCAGGACTCATCCAACAGTGGTCGAGCTGTACCGCCGGCGGCTCGCGGCCGATCACGTGCTCGACGATGCGACCGTGCGCGCGCTGGCCGACGCAGGACGCGCGCGTCTCGACGAAACGCTCGCGACCGCGCGGCGCGAGATGCCGGAGCAGCGCGTGTTCGCGCTCGGCGGCGTGTGGCAAGGGCTCGGGTGGGCCGGAGACGACTCCCGCGCGGACACGCGCGTCGACGAAGGGCGTTTGCGAGAGATCGGCGACGCGCTCTCGCGGTGGCCGGCCGACTTCACGCCCCACCCGCGCGCCGCGAAGCTCGCCGGCGAAAGGAGCGAACGCATTCGCGCGGGCGAGGGCATCGACTGGGCGACCGCGGAGCTCGTCGCGTTCGGAAGCCTGCTGCTGGATGGCGTGCCGGTGCGGCTCAGCGGTCAGGACTCGATCCGCGGGACGTTCAGCCAGCGCCACACCGCGCTGTACGACACGACGAACGGCCGCATGTGGATTCCGCTCAACCACGTGACATCCGGGCAGGCGGAGCTCGAGGCGATCTGTAGCCCGCTGAGCGAGGCGGGCGTGCTCGGATTCGAGTACGGGATGTCGAGCGCGGATCCGCGCCGGCTCTGCGTCTGGGAAGCGCAGTTCGGTGATTTCGCCAACGGCGCCCAGGTGGTGATCGACGAGTTCGTCGCGAGCGCGGAGTCCAAGTGGCAACGCATGAGCGGGCTCGTGCTGCTGCTCCCCCACGGCTACGAAGGACAGGGCCCCGATCACTCGAGCGCGCGACTCGAACGATTTCTCCAGCTCTGTGCCGACCGGAATCTTCAAGTCGTGAACGCGACGACGCCGGCCCAGATCTTCCACGCGCTGCGCCGGCAGATCCATCGTCGCTTCCGGAAGCCGCTCGTCGTCATGGCGCCGAAGAGCCTGCTCCGCCACCCGCGCGCGGTCTCGCCGTTGCGTGACCTGGCCGCCGGTGCGTTCCGCTTGGTGATCGACGACGATCGCGTCCCCGACGCGGGGGCGGTGCGGCGTGTGCTCGTGTGCTCCGGAAAGATCTTCTACTCGCTCGATGCGGCCCGCGAGGCGGCAACACGCGTGGACGTCGCGCTGGTCCGCGTCGAGCAGCTCTACCCGTTCCCGTCGTTCGAGCTCGGCGCCGCCATCCGGCGCTATACGCGGGCGAACGACGTCACGTGGGTCCAGGAGGAGCCGGCCAACCAGGGCGCGTGGAGCTTCGTGCGGCCGTTGATCACGGAGATCATCGGACCGCCGCGGCGACTGCGTTATGTCGGCCGTGACGAGGCAGCGAGCCCCGCGACCGGCAACGCGAAGATTCACCAGGACGAGGAGCGTGCGATCGTCGCGCGCGCCCTGGACCACGCGGACAGCGCGGCTCCACTGCCGGACGAGCATCGCGCGGCTGGCTGATCGAGAGGTCCATGGTGGACATCGAAGTCCGCATTCCATCGCTCGGCGAATCGGTCACGGAGGCGGTGATCGCCCGCTGGCTCAAGCAGGACGGCGAGCCGGTGAGCGTCGACGAGCCGATTCTGGAGATCGAGACCGAGAAGGCGGCGATGGAGATCGCGGCCGAATCCGCGGGCCGTCTCCGCATCGTCAAGCAGGCCGGTGATCACGTGCAACCCGGGACGGTGGTCGCGCGCATCGTGGCCGACGCGCCGGTCTCGGCGCCACCGCCGACGGCGGCGCCGAGAGCCGCCGTGTCCGCTCCACCCGCACGCGAACCGCAGCCCATCGCCGACCCGACACCGACGTTGCGCTCTGTCTCGACTCCGCGACCGCCCCAACCCGGCGCACGTTCGCACGATGAGGAGGCTGCGGCGCCGGCCGCCTCGGCCGGCGTTGCGTCAGCTCGGGAGGTCGCCAGGGCTCCGGTCGACGACGGCGCGGACGTCGAACGCGTCCCGATGACCGGGCTCCGGCGCACGATCGCCACCCGGCTCAGCGAGGCGCGGCGCGGCGCCGCGATTCTGACGACGTTCAACGAGATCGACCTCGGCGCGCTCATCGCGCTCCGAAAACGCTATCGCGAACGGTTCCGCGAGAAGCACGGCGTGGATCTCGGGCTCGTGTCGCTCTTCGCGCGCGCCGCCATCGGCGCGCTCCACGACGTGCCGATCGTCAACGCGCGCATCGACGGCGGCGACATCGTGTACCACCGGCGCGTGCACCTCGGCATCGCCGTGGCGACGTCACGCGGGCTCGTGGTCCCGGTCGTGCGGAACGCGGACGGCCGCTCGCTGGCCGACCTCGAGCGCGCGATCGCGGACGTCGCGCAGCGCGCCCGCGAGGCGAAGCTGGCGCCCGACGATCTCGCCGGCGGGACGTTCACGATCACGAACGGCGGTGTCTTCGGCTCGCTTCTCTCGACGCCGCTCCTGAACCCGCCGCAATCCGGCATCCTCGGCATGCACAAGATCCAGGACCGGCCGGTCGCGATCGACGGCCAGGTCGTGATCCGCCCCATGATGTACGTCGCGCTCTCGTACGACCATCGCCTGGTCGACGGCGAGCAAGCGGTCACGTTCCTGGTGCGCGTGAAGGAACAGCTCGAAGATCCGGCGCGGATCCTGCTCGACGTGTGAACGATGCTGGCCCACGACCGGTTCGGCGAGGGCCCGCGCATCGTGCTCGTGTTGCACGGGTTTCTCGGCTCTCGTCGGAACCTGGCGTCGCTCGCCCGCGCCCTCGTCGACCACGACGCCGCCCTGTCCGTCGTCACACTCGATCTCACCGGGCACGGCGAATCGCCGGCGCTTCCGGACGACGCGGATCTCGCCACGCTCGGCCGCGACGTGCTCGACACGGCCACGGCGCTGGCCGTCCCGTTCCCGCTCTGCGTGGTCGGTCACTCACTTGGCGGGCGAGTCGCGCTTCGCGCGGCGGCGCTCGAACCGCAGGCCGTCGGATCGGTGACGCTGCTCGACATCGCACCGGGCGCCGCGTCGTCTTCGTCGTCGACCGGGGACATCGATCGCGTGCTCGATGCGCTCCACCGGGCTCCAGCCGAAGCGGCCAGCCGGGAGGCCGTCGCTACGCCACTGCGCGAGGCTGGACTCGAGCGCGCGACGATCGACTGGCTGCTCATGAATCTCGAGCGCGACGACCACCGTTACCGATGGCGCGTCGACCGCGAGAAGCTGGCCGCCCTCCACCGGCGCATCGTCGCCGAAGATCTCTGGGGCGTCGTGGAAGGCCGCCATGCCGGCCGTGTTCACGAGATCCGCGGCGGCCGCTCGAGCTACGTGACCGAAGCCGACGTGCGACGGTTCGAGGCGTGCGGCTCGTCGGTCGACACGATCCCGGAGGCGAGCCACTGGCTCCACGTCGAACGTCCACGGGAGACGGCGAAGCTGATCACGCTCTTCATCACCCGGGAAGGAGGACGTCATGCCGTCTGCAACGCACCCGCTCGAGGAGCTCCGTGAGAAGACCGGCATCGCGATCCGGCACGGCACCGACCTGATCGCCGATCTCAAGGCATTCTCCGATCTTTTCGAGGCCCTCATCCCCGAGCTGACGACACGGACGACGGCGGAGCGCTGGAACGAGGTGGCCCGGCTCTCGGGCATCGACGCCGCGATGCCGGATCGGCTGGAAGCGTTCGTCGAGAGCCTGTCCGACGTGCTGGCGGGCCTCACGCCGAGCGACGGCGGCCAGGCGTGGCTCCGGCGCCGGCGCGCGGCGCTCGACGCGGGCGAGGACGCGTCAGCGGCCTGAAGCGTTCAGCTGTTTCAGGCCTTCAGCTCGATCTCGACGAAAACGAACTCGGTGGGATTCGGATTGCGCACGTCGTGCTCGACGCCGGCCGGCCGGAAGTACGGCTCGCCGGTCACGAGCGAAGCGCTCGTCGTCGTTCCATCGGCCGCGGTCATCGTCAGGGCTCCCGTGCTGATCGGCACGACCACGTACGGCAGGTCGTGCCGGTGATGCCCCGTCGCCGAGCCCGGCGCGAAGCGCCATTCGATCACCCTGATCCTCGCATTCTCGATCTTCACCGTCGGCACGGCGCGCGTCGCGGGAGGCGTGGTAGGCTCTGGCATGTCGCATCTTACACGGCAACAATCTCGGGCCGGAAGGGAGAACCGACGATGAGCGAAATGATCAACCTGACAGCCGAGGACGGATTCAGGCTTTCGGCGTACAAGGCCACGCCGTCGGGCACGCCGCGGGGCGGGCTCGTGGTGATTCAGGAGATCTTCGGAGTGAACTCGCACATCAAGAAGGTGGCCGACGGCTTCGCGGCCGACGGGTACGCGGTGATCGCTCCCGCGATCTTCGACCGTGTCGAGCGCGGCTTCGAGTCCGGGTACGCGCCTCCGGACATCGAGCGCGGCCGTGCCGTACGCGGAAAGCTCCAGACGGACCAGGTCATGATGGACGTCAACGCCGCCGTCAAGGAGCTGGCGAAGTCGGGGCAGAAAGTGGGCGTCGTCGGCTACTGCTTCGGCGGGTTCGTGGCCTGGCTCTCGGCGACGCGGCTCAGCGGCGTCGCCGCGTCCGTCGGCTACTACGGCGGCGGCATCGCGGACACGGCGGCGGAGCAGCCGCGCAATCCGGTGATGCTGCACTTCGGCGAGACCGACGCGTCGATCCCGAAGGAGCACTACGAGAAAGTCATGAAGGCCCATCCCAAGATTCCGATCCACATCTATCCCGCGGGCCACGGCTTCAACTGTGACGAGCGCGGGAGCTACCACGAGCCGAGCGCGCGGCTGGCGCGGCAGCGCACGATCGAGTTTTTCCGACAACACGTCGGCTAAAT
>QHRT01000261.1 GCA_003220195.1 Candidatus Rokuibacteriota bacterium | reverse complement strand
GCTTCTCCTCGTCGCCGCGCGGAGCCAATGACATGCGCATTCTGAATCACTGCCAACACGTAGCGCCCGGCCTTCTTGCGGTCGCTCTCGTCATCATGCCGACCGCGGCCATCGCTGACTCCAGTGACGCCTGGACGGCGCTCGTCAATGGTGGTCATGTCGCCCTGATTCGCCATGGCAACGCGCCGCCCGGCTACGGTGGTGATCCGCCGGGTTTCACGCTCGCCGACTGCGCAACGCAGCGAAACCTGGATGAGCTGGGACGCGACCAGGCCGGGGCGCTCGGCGAGGCGTTCCGCAAGCATGGCGTGCGCGTCGACAAGGTCCTGTCCTCCCCGTGGTGCCGCTGTCTGGAAACGGCGCGCCTGATGGCCGTCGGTCCTGTCGACAGCTCGTGGGCGCTCGTCCCGGACACGGGTCCCAATGTCTCGGTGCGGCTCCGCGAGCTGAAAGACATCATCGCGGAGTGGCGTGGACCGGGAACGCTGGTGCTCGTGACTCACGCTCTGACCGTGAAGGCGCTACTCGGATTCTTGCCGAGCCAGAGCGAGACCGTGGTGGTCAAGCCGGGCTCCGGAGACTCGGCGAGTGCCAAGCTCGTGGGCCTGATCGCGCCACTCAAGTGAAGCCGCCCGAGCGGACGCGCCCTCACCGAACGACCAGAACGACCGAGAGCGCCAGCAGTACCGCCATCGCGATGTTGAACATCCGCAGTCGGCGACGACTGTAAAGCACGCGCTGGACCCCGGCGCCGAACGCCAGCCACACAAAGCCGCTCGGTAACGCCGCCACGGCGAACAGTCCCGCGAGACACGCCGCCTGCCCGATCGGGTTGCCCGCTTCAGCACGGAGAAACGTGCCGGCCGCGCTCGCGGTCACCAGCCACGATTTCGGATTGACCCACTGGAAGAGCGCGGCCCCCAGGTAGCCGACGGGATCTCGATCAGGCATCGAGTCGACGCGGCTTCCGGACGTCGCGATCTTCCACGACAGCCAGAGCAGGAATGCCGCGCCACCCCAGTGCAGCGCCCTGACGATCAGCGGATGCCCGAGCACCAGACCCCCGAGCCCGAGCGGGACGACGAACATCATGACGCCCATCCCGGTCGTGACGCCGAGCAGACAGGGCAAGCCTCCGAGAACGCCCGCCTGCGCGCCGGCCGCGGTGAGCATGATGTTGCTCGGACCCGGGGAGACAGCAGCCACGACGGCGAAGAGAAGAAACGCCACGATCTGTTCCGTCGTCGTACGCTACCTCCATGGATCGTGAGGCCGTCACGGGCCTCGCACGGTCCCGACGATGCGTCTCCACGACACCACATCGGCGGGCGAGGGTCTTGAACGTTCGTGCCAGCGCACGCGCGGCCGGGAATGGCTCATCACCTCGCGGCCGAGCGACGGCGTCGAGCTCTTCAGCGCATGGTTCGCGGGCCACGCCTACCAGAAGCATCGCCACGACACGTACGCGGTCGGCGTCACGGACTCCGGCGTCCAGGTCTTCGACTACCGGGGGGCGATGCATACAAGCACTCCCGGGCAGGTGGTCGTGCTGTATCCCGACGAGGTCCACGACGGACGCGCCGGCACCGACGAGGGATTCGGATATCGCATCGTGTATCTCGAACCGTCGCGGCTCGCGTCAGCGATCCGGGCTCTCCGCGGAGTGGCCTCCTCGCTGCCGTTCGTGAGTGACGCGGTGTCGACGAACGCGGACCTCGCGCGCGCCGTCGACATGGCGTTTCGCACGCCGCTCGAACCGCTGGCGGTGGACAGCCTGGTCGTCGACCTGGCGCAGGCGCTGATGGCCGGAGAGCGAGCCACGGCCGTGGTCACCCGTCGCGTCGACGTCACGGCCGTCGAACGGGCACGGCAGTTCCTGGACGCGGAGAAGACGCGCGTCGTGCATTCGCAAGAGCTGGAGTCGCTCACGGGACTGACCCGTTACGACCTCGCGCGGCAGTTCCGGATCACGCTCGGGACCAGTCCGTACCGCTATCTGCTCATGCGCCGGCTCGAGTTCGCACGAGACCGGATTCACCGTCAGCGTCCGCTGGCCGAGGTCGCGGTCGACGCCGGATTCGCGGACCAGGCGCACTTCACGCGCGCCTTCAAGACGGCGTTCGGACTGACGCCCGCGCGCTATCGCTCGTTGCTGAAGCCGGCCAGCCCGTGAAGAAGCCGACGCGCGACGTCGCCGTCTTCGGCGGGCTCGGCGTCCTCGCCTTCGCCGCGCTCTCCTGCGTCGAGATCTACTGGCTCAAGCTGGCGGCCCTCCTCATGGGACACGCCCGGATCGTCTTCGATCAGCAGCCGTCCTGGATTCGCGGCCTCCACACCGCGATCTCCTGGATCCCCTGGGCCATCTGCTTTGGCCTGCTGGTCTTCGCGGTGGTCCGGCGGCGGTGGATGCCGCTCGTGGCGTTCGGAGGCGCCCAGATCCTGGGCTGGGCAACCATCCTGGCCATCCTGTTCGGCGGGCCGGTCGTGAAGGACCACCTGTCACGAGTACCGTTCGATTCAACCCGGTGGAAGGCGGAGAACCAACAAGAGGAGGCGAAGGGCGTCCGCGTGCACATGGTCGACGATCTCCTGCGAAAGCATGCGCTCGTCGGGATGGCCCGGCCGCAGGTGCACGAGCTTCTCGGCGTGCCTCCCGCCACTCCGCGGTTCAGCCGGTACGACTACGTGTATTGGCTCGGGCAGGAACGCGGGCTGATCGCGATCGATTCCGAGTGGCTGGCGCTCCGGTTCAGCAGCGATCGCGTCGTCGAAGCCGCCGTCGTCCGGGACTGACGATGGGGCTCGAGGATCTCCGCGCCTCCGTGCGCGACGCGCTTCGGACCCAACTCTCGCACTGAGGAGGAGACCGCGATGAGAACGCTTCGCACGGTCGCGACGGCCGCGCTCGTGCTGTCGATCCTGACGGGGAGCGCGCTCGACTCGGCAGCGGCGCCGGAAGGGCAGATGAACTGGGGGATCCACATCTCCCTGGCGCCCACGTGGTTCGATCCGGCCGAGACCACCGGCATCGTCACGCCGTTCATGGTGATGTACGCGCTGCACGACGCGATGGTGAAGCCGCTGCCGGGCAATCCCCTGGCGCCCGGTCTGGCCGAGTCCTGGACGGTCTCCCCCGACGGGCGCGCGTACGACTTCGTCCTGCGCAAGGGCGCGCGATTCCACAACGGCGATCCCGTCACCGCGGACGACGTCAAGTTCTCCTTCGAGCGCTACCGCGGCGCCGCGAACAAGACGTTCAAGGAGCGCGTGGCCGCGCTCGAGACCTCGGGCGCCACGCGCGTCCGTTTCCGTCTGAAGGAGCCCTGGCCCGACTTCCTCACCTTTTACTCGAGCGCCACCGGCGCCGGATGGATCGTGCCGAAGAAATACGTCGAGACCGTCGGCGACGAGGGCTTCAAGAAGGCGCCGATCGGCGCGGGACCGTACCGGTTCGTCTCGTTCACGCCGGGGGTCGAGCTCGTGCTGGAGGCGACCGACCAGTACTGGCGGAAATCTCCGCACGTGAAACGGCTGGTCTTCAAAGCGATCCCGGATGCGTCCACGCGATTCGCGGCGCTCAAGCGCGGCGAAATCGACGTCAGCTACTGGATGACGGCCTCACTGGGCGAAGAGCTGCGCCGGACGCCGGGACTGACGCTCAAGCCCGCGATCGCGAACAACAGCTACTGGGTGTACTTCGTCGACCAGTGGGACCCGAAATCGCCGTGGCACGATCGCCGGGTCCGGCTTGCCGCGAACTACGCGATCGACCGGCAGGCGATCAACCAGGCGGAGACGCTCGGCTTCTCTCGCATGACCTACAGCATGATCCCGTCGCACTTCGAGTTCTTCTGGCAGCCGCCCGCGATCCCGTTCGATCGAGCGAAAGCCAAACAGCTCCTGGCGGAAGCGGGCTATCCCAACGGATTCGACGCCGGCGACTTCACCTGCGACGCCGTCCACGCGGGCATCGCGGAGCCCGTGGCCAACGACCTCCAGGCCGCAGGCATTCGCGTGAAGCTCCGCGCCCTCGAACGGGCGGCGTACAACAAGGGTCAGGTCGAGAAGAAGTTCAAGAACCTGGTGCTGAGCGCGAGCGCGGCGTTCGGCAACGCGCCGACCCGGCTCGAGGCGTTCGTCGCGGGCGGCGGCGCGTACGTGTACGGCAGCTATCCCGACATCGACGGACTCTTTCGCGAGCAGGGCGCCGAGCTCGACCGCAAGCGTCGAGAAGCGACGCTCCATCGCATCCAGCAGCTTGTGCACGACAAGGCCATGTTCGCGCCGATCTGGCAGCTCGCGGCGATGGGAGGCTACGGGCCGCGCGTGGAGGAGTCGGGGCTCGGACTGATCACCGGCTTTCCGTTCTCCGGCCCCTACGAGGACGTGAAGCTTCGCGCGAAGTAACTACTTCGCGCCGCGGATCAGCGCCAGCACGCGCTCCGGCGTGAGCGGCATTTCCCGCACGCGCACGGCGAATGAAGCCAGCGCGTCGTCGACCGCTTCGGCGATGAGGGCGGGACCGGGAATCGCGCCGGCCTCGCCCACGCCCTTCACGCCGAGCGGGTTCAGCGGCGACGGCGTCTCGGCATGGACGATCTCGATCGACGGCACTTCCATCGCCGTCGGCAGGAGGAAGTCCATGAAGCTCGCCGTCAGCGGCTGACCGTCCGCGTCGTAGACGATTCGTTCGTAGAACGCGCCGCCGACCCCCTGCGCGACGCCGCCCTGAATCTGTCCTTCCACGATCATCGGATTGATCATCGTCCCGCAGTCGTGCTGCACGACGTAGCGCAGGATCCGCAGATCGCCGGTCGCGACGTCCACCTCGACGATCACCGCGTGACAGCCGCTGGCGAACGTCGCCGACGGCGGCGCGTAATAGCCGCGCGCTTCGAGCCCAGGCTCCTCGTCCGGCGCGAGCACGGCGCCCGCGCGCGGCTTCACGAGGCGCAGCGCCGCTTCCGACGCATCCTTGCCATAGGCGTAGCGGATCGGGTTGGCGACCGTCGCCAGAGCGCCGAGCGTCAGCGCTTTCGCGGGGACGCCGCGCACGCGCACGGCGCCGTCGACCAGCTCCAGGTCGTCGCGCGAGGCTTCGAGCAGCGTGGCGCCGAGCGTCAACGCCTTGTCGCGCACTTTCCGCGCCGCGACCGCGACGGCGTTGCCGCTCACGACGAGCGCGCGGCTCGCGAACGTGCCCGCACCCCAGTTGAACGCCGACGTGTCGCCGGTGACGACGGTCACGTCGCGCGGATCGCACCCGAGCTGCTCCGCGGCGATCTGCGCGAACGTGGTCGCGTGCCCCTGGCCCTGCGTCGTGAGTCCGCTCGCGACCAGCACCTTCCCGCTCGGCTCGACGCGCACGTGCGCGCCCTCGTACGGCCCGATCCCGGTGCCCTCGACGTAACAGGCGACACCGAGACCGAGATACCGCCCGGCCTTTCGCGCGTTCGCCTGTTGCGCGCGAAAGTCCTCGAAGCCGATCGTCTCGAGCGCCATCTCGAGGCCGAGCGGATAGTTGCCGCTGTCGTACCTGGTCGGGCCGCCGTCCTGGAACGTGAGCCCGACGTCCCACGGAAACCACCGGCTCCACGCCGAGCGCGCGGGCGATGAGCGCGATCACGCGCTCCATCACGAAGGCGCCGTGCGGGCGGCCGGCGCCGCGGTACGGGGTGACGATGGCCGTGTTCGTGTAGACCACGTCGAAGTCGACCGCGTAGTTCGGCAGCTTGTACGGGCCGGGCAGCTGCGTCGACGTGATCAACGGGACGACGATGCCGTACGGCGTGTAGGCCCCGGCGTCGTGGAGGAACCGATCGCGAAGCCCGAGGATCCTCCCCTCGTCGTCGATCGCCACCTCGACGTCGTGGCGCTGGCCACGCTCCTGGTTGGCGGCGATCAGGTGCTCGCGCCGGTCCTCGATCCACTTGACCGGTCGCCCGAGCCGGATGGCGGCGTACGGCACCAGGATCTCTTCCGGATAGAACAGCATGATCTTCGTGCCGAAGCTGCCGCCCACGTCGGGCGCGATCACGTCCACCTTGAACTCCGGCAGGCCGAACATGCGCGCGAGGCCGTTCTTGATCGGCAAGGGCGCCTGCGTGGCGTCCCACACGCGGAGCGCTCCCATGCGCGCGTCGAAGGACGCCAGCACGCCGCGCGTCTCGATCGGGCTGCCGCAGCTGCGCTCGATCGAGAGCCTTTCGCGAAGCACGCGCGACGCGCGCGCGAACGCGCCGTCCGGATCGCCGACTCGCTGGGTGACGCGCGCCGCGCGGTTTCCCGGAACGTCCGCGTGCACGCGTGGACCATCCTCGACCGTGGCCGCCTCGATCGTCGCGACGACCGGCAGTGGCTCCCACGTGACGTCGATGGCGGCGAGCGCGTCTTCCGCCGCGTAGCGGCTCGTCGCCACGACGAACGCGACCGGCTCGCCGACGTAGCGGACTTCGTCCGCGGCCAGCGGGCGCGATGTGCGCGGATGCGTCAGGTTCGGGTTCGGAATGAGCAGCGGCGTCGGTTGATTCAGCTCGCCGAGGTCGGCCGCGGTGACCACGAGCGCGACGCCCGGCATGGTCCGCGCGCGCGAGGCGTCGATCGCGACGAGCCGCGCGTGAGCGTGCGGGCTGCGGAGGACGGCGGCGTGGAGCGTTCCTGGCGGGTTCAGGTCGTCGACGAACGAGCCGCGGCCGCTCAGGAGTCGCGGATCTTCGTTGCGCGGAATGCGGGCGCCGATCATTCGCGTCGTCATGGCGTTCGTGGGTGCCGGGTCGCGATGGGTCGGCCCGACGCTCGCGGAGGATAGCGAACGGCCAGAGCCGGTGTCAATGCCGGCAGGGCTACATGCGCGCCATCAGCAACCCGATGCTGCGCCGGACGGACGGACGTGTGCTCGCCGCGACGGCCCAGTCCAGGAGCGGAGTGGCGATGAGCGCGCGCCAGAGTCGAGCGGCGCCGAACGAGAACCGGAACGCCCGCCGGCAGCGCCGCTCGTACGTCGCGAATGCCGCACGCTCGCGGCAGCGTCCCGAGGTGAACGGCAGCCCCCGCGCCCGCCGGGCCAGCGCCGATGATCGCGACGTCCGCGAACGTCACGTCGGGAGAGCCCGACCCGATCGTTCCCATACGCTGGCTCGACAGTGTGGCCTAGCGTCGATCTCGACCGCGACCTCGACGACTCCCTGAACGTCCTGGGATTGCAGCTGACCGCGCGCGAAGGGAAGACCGCGTACCGGCCGTCTTCTCCTATTCACAGGAGCTGAACGAGTCGTTCCTCAGCGTCTGCACATGAGCCGGCCGTCCTTCACTTCCCGGATGCGACGAGACGTGGCGTGAGCCTCGCCGACCGGGTCGTGATCGTGACCGGCGGGGCTCAGGGCATCGGCTACGCGATCTGCGAAGCCGCGGTGGCCCGCGGCGCGTCCGTCGTCGTCGCCGACCGGGCCAGTGCCGACACCGCGGCCGGGAAGCTCGCCGCAGGCGGCGGGCAGGCCCTCGGCGTCACGGCAGACGTCTCGGTCGAGTCAGACGTCGACGCGATGGTGGCGGCGACGCTCGACCGCTTCGGCCGCATCGACGCGCTGGTGAACAATGCCGGCGTCTACTCGACCCTCGAGCTGAAGCCGTTCGAGCAGCTCTCCCTCGCGGACTGGCGCCGCGTGCTCGACGTCAACGTGATCGGCATCTTCCTCTGCTGCCGCGCGGTGCTGCCGGCGTTCGAAAGCCAGGGCGGCGGTCGAATCGTGAACGTCGCGTCCGGCGTCGCGTTCAAGGGCAACCCGAACATGCTGCATTACGTCGCGAGCAAGGGCGCCGTCGTGTCGATGACGCGCTCGCTCGCGACCGAGCTCGGACCGCGCGGCGTGCTCGTGAACAGCGTGGCGCCGGGGCTCACGCTGAGCGAGGGGCTGCTGGCGAACCCGGCGCTGGCCGGCGGCGTCAAGGACTTCGCCGTCCGCACGCGCGCCATCAAGCGAGACATGTATCCGACCGACCTCGTCGGCGCCGTGCTGTTCTTCATCGCTGACGATGCCGCGTTCATCACGGGGCAGACGCTGGTCGTGGACGGCGGCGCATACTATCACTGAGGATCGGCCGAGGCAGACATGAGT
This sequence comes from Candidatus Rokuibacteriota bacterium, assembly GCA_003220195.1. Taxonomy (GTDB): domain Bacteria; phylum Methylomirabilota; class Methylomirabilia; order Rokubacteriales; family CSP1-6; genus AR8. Next base: position 928 of record QHRT01000261.1, on the reverse strand, counting down.
GACGTCCCAATCATCGACCTGACGCCCGCACGCGAGGGAAGCCAGGCGGACCGCTTGCGCGTGGCCCGGCAGATCGACGAGGCGTGCTGCGAGATCGGCTTCTTCACCATTGCCGGCCACGGCGTTCCGGACGCGATCGTGCAAGACCTCCGGCAGATCGCCCACGAGTTCTTCGCGTTGCCGGTCGACGAGAAGCTCCGCGCCGCTCATTCCGTCACCGGCACACCGCGCGGCTATCACCGCCTCGGCGGGGAGGCGCTGGCCTTCGCGATGGACGAGGTCGCGCCGCCCGACCTGAAGGAGTTCTTTCACATCGGGCCCGTCGACGTCACGGACGACCCGTACTTCACGAGCGCGCGCGGCCGCGAGTTCTTCCTGCCGAACATCTGGCCCGCGCGCCCGGCGCGTTTCCGCGACGCGTCGGTGCAGTACTCCCGCACGATCGATCGTCTCGTGGTCTCGGTGCTCCGGCTCGCGGCGCTCGCGCTCGGCCTCGACGAACGTTTCTTCGACGACAAGGTCACCCGCTCCATCGGCACCCTGCGGCTCAACTACTACCCGCGGCAACTCGAGCCGCCGCAGCCCGGCCAACTGCGCTCGGCCGCGCACGCCGATTACGGCTCCATCACGATCCTGAACGGCGAGGACGTTCCCGGCGGGCTTCAGGTGAGAACGCGCAGCGGGGAGTGGATCGACGTCCACACGCCGCCCGAGCACTTCGTGGTCAACATCGGCGATCTCATGATGCGGTGGACGAACGACCGCTGGCTCTCGAACCTGCACCGTGTCGTGAACCCGCCGTTCGTGGACGAGCTGAATCGCCCGCGGCTCTCGATCGCGTTCTTCAACCATCCGAACTACGACGTCTCGATCGAGTGCCTCGCGCCACCCGGCGAGGCGAAGTACCCGCCCGTGCTGTCCGGAGACT
>QHRT01000260.1:17526-23297 GCA_003220195.1 Candidatus Rokuibacteriota bacterium | reverse complement strand
GGTCACGCCGACTATAGTAAGCGCGTTCCGAGCCAGCGCGCGTGACGCGACCACGCGGCACGCGGGAGTGGGTCACGCGCGAGCGATTCGAGGAGAAGCCATGACGACGATCAGACTGGTCGATCCGTCGGCGGTCGCGGGCAAGACGAAAGAGATCTTCGATGCCGTGCTCCGGCGCGAGCGCCGCGTCTTCGGCGCCACGGCCGTCTCGAACATCTGGCGGTGCATGGGCCACTCGGGTGACTATCTGGCCGCGAACTGGGAGCGCTCTCGCGCGCTGATGCAGCGCGGCCGATTCACGCCGTTGCAGCGTGAGTTGATCGCCACCGCCGTCTCGGTCGCCAACGCCTGTCACTACTGAATCGATTCACACGTGGCCGCCGTGATGCGGCTCGGCCTGGACGAAATCGGCGTGACGGAGCTGATGGCGGTGACCGAGCACAGCCGTGCGCTGGCGACCGCGGCAGCCGGTCTTCTCCTCGAGTCTCTCGATGGCGAGCGCAGCCTGGTCTCGCCGGTGACGCCGCCAGTCGACGATCCGGGAGTGAAGAAGCTGCTGGACGAGATCGCCGTCGCAGTGCCGCCGTCGATGGGACGCGCCGAGATCCCGCTCCTGTGGCGCGTGCTCGCGCGCAACCCGCACTATCTCGCGTCGACCTGGCGCAAGGAGCAGGTCGTCATGCGCGCCGCGGCGTTCTCCGAGCGCGACAAGAGGCGCACAGCGCTCGGCGTCAGCATGGCGATGCGCGCACGGTACATGATCGAGTACCACACCGCGATCTTGAGAGCCGCCGGCGATGGGGACGACGACCTGCTCGAAATTCTCGGCGTGGTCGACCACTACACGACGCTGAACACGCTCTCGGAGGGGATGCAGATCGAGTCGGACATCAAGCCTCCGGCCTGATCAGGTGCGTGCGAATTTGAAGTTGAACCGGCGCAGCTCGATGAGCTGAGTCGGGTGAGGCCGCCAGTCGACGTATCGCTGGAGTCCGTACGACTCGATCGGCTGGATCACCGGGATCCAGGGGAGGTGTTCCAGGAAAATCTGGGTCATTTCTCTGTAGGCGTCGCCCCGGACCTTCTCGTCGACGCTCGACTGCGCGGCGCGGCCGAGCTCGTCGAAGCGAGGATGGCGCCAGTAGTCGAGGAACCCGCCCGGCCCCAGGAGGCGCCACATCATCCCGTCGGGGTCGCCCAGGCTCGAGACAGGGTCGGACCAGAAGATGCCCTTGAAGGATTTCTCCCGGGCCATCTGGGCTCGGACCGAGGCCTCGATGATCTCGACCCTCGCGGTGACGCCGATGTCGCGCCACATGGCGACGATCGCCTCGGCCATCGGCTTGTCGTTCGAGACGAGACCGACCGTGCTCTGGAAGACGATCTCCTCGCCCTTGTATCCCGATTCCTTCAGCCGCTGCCGCGCGAGGGCGGCGTCGGATTTGAGTGGCGGGAGCGCGCTGTCGAAATGCGTGTCGCCCTGCGCGATGGGGCCGCTCGGGACGATGCCTTGCCCGTGCCACAGCTCCTTGATGATGGCTTCACGGTCGATCGCCAGTGACAGCGCCTGCTTCACCTTCGGGTTGTCCAGCGGCGGGCGCTTCGAGTTCACCGCCAGGACGTAGAGCCCGGCATACAGCGCGCGCCCGACCTTCGTCGTGGGATGCTTCGCGATCCGGTCGACGTGGTCAGGCGGGACCTTGGTGATCAGATCGACCTCGCCCTTGAGGAGCGCGGCGATGCGCGGCGCCGCCTCGGGGATGGGCCGGAAGACGACGCGCTCAGCATCGATCTTGCCGTCCCAGTAGTCCCGGTAGGCGTCGAAGACCACGCGCTCATCCTTGACCCACTCGACGAACTTGAGCGGTCCACACCCGACCGGCTTTTGATTGAACGCCTCCGCGCCGACGGCCTCGAAATATTTCTTCGGCAGGATGTGGCCGCCGTAGAACGCCAGGCGAGCCGGCATGAGCGCGTCCGGGTGCTTCGTGTGGAAGACGACGGTGAGCGCGTCGGGCGTCTCGACGCGATCGACGGTCGGAAAGGTGGTGCGCACGCTCGACACCTTGACGTTGGGGTCGTACGTCCGGTCGATGCTGAACTTGACGTCGGCCGAGGTGACCGGCTCGCCATTGTGAAACTTGACGCCCGGCCGGAGCCGGAATTGCCACGTGGTCGGATTCAGCAAGCGCCACTCGGTGGCGAGTCCGGGATACAGCTTGCCGTCCGGCCTTCTGATGGTCAGCAGATCGTACAGGTTGAACGTGATCGGGATCGCCCACACTCCGGTCGCCAGGTGCGGATCCAGCTTCGAGATGTCGCCGCTCTGCGCGACCACGAGATCCGTCTTCGCGGTCGTCTGAGCACCGACGACTCGCGCGAGCAACCCCTCGGCGGCGGACAGGCCGCCCACCACCGGGCCAGGCCGTCTACGCTGACGCGGTCGCGCGTGGGCTCGAGGGTCGCCATCACGTTCTCCTTCGTTGCATTGGTCGATCTTCGGGGAGCGGCGATCACGTCACGGGAGTGCCGAGCCAGTCGACGGCGGCGTACCGCTGAATCGGATACGGCTGGCGGGCGAGGCTGCGGCAGACCTGGCCGACGATCGGAGCCAGGCGATGTTCAAGTGCCCACTCGGCGCGATTCACCTCGCGCAGGCGATCGGCGGCGGGCTGAGCTTTCTTGTGGAGGGCTGCCTCGTCGACGGTGAGAATCTGGCCGCCGCGGACGACGATCCGTCCACCCACCAGCACCGTGTCCACCGCGGCGCCGGTCTCGGAGTAGACGAGCTGATGCGTCACGTGGTTGAGCGGGCGCAGATACATCGAGTCGAGGTTCACGAGAACCAGATCCGCGAGATAGCCGGGCGCCACTCGTCCGAGGCGATCCCCCAGACCGAGCGCGTTGGCGCCGCCCGTCGTCGCCATGCGGAACACCTGGTCGGCGGTGAGCCAGTCGGGATAGTCCGGCGACCGCACCTTCGAAAGCAGAGCGGCGAACCGGAGCGCCTCGAACATGTTCTGGTTGTCCGACGAGCCCGAGCCGTCGGTGCCGAGGCTGAGGCTCACTCCGCGAGCGAGCATCTCGGCGACCGGAGCGATCCCGGAGCCGAGCTTCATGTTACTGGCGGGGTTGTGCACCACCGATGAGCCGGTGTCTGCGAGCAGGGCGATGTCGTCGGCGTCGATCCAGATGGCGTGCGCGAGCGTCAGATGCGGACCGAGCAGTCCGACGTCGCCGAGGTGGCGCGTCAAGCTCTTGCCGTAACGTGCGAGACCACTGATCGCCTGCACCTTGCTCTCGGCGAGATGGGTGTGGACGCCGACGTCGAACTCTTCCGCGAGACGTTTGCATCCGAGCAGGAACTCGTCCGAGCAGTGTGCCGGAATCGTCGGACACACGGCGAGGCGTACGCGGCCTCCGGCCGCGTCGCGATACTTCAGAAATCCGTCCCGCATGATCGTCAGGATCTTCGGGCCGGGAGCCGCGCGACGTCTCTCGAGCTCCTTGCGAAGGTCATCGGGGAGCGCCGCCATCAATCCCGGCACCGTCTCGTGGAAGAGGAGGTCTCCCACTGCCGGCGCCACGACCGCGCGGATCCCTGCGTCGCTGTACGCTCGCACCACCGCTTCGATGCCCTCGAGCGACGGGCTCGGCAGACGCATGAACAGGTCGTACGCGGCCGTCGCCCCGCTCTTGAGCATCTCGACCGCGCCGAGGAGCGCGGACAGATACTCTTCCTCGGCGCTGCGATTGGAATACATCGCGGGGCCGGCGTTGAGGAGCAGCTCCAGCGTGACGCTGTCGGCGATCCCCCTGATGAGGTTGTGCTGCGCGTGCGTGTGCGCGTTGATCAGGCCCGGGAGCACCAGCTTGCCGGTGGCATCGAGACGGGTCGCATCGGGAAGCGAGCCCAGACCCGCGCCGACGGCGGCGATGCGCGCGCCGTCGATGAGGACATCGCCGCGGACCGGACGCTCCTCTCCCGGCTCGAGCAGATGGCCATTGGCGATCAGGAGCATGGATCGAGACGATGCGCGCGTCCCGGGAAGGTGTCAAGGTCAGCGCAGCTCAGCGCGGGGGCTGCCGCGCGAAGCGGCGGCCCCACCGGCCCTCGAGCTATGGAGACGGAATCAGGACCGGGCAGGACGGTGAGCCGCTGGTGGTGCAGTTGATCCGTCCGTTCGCGTTCACCACCGGGTTGATCGGCGAGTGCGCCGTGATGTAGTCGGCCACCGCCTGGTCGATAGTGTCCTGCGTCGTCGCGCGGCCGGCGAAGACGGGGTAGTCGTCGCCGCCGCTCGCCATGAAGTCGTTCTCCGCGATCTTGTAGGTCGCCGCCGCCGTCAGGTCGACCGGCGGCCCGGTGCAGCGGCCATCCACGGCCTGGCGCACCACGGACGTGACGCGAGTCCCGGCCGGAGCCGAGATGTCGTACGTGAAGCAGAGGCCCGAGACTTGCGGGAACTTGCCGTGGGCCGCCGGCATCGCCGAGACGCCGTTTTCGAGCATCGTCTTGAGCTCGGCGCCATTGACGGTGAGCGTGGCCACGGCGTTTCCGAACGGCAGCACCGAGAGCACCTGGCCACGCGTGATCAGGTACGGCGGCGGCGTGTAGGCCGGGCAGAAGTCGTCCGGGTTGTCCGTCGTCGGACACGTGAGATCGGTGCGGAGCCCGCCCGAGTTCATGATCGCGAACTCGACGCCGATCGCGGCGTACTGAATGCGCATGGCGTCGGCGGCGACATTGCCGATCAGCGACTCGCACGTCCGCCCGTCGCTGTTGCCGCACTGGTCGGCATTCGGGATGAACTTCGGCGAGTTGCCGATCACCGTGGCGAGGATGGGGCCGAGCTGGGTGTTCAGGTCGTCGATCCTCGCCTGGATCGCGGCATCAGGCGTGACGCCGATGTCCCAGGGCTCGTGGAAGTCGGCGGTCTTGTAGACAACGCCCTGGTTGCCGGGGCCGATGACGAGCCTGAGCCGCGTGAAGCGGGTGCCCTTGCTGAAGTTCTCCGTCACCAGCACCCCGTTCGGCCGCGTCGTCAAGACCTGGAAGTCCGTGTGGTCTCCGATCACCGCATCCACGTTCGAGACGTTGTCGACGAGATCGACGAGCGGCCCCGTCGGTGCGGTCAGCGTGCCTCCCGTCGCGCCGAGGTGTCCGATCGCGACGATCGCATCCGTCGACGCGGCCGCGGCCGTGGGGTTCGTGACGTGGAACGGCGGCAGGTTGGCCGGGTTGGTCAGCGTCGGCAGGTCGTCGTTCGAGAAGCCGACGATGCCGAGCCTCACGCCGCGCCCGAGCTTGAACACGCGCGACCGCGACCACTCCCGCGGCGTCTTGCCCGCGTTGTCGACGATGTTCGCCGAGACGAACGGGTACCTGGCCAGCGGAATCAGCGTGTGGCGCAGGTAGTCTTGCCCCTTGTCGAAGTCGTGGTTCCCGAGACCGTCGACGTCGAAGCCCATCATGTTCATGATCTCGACCGTGGGGGTGTCGCCGAAGAACGCCGAGATCGCCGGGCTCGCGCCGAGCGAGTCGCCGGCGGTCAGCACGATCACACCGTCGTTGTTGGGCTTGCCGAGCGCCGCTTCGCTCTTGTAGGTCTCGAACCAGGGCTTCAAGAACGCCGCGCCGCCGATCGCGAAGGGCGGGTTGGTGGCGGGAGCGCCGAGGGTGTCCGCCGGCTCGCTGAGCGGGATCAGCTGGCCCTGGAAATCGCTGATGTGGAGGATCACCACCTCGGACAGCGCGTCCGCCTGCTCGA
>QHRT01000260.1:0-17476 GCA_003220195.1 Candidatus Rokuibacteriota bacterium | reverse complement strand
CGATCGTGGGAGCGAGATCGATCGCCCGCACGCCCTTGACGTTCTCCTTGTGCTTGATGAGCGGGCCGCCCGCGACGAACGTCGCGTGCATGTTGACGTTGTGCGCGAGGTCGACCAGATCGGGAAGATAGCCGTGCTGGCCGAAGAACTGCGAGAACGCGATGCGCTGGCCTGGCGTGCCCGCGTCGGACTGGTACGGCGGGCGCAGCACGACGACGACGTCACCGCTGCGGCTCGGGTGCAGTGAGTCGCTGCCGTCGACGTTCCGCAGTTCCTCCTTCTCGAGGATCTTCAGGACGACCTGCTTTCCGGGGTTCGCCGGGTCGGTGAGATTCTGGAACGCGGCGATCACGGCATTCCGCACGTCCTCGTACGAGGTGCCGCCGGGCAGCGTCGGGTTCGCGTAGATCTGGATCGTCCCGCCGGCCCAGCAGGCCTTCGTCAGGTCTGTCGCGGTTCCCCGGCAGTTCGCCGTCGTGTTGCTGCCGCTCGCGTGGAGCGAATTGCCGTTGACCGAGGCGTCGTAGAGGACCTTGCGGGCGTTGACCGCGTACCACTGCGGCGCAAAGCCGTGGTCCGACGCGGCGAACGTCGTGGGGTTGCCGCCCATCAGCTGACGGGCGAGCGCGAGCTTCGCGTCGGCCTCGTGGTATGCGCTGCGCACGTAGCCCTCGCGAATCGTGGCCCGGTTGTCCTTGATGCCGTTGCCCTCGACGTCGTCGAAGTACGGGTTCGGCGCGCCGTCCATGTCGGTCGGCGTGTAGAGCGCCATGAACTGGTGCGAGAACGCGTCGGTGACCGCGTAGCCGACCATTGCGAGATCCGTGTCCGGCTGGAGCGTGCCGAGGATGTATTGCAGCACCGCGTTCCCGTAGGCCTTCTCTAGATTTCGGCCCTGCTGCACGTACGTGTCCTCGTCGATGACGCGGGCCTCCAGCGGGGCGAAGTCCGCCGCGACGTGCGTCGGCAAGTTGTCGGCGATGTACTTCTCGAGCCGGTCTTCGCCGGCGCCGCCTGGGGGAAGCGCGTTACACGCGGCCGTCGAGCACGTGGCGATCACGCGATCGATGGAGGTGAAGTAGAGCTTGAACGACGTGAGATCGGGCGCGAGGGTGATCAGCTTCGTGTAGAAGCCGGCCGTCTGGCCCGCGCGGGCGCCGATCAGCCCGTCCGCGCCCGTCAGCTTGACCTCCTTGAAGTCGCCGACGGCGAGGTTCACCGAGGCCTGGTTGCCATTCTTGCCGGCCGCGCTGCGGACGAGGATCACGTGGTCGTACGCCGGGGTACCGTCGACGATGCTGTCGTAGACGTAGACGTCGTAGATCCTCATCGGGTTCTGTGCGGCGGTGGTCGTGGCGATCGTCAGCGTCGTCTGCATGGGCGGCGCCGCCGGATCCCCCGTCGGGACGTTCGACCACCCGGCGGCCGGGGCGAACGAGGCAACCTGGTACGAAACGCCGAATGCCGCCGCGCCCGCCTGCTCGGCCGGATTCACCGGGCTGACGAGCACGCCGCGCGTCGAGAAGACGTTGGCCACGTCGACCGTCGGACCCGCGATGTTCGCCGCCCGCCCGCCGGCCCACTCGATCTGCGCGACCTTTTTTCCAGCCCGCTCGGCAGCGCTCGCGATCGTGTCCGCCTGCAGCAGACCGGTCGCCGTGAACGACGTGCTGTTCGTGAACGCGTCTCCGGTGCGGTGGAACGTGGTGTTGGTGGAGCCGTGCTCGGAGGGATAGGCGCCGGTTGCCATCGAGTACCAGCCGACGCCGGTGTTCGGCGGAAACACCTGGACCATGCCGTTGTTCCCCGTCGCCCCGACCTTCATCAGATTCTTGTAGGTCGGCATCTCGCCGGCATTCGCGTACTTCTGCATCAGATCCGGCCGCATGCCGTCGGACGAAAAGAGCAGCGCCTTGTCGATTGGCCGCCCGGCCGTCTTTGCGGCGGCCAGGCCGGCGGCGAGCTGCAACGTGAAGACGGCAAGCGTGGCGAGAGTCGCAATCGTCCGGCGCCGCCGACGGGGCGGCCTGTTCATACTTAAAATTCCTCCTCACTGCAATGAGCGAAGTTACCGCGCACGATCAGATCAGCTGACAAGACAGGGCACGCCCGACGTGAATTTCACCGAGCACAATGAAGCTCGTCGGCGACCATCTCCCATCGCGAGGAGGGAACCTACGACGACCGGCGGCCTCGTGTCAACAATTGTTCCAATCCTATGGTTCCGGGAAGAAAGTAACGCGTCGAATCGTCGGCCCAGGATCGAGGCGACGCTGTCCCTGGCGTCAGCGTCGGCGCGGGCTGCTGCTCGGCGCGGTCAGAACCATCAGCGACTTCTCGCGCTGGCACGCGCGAACGAACAGCTGACCGAACGCCGGCGTGCATGCCTGACGCTCCGTGAATTGTGTGCCCGTCGTGAAGCTCGTGCGCTTCAAGTCTTCGATCAGCGGATGATCGGCTGGAACACCACGCGGCGGCCTTTTCAGCGCGGCCTCGGGATGGGAGAGCTCAGCCGGTCTCGCCGCGCGCCAGGCCTTCGGGTCTTTCAGGATCGCCTCGCGGATCGCGCGGAGCGCATCGGCGCTTGGATGCCAGAGCCCTGCGCCCATGAAGACCAGACCCGGCTCCAGATGCAGGTAGTAGCCGGGCGACTCGACGTCTCGTTTCGGCGCCAGGCGGAACGACAGCGCCGCGTTCGTCTTGTACGGCGTCTTGTCCCGTGAGAACCGCGTGTCGCGATAGACGCGCATCAGCGAGCCGCCCGACGGGCGCGGGTCTGCCACGACGTGCGGACTGATCTCGCGGAGCTTCGGCGCGATCGCCGCGACGAATGCGAGCAGCGGATCGCGCACGTGCTCGATGTATTCGTCCTTGTGCGCGGTGAACCACTCGCGGTTGTTGTGACGGCGAAGCTCGGCGAGAAACCGGAAGAGCGCAGGGGAGATCGCCGGTGCCGGCATCACACCCCCAGGTATCGCGCCTTCGTCGCGTCGTCCCGCTTGAGCTCGTCCGGCGCGCACTCGTGGACGATCGCGCCCTTCGACATGAGATAGACGTGATCGGCCGCGCGCAGGGCGAAGGCGAGGTTCTGCTCGACGACCAGGATCGACACGCCGTCCCGCTTCAGCTCGGCCATGATGCGGCCCAGCTCGCGCACGAGCAGCGGCGCGAGGCCTTCCGAGGGCTCGTCCATCAACAAGATGTGCGGGTTGCCGACGAGGGCCCGACCGCTCGCCAGCATGCCTTGCTCGCCGCCCGAGAGCTTGCCGCCGGGATGGCGCAGCCGCTGCCGGAGCGTCGGGAAGAGGTCGAGCACGCGGGCCAGATCCCAGCGACGTCCGCGCGCCGCGCGCGCCCCGACGAGCAAGTGCTCGCGGACGTCGAGTGACGGAAACAGCCGCCGCCCTTGCGGGACGAGGCTCACGCCGCGACGCGCGATCTCGTGCGCCGGCAGTCGCGTGATGTCCTGACCGTTCAGGACCACGCGCCCGCGCCGAGGGGGCGTGAGGCCGGCGATCGCGCGGATGAGCGTGGTCTTGCCGACACCGTTCCTGCCGAGCACGGCCGCGATCTGTCCGTCCTCGACGCGCAGCGTGACGCCCTGGACGACCGTGCTCTCGCCGTACCCGGCATGCAGATCGTTGATCTCGAGCATTCAGTCGCTCTCCGTGCCCAGGTAGATTTCCGTCACCCGCGCGTCCTTCTTGATGACCGCGGTCGTCCCTTCCGCCAGGACGACGCCCTGGTGCAGCACCGTGACCCGGTCCGCCAGCTCCAGCGCCACGTCCATGTCGTGCTCGATCAGGAGAATCGTGACGTCGCGCGGGAAGCGACCGATCATCGCCGCGACCGACGCCGTCTCGGCCGGCGACAGTCCCGCCGTCGGCTCGTCCAGCAGCAAGACGCGCGGCTCGGTCGCGAGCGCCAGGATCAGCTCGACCTGGCGCTGCTCGCCATACGAGAGTCGCCGGGCCGGGACCTCGGCGCGATCGAGCAGGTCCCACTGGCCGAGCAATCGCTCCGCGCGCTCGCGCAGATGCGGATACGCCGCGCGCGGCCGATGGAGCGCGAAGCGGACGGGATCCGCGCCCTGGACCGCGAGCAGGACGTTGTCCATCACGCTGAGCTTCGGGAACAGCGTGGTGATCTGGAACGTGCGCCCGAGTCCGAGCTGCGCGCGGGCGTGCGGCGCCAGGCGGGTCACGTCGCGATCGAACAGCCGGATGCGTCCCGCGGTCGGCGCGAGCAGCCCGGTGATCAGGTTGAACAGCGTCGTTTTCCCCGCGCCGTTCGGCCCGAGGATCACCCGGCGCTCGCCGGGCTCGATCGCGAGCGTCACCTGGTGAAGCGCACGGAGGCCGCCGAAATCGCGTGAGAGCCCGTCGACCGCGAGCGCGCTCACGCCGCCCGCTGCCGCGCGCGCGCGAGCCCGATGAGGCCGCCCGGGGCAAAGAGCGTGACCGCGACGTAGATCACGCCGAGCACCGTCACCCAGCGCTCGGTCTGGGCGCTGATGGTGTTCTCGGCCAGCACGATCACCGCCGCGCCGAGCGCGGGCCCCAGGAGCGTCCCGGCGCCACCGAGGATCACCATGATCAGCGCGGTGGCCGAGAACACGATCGAGAGGTACGCGGGGCTCACGAAGCCGTTGTAGTAGACGAAGAGGTTTCCGGAGAGCCCGGCGAACAGTCCGGCGAGCACGAACGCCACGTACTTGTAGCGCCACGTGTTGTAGCCGAGGACTTCCATGCGTCGCTCGCTCTCGCGGATGCCGACCAGCGCCTGACCGAACGGCGACCGCACGATCACCGCGAGGACGGCGACGGCAAGCGCGAACAGCACGAGCACGAAATAATAGAAGCGCACGCCTTCCGCGAGGGAGAACGGCAGGCCGGCGCCGGGTCGCGGAACCCCGGGCAATCCGTCGTCGCCGCCCGTGAGCCACCGCCAGCCGAACGCGATGCCCCACAGGACCTGCGCGAGCGCGAGCGTGATCATGAGGAGATAGGATCCCTTGGCGCGCAGCGCGAGCAGCCCGAACAGCGCCGCGGTGATCGTGGCCATGACCAGGCCCGCGAAGAAGTCGAGCCAGAAGTTGTCGCGCACGCGCAGCGCCAGCAGCCCGACGGTGTAGGCGCCCATGCCGAAATAGGCGGCGTGGCCGAGCGACGGCAAGCCGGCATAGCCGAGGATCAGGTTCAGGCTCATCGCGAAGATCGCGAAGATCAGCATCTTGGTGAGCAGCCCGAGCTGGTACGACGTGAGCGCGAACGGCAGAACGACGAGGACGAGCGTGCTCGCGACGACGGCGATCGGCCGCGTCATGGGGAGCCGAAGAGGCCGGTCGGACGCACCGCGAGAATGATCGCCATCGGCGCGAAGATCGTGAACATCGCGAGCTCGGGGAAGAGCGCCTTGCCGAAGTTGTCGAGCAGCCCCACGACGAGCCCGCCGAAGAGCGCGCCCTTCAGGCTGCCGAGCCCCCCGATGATGACGACGACGAACGCGAGCAGCAAGATCTCGAAATCCGCGCCGGGATAGACGCCGAGCAGCGGGCCGCCGATGATGCCGCCGAGCGCCGCGAGCGCCGCGCCGAGCGCGAACACCGCCGTCGAGAGCTTCGAGACGTCGATGCCGGTCGCCCGCGCGATCTCCGCGTCGTCGATCGCCGCGCGGATCATCGCGCCGAGCCGAGTCCGCTCCTGGAATACCCAGAGGAGCACGCCGACGACGGCGCCGACGCCGATCACGAAGAGCCGGTACGACGGGAATACGAGGGGGCCAAGCCGAAGCGACCGCGACAACGCTTCCGGGCGCGGCAGCGTCTGCGGCGTGCCGCCCCAGATCCACAGCGACAGGTCGCCGATGATGAGCAGGAGCCCGAACGTCAAGAGCGCTTGCGGCAGCTCTTCCGTCGGGAGACGCCGGAGCAGCAGGCGCTCCATCAGGATGCCGAGCACGGTCACCGCCGCGATGCCGGCGATCGTCGCGAGCAGCAAGCTTCCCGTCGCCTGGACGACCGAGAGCGCGACGTACGCGCCGAGCACGTAGTAGGACCCGTGCGCCAGGTTCAGAATGCGCATGAGTCCGAAGATCAGCGAGAGGCCGGCGGCGAGCAGGAAGAGCAGCATGCCGAACGAGAGGCCGTTCAGCGTCTGGATCGTCCAGAACGTCATTTACACGTGAACGGTCTTCATCTGGCCCTCGGGGTAGCGCGTCCCGGCCGCGGCCCCGACGGGAAGGGCCTCCGAGATCCGGCGCACGTCGTCAGGGCTCAGCTGGACGTCGAGCGCGCCCACGTTCTCGTCGAGGCGATTCTTCCGTTTGGTGCCCGGGATCGGCACGACGTCCCGTCCCTGCGCGAGGAGCCAGGCCAGGACCAGCTGCGCCGGCGTGCAGCCCTTGTCCTTCGTAATCCTCTCAATCTTGGAAACGTGCTCGGCGTTCCGAAGGAGGTTCTCGCCCTGGAATCGCGGATGGGCCAGACGCCGGTCGCCCTCGGGGAGATCGCTCGGTGTGTGGACGGTGCCGGTCAGGAAGCTGCGCCCGAGCGGCGAGTAGGCGACGAACGAGATGCCGAGCTCGCGCAGCGTCGGCAGCGTCTCCTCGGCGTCCTTGCGATAGAGCAGCGAATACTCGCTCTGGAGCGCGCTGATCGGATGGACGGCGTGGGCGCGACGGATCGTCGCGGGCGCCGCCTCGCAGAGACCGAGGAAGCGCACCTTCCCGCGCTCGACGAGCTGCGCCATGGCGCCGGCCGTGTCCTCGATCGGCACGGTGGGATCGACGCGATGCTGGAAGTAGAGGTCGATCGTCTCGACGCCGAGGCGCTTCAAGCTGGCATCGCACGCCTGCGCCACGTACTCCGGCCGTCCGTTCACGAGGTTCGGCCCACCGCTCGGGCTCCGCACCTGGCCGAACTTGGTCGTGACGACGACGTCGTTCCGCCGTCCCTTGATGGCCCGGCCGAGCAGCGTCTCGTTCTGTCCCCAGCCGTACATGTCGGACGAGTCGAGAAAATTGATGCCGCGGCCGATCGCGTGCTGGATGACCCCGACGCATTCTTCTTCGTCGAAGGGGCCGTAGACGCCGGACATCGACATGAGTCCGAGCCCGACGGCCGAGACCTCGAGCGTGCTGTTCCCGAGCTTCCGGTAGTGCATCGATTCCCTCCCGTCAGGCGCGGATTCTACTATGGCGGTGAACCGGTCGGCGCGGGCTCTTCAGCGAGCCTGGTTCGAGACACCGGACGCGGGAGCGTCCAGGATCACCACACTCTGATCCGTCTGGTCGGCGGTCAGGACACTGCCGTGCAGTCGCCCGGTGACGCGCACCCTCATTCCGGGCTGGACGGAATTGGCCTGACGCGGAGTCAGCTCGAGGTCGTAGGGCGCGCTGGACCCCGACGGCTGCAGAAGATAGCGTCGTGTCGCGCGGCCGCTCCGGAAATCATCCTCGACGGCCATCGCGATCGTGCCTTCGACGACGACCGCCTGTCCCGGCACTTCGGTTTGAGCCGACGCAGATCCCGTCACGGCCGCTGCGACGGCACACGCGACAACGACGAGCGTCACGAACGTAACCTGCCCCTGCACGAGGGACAGGTTACTCTTCGCCTGACGCCGACATCAGGAATCCGGTGCAACTCCCCGGGGCACCCTCATTGCACGACCACCGTGCTCGCCGAGGCGAGGCAGTTGTTGGTCTCGTTGAGCTCCGGCACCACGCTCAGGTCGTCCGCACAGGAGAGCAGATAGTAGGAGCCGGGGGGCGTGCCGGCCGGGATCGTCACGTTCGCATTGCCACTCGAGGTTTTCCCGGCGCTCATGCTCGATACCGATCGGCCGCCGCCGAGAAGGACATCGCCGCCGCCCCTCTGCTGGTCTGTCGAGAGATAGTAGCGGAGCATTGACGACGGAGCCGCGACGGCTCCCTGATTCTTGACCGTGTCGGTCACCTTGAAGATCCCACCGGCGACCGCCGTCGCCGGCGGGTTCGTCACCGCCGTGACGATGAGATCGGGAAGCGTCAGCTGCACCGTGGTCGCCGAGGCCTTGCAGTTGTTCGACTCGTCGCGCTCGGTCACCGCGTTCAGGTCATCGGCGCATCCTCACGTTCAGGTTGCCGTTCGAGGTTTGGCCCACGGACAGGCTCGACACCGAACGGCTGCCGGTCAGGAGCACATCGCTGCCGTCCTTCTGCGTATCGACCGAGAGGTAGTACCGCACCGTGAACGCCCCGGCGGCAGCCGTCCCCTGATTCTTGACGGTGTCGGTCACCTTCAACGTGCCGCCGGCGGCCGCGGGAGTCGTCGGGTTGCCGACGACCGTGACCACGAGGTCCGGCCCGGCCGCGGCCACCTGGACCGTGGTCGCCGAGGCGAGACAGTTGTTCGTCTCGTTGGTCTCGGTGACGGCGTTCAGATCGTCGGCGCAGCCCAGGAGGTAGTACGTGCCCGAAGGCACGGCGGCCGGAATCGTCACGGTGGCGCTGCCGCTCGAGGTTTGCCCGGCACCGAGGCTCGGCACCGACCGGGTCCCGCCGAGCAGCACGTCCCCGGCGCTCTTCTGCTGATCGGCGGAGAGATAGTATCGCGTGGTCGATCCGCCGGCCGTCCCGAGCCCGTTGTTCTTGACCGTGTCGCTGACCGAGAAGCTGGCGCCGGGCGCCACCAGCATGGGCGAATTGCTGACGGCGGTCGCCATGAGATCGACGCCGTTGGGCGTGGCCGAGACCGGCAGAGAGTCCACGCTCTCGTCCGTCCCGCTCACCGCCGACACGACGTAGTAGTAGATCTGCCCATTCACCAGAGGCGCATCGAGGTAGCCGGTTCCGACGACGCTCGCCGCCACGATCGCGTACGGGCCTCCGGCGGCGGTGGCGCGCTTCACGATGTAACCTTGAGCACCGACGCTCGCCGTCCACGACAGCGCCACCTGCGAGTCACTCGTGGTGGCCTTCAGGTTTGTGGGCGGCGCCACTCCGGTGAGGACCGTGAACGTGACCGAGGATGCCGAATGGACGTTCTGGACGATCGTCAGATCGTTGGCGCTATCGGTGAAGACCTGGCCGTCACCCAGGGACGTGATGAAGCGGGTGTTGGTGATACCGCCCGGCCAGCGGTGAATGCTGATCTCGCCCACGACGCCCGGCGAATAGATCGTGCTCGTGAGCAAGCTATCGTAGCCGATGGCAGTTCGATAACTCACGTAGTACGGGTCGCCGGTGGACGGGAGGATCCGTGCGACCTGAGGCAGCGGGGCGCCGGGCTGGTTCAGCGGCGAGAGACTGAACGTTCCGCCCCCGCTCGCGTCGATGATCCCCGCCCCGGTGACCCATCCCATCTGCACCCGGTGCGGCCCGTTCACCGGGCGCAGGTTCCCCTCGGCGTATCCCATGAAGTCCGAGTCGTCGCAGTATTCGCAGTCGATGGAGCCGTCGTTGTTGGTGTCGTAGGAGGCGTGCATCAGGCCGAGGTTGTGACCGAGTTCGTGCGCGACCGCGTCCACGAAGCCACACGGAGCGCCATCGTATGCCTTCACCCAGGCCTGGCAGAGCGAGCCGGGGCACGAGCTGATGTACGCCAGACCCGCCCAGCCGCAGTTCACGTCCGAGGGCACGACATAGACGCGGTGCTGGTAACTGGACCTGTTCGTCGCCGCGGCATCCGCCTTCGTCCCCCACGACGTGTAGTTGCACGACGTGACGGTGTCCGAGATCGTCACACGCTGCACGTCGAGATCCGTGCCCGGGTACGACGCGCCGCCCATGCCGAGCGCTCCGAACGAGCTGTCCTGATAGCAGCCGTCCACGCTGGCGGCGGTCGTATTGAATCCGAACGTGAGCTTCGCCGCCGTGTCGGTGGTGGGCGTGCTTGACGTTCTTCGAATCGACGATGTCGACGAGCAGGAGCAGGACCTTGCGGGCGGCGAGGGGCGCGGCGGCAGCGGGCTCCTCCAGCACGAGGACGCCCCCGTCGGCCGGATCCGCGCTGAGGACGTCTCCGGCGAGTTTGCCCGTGATGCGCACTTTCATCCCGGGTCGAACGTTGTCGGCCTGGTGCGGGCTCAGCTTGAGATCGTGCCGTCCGCGCGACGCTGTCTGATCGAGGAAATAGTGTTTCGTCGCGCGGCCCTTCGCGAAATCGTCCTCCACGATCATCGAGATCGTGCCCTCGACGACGGTGGGGCTCCCGGTCAGCACGGTCTGCGCCGAGGCGAGGCGGGTTGCCGGGCAGGTGATTGCAATGGCAAAGGCGACTATAGGTATCAATACCGTCATACGCCGCATAGAAGCAGTCCCCTTTCGGAGCGTCTCGGGTACTACCTTGCCGGCAGCCGGTCCGCTGCCCAGGGCACGGGGTCTGGTGCGCACGCACGCCGTTACCAGCCAGACGCCGGGCGTGGTGTGAGGAGCAGGAAGCGTGCCGGTCTCAGGCCGTTCGAAATCCGCGTCGTTGGCTGTGCGTCGCGGGGGGCGGCTACGATCCGTGCCGGAATGCGTCACCGCTGACGTCGAGTCATGACACTCGACGTCAGGGCGGCGATGAGCGCGCTAGACCGTCAGGTTCTCCTCCGAGAGAGGCTTGCGCTCCTTCATGTTGAAGCGCCCGTCGTAGATCGGCCCCTTGCCGGTCTCAGGGCCCGTGTACTGCACGAAGAACATGAGACCGCCCGTGTCGGTCGACAGATCCTCCTCGTAATGAGGAGCGGCATGGTAGACGACGGTGCCCGGACCGCACGTACGGTCGCCGATCTTGAACGTGCCTTCGAGGATGTACCAGACCTGCGCGAAGTCGTGACGATGCCGCGGGTTGAACGCGCCGGGCTCGTAGCGCACGAAGCCCGTGTTCGGCTCGGTCGGCCGCTCCGGGCGCGGGTGGAACACCATCTTGCTCAGCTGACCGGGGAACCGCAGCGTCTCCCACTCCATGTCGTCGACGTGCCGATACTCGGGGCCAGAGTCGCCGGTTGCCTTGCTCATCAGGTCCTCCGGGCGCGCTGTAGGGGGAGAGCCTCGCACGCTCACGTTGTGGCCTTAGCGCGGACTCGTGCGTCAGACGCACGACGGGACCGTTCTCCGGCCCGCCGGATATTTCGCTGATCTTCAGCGGTCCGCGGACCGTAACGCGGCCTGGCGCGCACCTGCCGGGCGAGCGTTGCGCCGAGGCGATCCTTTGCGATTTCCACGTCGTATCGCGTCTGAAGGTTCAGCCAGAACCGATCTGAGGTCCCGAAATACCGCGCCAGCCGGATCGCAGTGTCGGCAGTCACAGCCCGCTTGCCCTGGACAATCTCGTTGATACGCCGACGCGGGACCGAAATGTCCTTGGCGAGCCGGTATTGCGAGAGTTTGTAGGGCTTCAAGAACTCGTCCAGAAGAATTTCGCCTGGTTGCGTGGGACTCAGGCGAGTTCGCGGACGTCGACCGCGACGAGTGGTCATCGACGATCTCGACATCGTAGGCATCGCTAGCTCTCCACACGAAGCAGATCCTCCAGCGGTCGTTGACGCGTATCGAGTGCTGACCCGCGCGATCTCCCGCACGTTTCTCGAGACGGTTCCCTGGCGGTGCGCGAAGGTCCTCGATCGACTCTGCGCCAGCGATCATCGCGAGCTTCCGCTGGGCGATTCGCTAGACCTCCACAGAGAACCTCGGCACCCGCTCTCGGGCGAACACGCGCGCCGTGTCCCGATCGCGGAAGGTCCGGATCATTCGCTGCGATGGTAGCGGTCGGCTTGCGTAACGTCAAACGTTACGCTTGGACCAAGTCTCCGGGGCCGCGGCGCGGAGGTGCCTGATCGCCCCGGGGCCAACGACAGACTGCGTGACGAACGTCACCCGGTCGGCGCCAGCAGCGCGCGCGCCTTGTCCCGGAGCGCGTCCGGCAGCGGCGTCGGCCGGCGCGCGTCCATGTCGAGGTGCACGCCGAGTTGCTCCAGCGTGGCGACCCGCTCGCCGCTTCGCTCGTTCGTCATCGAGTGGAAGAGACGAATCGACGAGCTTCCGACGTGGAGCAGACCGGTCTTCACCGACACGGTGTCACCCGCGCGCACCCGTCCCGCGAACGTGAGCTGGAACTCGAACGTGGAAAACCCGCGGTGCTCGTCGCGCATGTAGGACGGCGTCATGCCGAACGCCGCGATTGCGTGGCCGTTCGCGGCCGAGAAGCGGTGGATGTAGAACGCCATCCCCGTCTCGCCGAGCGGGTCGAGGTCGCGCGGGTCGACCGAGTCGCGCGCCGTATCGCGAAATCCCTCGGTGCCTCGCGGCGGCGGCCGACGCTCGCGCGCCGGCACGTCCCAGAGGACGCGCCGGGCCTCGGCATCGCGTCGCTGCGTCGCCGTCAGGTCCACCGGCGTCCGATCCGCGAGCGCGACGTGAAGAAGCCGCTGCTCGAACGTCGCGCACACCGCGCCGGTCTCCGAGTTGAAGAGCTTGTGGCCGAGCGTCAGCCCCGCGGCGTCGGCGTCGATCACACCGGTCGCGATGTGCAGGATGTCGCCGACGCCGAGCTCGCGCGCGTAGCGGACGTACCCGTCCACGGTCACGCAGGCGCGACGCTCGCGCTCGGCGTAGGCGAGCCCGAGGCCGAAAGCGTCCAGCATCGCGAGCGACGCGTGGCCGAAACGCTCGAAGTAGTAGGCGACGGTGAGATGTCCGTTGTGGTCCACTTCCCATCGCGCGACCGCGCCACGATTGGTCTCGAGCCAGTCCGTCGTCATGGCGCAGCATCATACCGCACGCCTTCCGGTACGCTCGGGCTCGACGCCGATCGTCGTGCGGTCAGCGTGCTACCATCGCCTCACGTCGCCGGTGTCGCGCTTCGTGAAGACGACGCGAGGCCAGAGTGCCAGAGTAGTAGAGGACGACGTGACCACGGTGCTGTGCAAGGGAGAGCCGCAATGAAGACGGAACGGGCGAGTGTCTGTACCCTCGATTGCCCCGATACCTGCAGCCTGACCGTCGTCGTCGACGACGAGCGCATCGTGGAAGTGCGCGGGTCGCGGGCCAACCCGTACACGGCCGGCGTCATCTGCACGAAGGTCGCGCAGTCCTATCCGTCGTTCGTCCACGGCGAAGGCCGGATCAAGACACCGCTGCGTCGTGTCGGCGCGAAGGGCGAGGGCCTGTTCGAGCGCATCTCGTGGAGCGAGGCGCTCGACCTGATCCACGAGCGCTTCACCCGCGTGATCGCGGCGCACGGCCCGCAGGCGATCCTGCCGCTCAACTACGCCGGCCCGCACGGGATGCTCGCCGGCGGCTCGATGGATCTCCGGTTCTTCCACAAGCTCGGCGCGAGCCTCCTCGACCGGAAGCCGCTCTGCGGCGGCATCCGCACGGAGGCGTGGCTCGGGACGTTCGGCACCGCGCCCGGCATCCGACCGGAGCAGGCCGCGCACGCGAAGCTGATCATCGCGTGGGGCAACAACGTCACGTGGTCGAACCTGCACCTGACGCCGGTCATCAACCGGGCGCGGAAGGCCGGCGCGAAGCTCGTCGTCGTCGACCCGTTCCGAACGAGGATCGCCGAGCAGGCCGATCTGCACGTGCCGGTGCGGCCGGGGACCGACGTCGTCCTCGCGTGGGCGATCGCGGCCGAGATCGAGCGCCAGGGTGGGCTCGATCGGGAGTTCATCGCGAAGCACGTCCAGGGGTTCGACGAGTTCATGCAGCTGGCGCGCCGCTACACGATTCCCGACGCCGCGCGCATCTGCGCTCTGTCCGAAGGCACGATCGCGAAGCTGGCCGAGTGGTACCGGACGATCTCGCCGGCCGCGATCAGCGTCGGGAACGGGCTCGAGCGCAACCAGAACGGCGGGAGCGGCATCCGCGCCGTGTTCGCGCTCGCCGCGCTCGCCGGGAAATTCGGGGTCCCGGGTGGCGGGTTGATCAACGGCGCGCGCCTGGCGTTCCCCACCACGCCGCAGCGGCTGCAGCGGCCCGACCTGGTGCCGCCCGGCACGCGGATGCTGAACATCATCGACGTCGGCCGCCACTTGACCGACGCGACGCTCTCGCCGCCGATCAAGGCGGTGTTCGTCTACAACCACAATCCGTTGATCGTCCATCCCGACCAGAACCTGCTCCGCCGGGGCCTCGCACGCGAGGACCTCTTCATCGTCGGGTCCGACGTGGTGATGACCGACAGCCTGGCCTACGCCGACGTCGTCCTGCCGGCGGCGAGCAATTTCGAGCACGCCGACGTCTATCCCGCGTACGGCACGCACTGGCTCCAGCGCGCGGAGCCCGTCATCGCGCCGCAGGGCGAAGCCCTGCCGAACACGGAGATCTTCCGTCGTCTCGCCGCGCGCTTCGGATTCACCGATCCGATCTTCACCGCGTCCGACGCGGCGCTGATCGACGAGGCCATCGATGGAAGCGACGCGCGGCTCGGCGGCGTACGTCCGAGCGACCTTCCCACCGACCGCGCGACGCCCATGACGGTCGACGGCGCCGAGGCGATCCTCTTCGCCAACGTCTTTCCGAAGACGCCGTCGGGAAAGGTGGAGCTGGCGTCGACGTACCTCGCCGAGAAATACGGCGCGCGGTTGCCGAGCTATCGCCCGTTCGAGACCGCGTATCCGCTGCTGCTGATCTCGCCGGCGTCGAACAAGCGAACGACGTCCACCTTCGGCGGCCTGCACTGGAGCGACGGGACGCCGCCGCTCGAGATCCATCCCGAGGACGCGCGCGCCCGCGGCCTCGCCGACGGGATGCGCGTCAAGGTCTGGAACGATCTCGGCGAAGTCCATCTGCCGTTGCGCGTGACCGACGCGGTGCCTGCGGGCGTGGTGGCAACGTTGAAGGGCGCGTGGATGCGGACGAGCGACAACGGCCAGACGGTCTCCGCGTTGTGCCCGACGCACCACGCCGACATCTCGGAGGGCGCGTGCTTCAACGACACGCGCGTCGAGGTGGCGCCGCTCGGCTAATCCAGGAGATCGAAGCCGACGAGCGCGCCGAGCTCGCGGAGGGCGACGTCCGGATCGCTGACCTTGATCGTCGTCATGCCGAGCGCGCGCGCCGACTTCAGATTGCTGCCGATGTCGTCGAGGAAGGCCGTGCGCCCGGGCCCGACGCCGAGTTCTTGGCATGCCAGCTCGTAGATTCGCGGATCGGGTTTCCTGAGCCCGACCACGCTCGACTCGATCATCACGTCGAAGTGATCGCGCAGCGAATGACCGCCGGGCGCCGGCTCCGCCTTCTTCCAGTTGTTCGTGAGCGCGCCGACGCGCAAGCGCCGCGCCCGGAGCCGACGAACCGCTTCGAGCATGCGTGGCCGCACGGCGCTCGCTTCGCCGATGGCAAGCATGAGCGCTGCGGCGTCGACGGCAATGCCGAACGCCCGGCAGTCGGCTTCGAAGAGCGTGCAGAACTCGGCGAGCTCGAGCTCGCCGCGCTCCAGGCGAGACCATGCTCCCGCCTCGCCGGCGTCGACGACCGCTCGATTGATCGCGTTCGGCTCGAGGCCGTGCTCGCGCTCGTAGCGCGCGATCGCGTGGAGCGGCGACTCCTGCACCACGCCCCCGATGTCGAAGAGCACGCCGAGGATGGTGGGGCCCACGCCGCGCATTCTACTGTGCAGCGTCGATCAACGAACGGGCCTCCGGTTGACGCCGTGTGCTGCGCACCGCAGAATTCGAGGATCACGGAGGTGACGACCATGTTTGGCTGGTCCAAAGCAAAGCTCGCGATGCCGACGGGAGAGACCGCGCTGCCCGGCCGCGCCGAACGCATGCCGGTGCCGGCGAAGCATTACGTCAACGGCCGACCGATTGCGCCGCCGTTCCCCGAAGGCCTGGCGCGCGCGATGTTCGGCCTCGGCTGCTTCTGGGGCGCCGAGCGGAAGTTCTGGACCATGCCGGGCGTCTACACGACGGCCGTCGGCTACGCCGGCGGGCTCACCGCCAATCCCACCTACGAGGAAGTCTGCACGGGATTGACGGGGCACAACGAGGCCGTGCTCGTCGTCTTCGATCCCAAAGTGGTGAGCTACGAAGCCTTGCTCGCGACCTTCTGGGAGAGCCACGACCCGACGCAGGGCATGCGGCAGGGCAACGACGTCGGCACGCAATACCGCTCCGGGATCTACGTCTTCTCACCCGAGCAGCGCCGGCTCGCCGAAACGTCTCGTGAGGCGTACCAGCGGGTGCTCACCGGCGCGGGGTACGGACCGATCACGACGGAGATCCTCGACGCGCCCGAGTTCTATTACGCCGAGGGCTATCACCAGCAGTATCTCGCCAAGAATCCGGGCGGGTACTGTGGGCTCGGCGGTACGGGCATCGCCTGCCCGACGGGCGTCGCGGAGGCGTCCTCGGCGCGATGATCGTCATCCGGCGCTGGCCATCGCCGATCGCGAGCTGAAACGCACGCGACGCTGCGCCGCACGGTCGTCGACCGATGACGCCGTCGACGACCGCGCCCCACGCTCGCACGATCACTCGAATTTCCCGAGCGGACCGTCGTGGCATGACGTTCGCCTTTCGGCCGTGGGGCGCAGGATCTTGGCCGAGTCGCCGCTGTAAGATCAGTCGATGAGCGTCGTCGACGAGCTGATTGGCGAGAGCCGCGCGATCGCGGCGGTGCGGTCGCAGATCGCGCGACTGACGCACCAGACCGGCCGCCGTCCGCCGCCGATCCTGATCCAGGGTGAGACGGGGACCGGCAAGGGATTGCTCGCGCACATCATCCATCGCGCCGGTGCCAGAGCCGAGCGCCCGTTCGTCGACGTCAACTGCGCGGCGATTCCCGAGACGCTGCTCGAGGCCGAGCTGTTCGGGTTCGAGCGCGGGGCGTTCACCGATGCGCGCCAGGCCAAGCCGGGCCTGTTCCAGGCCGCCGACGGCGGCACCATTTTCCTCGACGAGGTCGGCTTGCTGCCCGACGCCATGCAAGCCAAGCTGCTCAAGGTGCTCGAGGACCGTGTCGTGCGCCGGCTCGGCAGCACGCGCACCGAGCCCGTGGACGTGGCGGTGATCAGCGCCACCAACGAAGATCTCGACGCGGCCACGCGCGCGCGACGTTTCCGCGCCGATCTCTACCATCGCCTCGCCGTTCTGACCGTCACGCTGCCGCCCATCCGCGAGCGCGGCCGCGACGTCGTGATCCTCGCCGAGCATCTGCTCGCACGCGTCGCGGCCGACTACGGCTTGCCGGCGAGGACGTTCGCGCCCGACGCGCTGGCGGCGCTGCAGGCGTACGGCTGGCCTGGAAACGTGCGGGAACTGGGGAACGTGATCGAGCGGGCCGCGCTGCTTTCGAACGCGCCGATCCTGACCGCTGACATGCTCGGGCTCGGCGCTCCCGTTCCGAAGCCCGCCGCGACACCGACGCGAGCGGTGTCCGCCGGCGCACGACCAACCGCGTCCGGCGCCGCAATGCCAGCGGCGTCCTCCATGCCGCGAACCGTTCCCGCGACGTCGACCGGCGCCGTCGAGCGCGATGCCCTCGTCGCGGCTCTCCAGTCAAC
>QHRT01000259.1 GCA_003220195.1 Candidatus Rokuibacteriota bacterium | reverse complement strand
CTTCTTGCCGGCCACCTCGCCCCGCGTGAAGACGGGCGTGATCTTCTCGGCGTACTTGATCCGCCGCGCGTCCATGCCGACCAGGTTGCCGGACGGGATGAGCTTGCGGAGCGAGAAGTACTCGGTGTCCGCGATGTCGAACGAGCCCGGCTGCGTGATGATGCGCTTGCTGACGTCGTCGGTGGTCACCGGGATGTACTCGATGGTGATCCCGAGATCGGCCTTGACCTTCTGCGCGATCTCCTTCGACTGGTTGACCGCGGTGCCGAGGTAGCGCAGCGTGACGGGGTCGGCCGCGAGGACGGCCGGGAACCCGCCGATCGCGTGCGAGGCGAGCGCGCCGCCGGTGACGGCGGCGGCTCCCGTGAGCATGGTGCGCCGGCTGATTCGGTGCTGTGGCTTCGTCTCGCTGGTCATGTCCACCTCCGGGGCCCCTTCGGGAAATCGGATTGATCCAGTGATGTCATGCGGCCGACGCCTCCCGGCCTCACAGGAGCGGGTGCGCATCGTGCGGCGCCCACTCCACGGCGACGCGCGTGCCGGGCTTGACGTCACCGTCGTCTGGACCATCGCGCCCTGGTACTCGACGTCCGTCACGGTCGCGCGGAGTTTGCCTCGCTCGGCGTCGTCGACGGGCCGGCGCAGCCGGAGACGGTCGAAGCGCACGGCGACCTTGCCGTCACCGACGGCGACGACGTTGTGGCCGCCGATGAAGGCGGCGACGAACTCCGTGCGGGGATGATGGAAGACGTCGCGCGGCGTGCCCTGCTGCTCGATCCGTCCCTCGTTCATGACCACGACCAGGTCGGCGAGCGCGATCGCCTCCTCGCGCGCGTGCGTGACGTGGATGAAGGTGATCCCGAGCTCGCGCTGCAATCGTTTGAGCTCCGCGCGCATGCGGACGCGGAGGGACGGATCGAGCGCCGAGAGCGGCTCGTCGAGCAGGAGAATCTGCGGCTCGGTCATGAGCGCGCGGGCGAGCGCGACGCGCTGCTGCTGCCCGCCCGAGAGCTGCGAGGGCAGGCGCCCGGCATACGACTCCATCGCCACGAGCCCGAGGAGCTTCCGCGCCCTGGCGTGTCGCTCGGCGCGAGCGATACCGCGCATCTTCAGCGCGAACGCCACGTTGTCGATGACGGTCAGGTGAGGAAAGAGCGCGTAGCTCTGGAACATCATCGCGGTCCCGCGCTCGGCCGGTGGCAGTCCGGTGATCCGCTGTCCGCCGAGGACGATCTCGCCGGCGGTCACGATCTCGTGGCCGGCAATCATGCGCAGCGTGGTGGTCTTGCCGCATCCCGACGGCCCCAGCAGGCAGGCATACGTCCCGGCCGCGATCTCGAGATCGATCCCGTCGACGGCGACGGTCGCCCCGTATCGCCTCGTCAGCGCGGTGAGCTGAAGATCGGCCGAGAGCGCCAGGCGGGCGCTGATATCTGCACCTCCCGTGCGCGACCGAGCAAAGCGAGTGCCACGGCCGCGTCGATCGCTTTGTCGGGCTTCAGGCCATGAAGCTTGCCATATTCCCGCCGTCGCAGTGCTCGCGAATGCGGCACCGACGTCGTGACTGCCAATGTCTTGGGCGTTGCGCGATCCAGGATTTTCGAAGCGGGCTGCGAGAGACTTGCGGTTCGCTCGCTGCCGGCAGCGAGGGGCTGCCGGCAACGAGTTTCTTGCGGATCGCTGGGCGAGTGGACGCCCTACGCCCCCGTGCGAGCGGGAGAGGTCACCGCCGCGAGCGGCCGGTCCTCGAGCACGCCCTGCTGGTCAGCCTGCGCCAGCACGGCCTGGATCGTCTTCACGAGCTGACGCGCGCCCTCGATGCTGAGCTCCACCGCGACGCGCGCGCCGGGCCCGAGGGCTTCGTTCACGAAGTCGATGTTGAGCGCGTGCTCGAGCGACAGCTCGTACGGGTGATCGTAGGAGACGTTGGCCTCGCGGACCTCGAACCAGTCCGCGCCGCTCTTGCCGCAGCCGAGGATCTTCACTTGATGCGCGATCATCGTGCACATGGTTCGCTTCCTCGCCTTCGCGCTATCGCAGCGTGCGTTCGAGAAACGACAGGACTTTCTTCCACCCGTCGATCGCCTGCTCCTGACGATACGCCGCGCGATCGTAATAGAAGAACCCGTGTCCGGCGCCGTCGTAGCGATGGAACTCGTACGGCTTGCCGAGCTTCTTCAGCTCGGCCTCGTGCTGGTTGACCTGCTCGGGCGTCGGCGCCTTGTCGTCGTTGCCGAAGAGCCCCAGGATCGGCGCGGAGAGATCCTTGGTGTAGTCGATCGGCGCGACGGGCTGGCTCGGCGTCAGCTCTTCCTTCGACATGACCACGCGTCCGCCCCAGCAGTCGACGACCGCGTCGAAGCCCTTCACCCGCGATCCTGCGAGCACCGCCTGCCGTCCTCCGGAGCAGGTGCCGAACACGCCGACCTTCCGGCTGACGTACGGCAGCGAGCGCAGAACGACGTTCGCGCCCTCCAGATCGCCGAGCACTCGCGCATCCGGCGCGCCGCCGGCGGCGCGCACCTTCGCCCCGACGTCCTCGGGCGAGCCGTGGCCGTCGCGGAAATACAGGTTGGGCGAGATCGCCACGTAGCCGTGGTGGGCGAATTTGCGCGTGCACTCGCGGTACCACTCGTCCCAGCCTGGCGCGTGGTGGATGACCACCATGCCGGGGAAGGGACCGGCGCCGAGCGGCCGGGCCACGTACGCGTTGATCGTGTCGCCGTTGTGCCCCTTCATCGTCACCGTCTCGGCGATCATGCCTTCGTACTGATCGGTCGTGTACATGCGTTCCTCCTTCCGAGGTGTTCGAGAACGTCGCCTCTGGTGTGACCGCGCGTTGCGCGGCGTATGGTGCACCGTCGCGGCTCGCGGGTCAAGCCGCGGAGGACAAATTAGCGCTGTGGACTCGCGCGCGAGCCGAGCGACTGCGCCGGCGGATCCGGTGTCGGCGTATTGAAGAACTGGTTGCCGGCGATCACGTTGCCGCTGCCGGACTTGAGAATGCCGACGGGCGCCTCGTTGATCCGATTGCCCTCGATCTTGTTCTGATCGCCGTCGACGAAGACGCCGGACTCGTCGCTCCGCGTGATGTCGTTGTCGCGAACCTCGTTGTGATTTCCAAAGAGTGCGACGCCGTCGAAGACCTTCGTATCGAAGATGACGTTGTGCTTGATGGCGTTGCCGTCGCCGCCCACGGAGACGCCCGTCTGACTGTGTCCGAGAACGTTATCGCTGACCCGCACACCCGTCGATGCGGCGATGAGCACGTTGGTCGCGTTCACCGAGCACACGTCCACGGAGACGCAACCGGCGAAGAGGTTGTTCGTGACCACGTTGTCCTCGACGACGCCGGTGGCTCCGAAGGCCAGCTGAATGCCGTTCTGCACGGATCCGGACGTCGACCCGAGGCCCGTCACGATGTTCCGCTTGCCGATCCGGACGTCCGTCCCCACCTCGTTGGCCGTGACGCCGTTCTTCTGGTAGTCGTGGATGCTGTTGCCTTCGAGCGTGACCTTCGAGACGCCGCCGGCGGCGCTCTGGACCAGCACGCCGGTGCCGCTGAGCGGGCACACCGCGAGCCCTGGCCGCATGTTCGTGATGACGTTGTCCCTGGCGACGCCCGACGCATTCCGGTAGAAGAGTCCGAAGAGGCTCGGCGTGCAGGCGAGCCCATTGTCGGCGCCGTCGATCGTCAGCCGCTCGATGGTGACGTCTCTGACGCCGTCAACGAGGATGACCACGGCGAGCGGGTTCCCGGTGGTGAGGCTGGTCGTGTTGGCGACCATGGGCGACGGCTTCACGACCGCGCCGTTCTCACCGCGGAGCGTGAGCGGCTTCGTGACCACGATCTGCTCGTCGTAGACGCCGGGGCAGATCTTGATGACGTCGTGCGGGCCGGCCGCCGTCACCGCAGCGGCGATCGTGGTGTACGGGGTCGGCGTCGCCGCGTCGCAGTCCGTGGGACTGCCCAGCCCGTCCTGCGCCACGACGAGCGTCGACTTGGCGTTCGCCGATCTTACCAGGGCTACCACCTGAACCGCGATCATGAACGCCAGGAACAGATACCCCGGCTTCCGACCATGCCTACACATAGTTTCCCATCCTCCTCGTCAGGCGATGACCACCGGCGCTCCTTATAGCAGGGATCGTTCGAAAGATGAATCGTACCGAGGGGGCAGGAGGTGTCGTCAGTCGATACTGCCGGCCGGCACCACCCACTCGCACCGCTGGCCCGTGACCCGGGCGATCAGATCGAAATCGGCGTCGTAGTGGAGCACCACGAGCCCGGCGTCTTCCGCGGCCGCGGCGACCAGCAGATCGGGGACCTTTCGCCCCCGCAAACCGCGAGATGCCAGCAGCCGCTGGACGTGGCGAGCCCGGCGCACGTGGGTGGCCTCTGTCTCGATCAGCGTGAATACCGAGAGTGCCGACGCCAGTCGTGTCCACTCGGCGAGGTTCCGGGCCGAGAACCCCACCTCGAGGTCGGAGATACCGGCCCGGGCAACCCGCTCCCCGGTGGCGAGTGGTTCGAGCGCCGCGCGCACCGCCGCGTGACTCAGGCGGGTGAGCACGCTCGTGTCGACGAGATGCGTCAGCGCCACGCCGAGCGGCGATCCGCCAGCTTGGCCCTGGCGAGCGTGTCGAGCGCCCTGGTCATCCGGCGGTCTCGCCGGGGGGCAACGCGGCGAAGCGCCTCGTTGACGGTGTCCTTCAAGGTCCTGGTCCCCAGCTCGCTCCGTGCCGCGATCAGCGCCTTCTCGTCGATGTCGACCAGATGCTTGGCCATAGGGCAGAGTATATCAGGATCCTATTCCGTATATCCTGCTCGGGCTCGGATACAGCCACGCGACGAGTACATCGCGAACGTCGTTCGTAACCTGCCGACTCCGCGATCGGCCAAGACGAATCGTCCTGGTTACCGTGGACGCCGTGACCGTAAACCTTGCGGCTCGACGACACGAGGTCATGCGTGACGGGTTTCGGCACTTCACATGACGTTTTGGCCGCGTTTCCGAGGGTTCCTGACGGCCGACCCACAGGGATGCATCGTTGTTGTTGGAAAACCCAAGCGGGCCCTGTCTGGCACCTTTTCTGCAATCGTCACGCAGCAATGGGTTGGCTGGCGACCCTCGCCGAGCGGGACACGGCGGAGCTGGGCACTCGGTCATGAGCTACCTTGTGCTCGCCATCGCGCGTTCCTTCGCCGTGGGCCATGGATGGCGTCGCTTTCGAGGCTCTCGTTCGCCAAGCGTCCTGCCACGCGTCGGTTCGAGCGCTCCCATCGCTGCTCGCGTGTCGACGTCGTCCCGGCTCGACCCGGCTCAGGCCGTGCGGCTGCAGCGAATCCTGCTCGCCTCGGCCGCGTCCGCGGTCACGGCCGGGATGACCCTCCTGGTCGCCTGGGTCGGCGGCATCTCCGGGACGGCCGCGGCGACGTACACCGTCGCCGTCACCACGATGTGCGCGGTCGCCTACCTCCTCGTCCGGAGCAATCTCAACCTGCACTTCCGAGATCCCGGTCTCTCGGGCCCGTTGTTGACCGCGGCCGGACTTTCCGTGTCGTATGTGGCGTACGAGGGGGAACAAGCGCGCCCCGCTTTCATTGCGATGTACCTGCTCGCCTACATGTTCGCGATCCTTTCACTTCGCGCTCGCGGACTCGTGTGGACCGCGATGTTCTATGTGGCCTGCTATGCCGGCGTGGTGGCGCTGTCGTCCCTGGTTCGCCCGGCGAGCACGGACCTCCGGCGCGAAAGCTTCCGCATCGTCGCACTCGCGATCATGCTGGGCTGGATGACGATCCTGGGGAACTACGTCGGCGGTCTGCGTCGGAACCTCCGTCAGGCGAACGATCGCCTGCGGCAGGCCCTGGCGCGGACGGAAATCCTGGCGAGCGAGGATCCTCTCACCGGATGTCATAACCGGCGGCACGTGATGGAACTGCTGGCGCTGGAAATCAAGCGTAACTCCCGCGGCTCTGCCATCTCGGTGGGGCTGGTCGACATCGACGACTTCAAGACCGTCAACGACACCTGTGGACATCACGCGGGGGACCTCGTGATGAAAGAGGTCACCGAGATCACCCGCGCGACCCTTCGCGCGACGGACTTTTTCGGACGATACGGCGGTGACGAGTTCCTGATCGGGTTCTCGCAGACGACCTTCGCCAACGCGCAACACGTTGTCGAGCGCGTGCGGCGCATGGTGGCAGACCGGGCGTTTTCAGGCGTGCCGCCCGGGCGGCAGGTGACGGTCTCGATCGGCGTCGCCGAGTATCGGCGCTTCGAGACGATCGATGATCTCCTGTCGCGCGCCGATGCGGCGCTGTACGAAGCCAAACGGCAGGGACGCAACCGGGTCGTGTAGGTCACCGGCCACCGCGCGGCCTCTGCATCCAGAAGGCCCGAGCGCAATTCCTCGATAGGCCGTCGTGATCGTTCCCCCGGCGGCGCGACCACACGAGGTCAGGCGCGCGCGCTCCCACACGAGCCGGCGGGAACAGGAAAGTCGAGCGTGAACGTGGTGCCCTCACGCGGCTTGCTCGCGACGTTGATCGTGCCGCCGTGGCTCTCGACGATGCCGTGAATGATGCTGAGGCCCAGCCCCGTGCCTTCGCCCCGCGGTTTGGTGGTGAAGAACGGGTCGAAGATCCTGGCTAGATTCTCCGGCGGGATGCCGCAGCCCGTGTCCGCCACGATCGCCCTCACCATTCCCGGGTGTGCTGCCCGCACCGCGATGCTCACGGTCCCCCCCTCCGGCATCGCGTGGGACGCGTTGACG
Organism: Candidatus Rokuibacteriota bacterium; assembly: GCA_003220195.1. Taxonomy (GTDB): domain Bacteria; phylum Methylomirabilota; class Methylomirabilia; order Rokubacteriales; family CSP1-6; genus AR8. The sequence continues at coordinate 1,066 of QHRT01000259.1, read as the reverse complement.
ATGAGGTTGATGAACACCTGAAGAAGCTGGTCGTGGTTCGCTCGGATCGACGGCAGATCCGGGTCGAGCTCGGTCCTGACCTCGATCCGGTCCATCTTCACCTGCGGGCGCACCAGCTCCAGGACGGCAGTGACGACCGTGCCAAGGTCCACCGGGCCCATCTCCGTCGTCCCCTCGCGGGCAAAGGTCGACAGACTTCGAATGATCCGGTCGGCTCGCAGCGCCTGCTGTTCGACATACCCGAGCGTCCGGGACACGTCGGCGACGTCGTGCTCCTGGTCCGAAGCGGCTCTCATCAAGGCGAGCTGGACGCGCCCGAGAATCACCGTCAGCGGATTCCGCAATTCGTGCGCGATTCCGGCCGCCATTCGCCCGAGGGAGGAGAGCTTTTCCGCCTGCAGCATCGCCGCCTGTTGATTGACGATCGTGCGGTTCGCCTCCTGCAGCTCCCGGTTCGCGCGTTTCAGACTGGACACCAGCAGCGCGTTCTCGAGCGCCGCCCCCGCGAGACCGGCGACCGTCGCCAGCAGCTTGAGATCGCCCGACGTGAAGTCCTGACCATCGAGACGGTTTGCGGCATTGAGCGCGCCGAGTGTGTGGTCGCCCCCTGGATCATGACCCTTGAGCGGCACGGTGAGCATCGAGGCGATCGGCATCGGGTACGGGCAAAAGCGCGCGTCCGCGGTGACGTCGTTGACGATCAGCGGCCTGCCGGTCTCGAGGGCGTGCCGTGTGATGCCGTCGTACGCGTGGACTCGGAGCCGCCGGCCGTGGACGAATCCGCGGCGGGCGCCATCGGAAGATTCGACCCACAGGAGGCGTGACGAGCGCCATGCCGTGCCGTCGTTGTCCAGCAGCAGCACGAACGCGTAACGCACGCGAAGTGCCTCGGCCACCATCTCCAGCACGGTCCGCACGACGCGTTGAGCGTCCGTGAACGGCCGCAGGCGATCCATGAGGCCGTGGAGCAGCGCCAGCTCCTCGTAGCAGCCGGACAGCTCCTCGGCGAGCTTGGCGAGCTCCTCTTCGAGCCCGGTCGCGTGGTCGCCGATCACGCGTCACCGAG
>QHRT01000258.1 GCA_003220195.1 Candidatus Rokuibacteriota bacterium | reverse complement strand
TCCCGACGGTCTCGACTCCTCCGATCTGGTCAAGATCGCCGGCAAGGCGGTGGTCGGGATGTACTACACGACCGCGGCAGCGCCGGCGTCGAGCCCGCAGGCCAAGCAGTTCGCCGAGGAGTACAAGAAAAAATTCGGCAAGAACCCCGAACCGTACGCCGCGGAGTCGTACGTGGCAACCGACATCGCGCTCCGGGCGATCGATTCCGTCGTGGCCGGTGGCAAGGCGCCGACGCGCGACGCCGTGACGGCCGCGATCCGGAAGGTGAAGTACTCTGGCATGACCGGCGCGATCGATTTCGACGACAAGGGCGATCCGAAGAAGGCCTCGTACTACGTGATGCAGGTCTCGAGCGACGATCCGAACAAGTGGGCCGAGAACAAGGAGGCCAAGCGGCTCGCCATCGCCGCCCCTCCGCTCAAGAAGTAACGCCGCCCCGGTACCTCTCCGGGTGGCGCGCCGCTCACCAGCACGGGGGCGCGCCACCCGCTAGCTCATGGACCTCCAGATCCTCGTCGGCATCTTCCCGCAAGTCCTGCTCGACGGCGTGAGCCTCGGCTTCATGTACGCGCTCATCGCGCTCGGGTACACGATGGTCTACGGCGTCCTCGAGTTCATCAACTTCGCCCACAGCGAGATCTTCATCGCCGGCGCGTTCGTCGGCGTGGAGATCTTGCTGGGACTCAAGAGCGCCGGCGTGCTCGAACACCTGCCCTGGGTCGTGCTCCTGCTGCTCGTGCTGCTGGCGGCGATGCTCGTGAGTGGATTGCTCGCGGTCCTGATCGAGCGAGTCGCGTATCGGCCGCTGCGCGCGGCGCCGCGCCTGATTCCCCTGATCTCCGCGATCGGCGTGTCGTTCTTTCTTCAAGATTTGATCCGATTGTTCGAGTCGATCTGGCGGAACGCGTTCAATCTCGTGTATCCGACCATCGACCCGTTAACGGTTCGATTCGAGATCACGTCGACGATCGACGTCCCCCTGAAGACGCTGGTGGTGATCGTGGCCGCGCTGGTGATGCTCTTCGCGCTCCAGTTCATCGTGAAGAGGACGAAGCTCGGCAAGGCGATTCGCGCCGTCGCGGAGGACCAGCCGACGGCGAGCCTGATGGGCGTCAACGTGAACCGCATCATCTCGATCACGTTCCTCATCGGCGGCGCGATGGGGGGCGCCGCCGGCGTCCTCTTCGGGGTGCAGTACGGCCTGATCAACCCGTACACCGGATTCATCCCGGGCCTGAAAGCGTTCACCGCGGCGGTGCTCGGCGGGATCGGCAACATCCCGGGCGCGATGGTCGGCGGGCTCGTGCTCGGTGTCCTCGAAGCGTTCGCGGCGTCCTATCTGTCGCTGCTCACCGGCGGCGCGTTCGGCGCGGAGTACAAGGATATCTTCGCGTTCTCGATCCTGATCGTGATCCTGATCTTCCGGCCCCGCGGGCTGCTCGGAGAGATCGTCCGTGAAAGGACCTGAGTGACGCCGCTGCAGGGCATCGACGTCGAGACTCCGGCTGGTGTTCGCGGCCTCTCGCCGGTGGCGCTCAACGTGCTCGTCGTCCTCATGATCGCGGGCTCGGCGACGCTCGTGTGGCTCCTGCCTCGTTCGGTTCTGGCCTTCATGGCGTTCCAGGCGTCGCTGCTGGTCGTGTATCTCGTGCCGCTCTCCGTCCGCGCGAAGCTCGGCTACACCGCCGTGACGCTCGGCGTCCTGATGCCGATCCTCGGCGCGCACAACGCCTACTACATGGAAGTCGCGATCCAGGTCGGCATCTTCGTGGCGCTGGCGCTCGGTCTCAACATCGTCGTCGGCCTGGCCGGGCTCCTGGACCTCGGGTACGTCGCGTTCTACGCCGTCGGTGCCTACTGCTGGGCGATCTTCGGTTCGCCGCAGGCCGGCCGACTGTTCGGGAGCGACGCGTTCCCGCTCGGGCCGTGGTGGTTCTTCCTGTTCCTGGGCGGCGGTCTCGCCGTCGCCGCGATCACCGGCATCCTGCTCGGTTTGCCGGTGCTGCGCCTCCGCGGCGATTACCTCGCGATCGTGACGCTCGGCTTCGGCGAGGTTATCCGCGTGCTCGCCAACAACCTGGACAAGCCGTGGAACGTCACGAATGGACCGCGCGGCATCACGCCGATCCAGCGCCCTCCGCTCTTCTTCGATCCGCTGCTCCGGACGATGGGAATCCAGGCGTCGCCGTTCACGCTCTATCCGCTCTACTTCTACTTCCTGGTCCTCGCGATCGTCGTCGTGGTGGTCGTCGTGAACCGACGCCTGGAGGGCTCGCACGTCGGCCGCTCATGGGAAGCGATCCGCGAGGACGAGGTCGCGGCCCAGGCGATGGGCGTGCCGCTCGTCAGGATGAAGCTCTACGCGTTCGCGTCCGGCGCCTCCTTCGCCGGTGTGATGGGCGTGGTCTTCAGCGCCAAGCAGCTCTTCATCAACCCCGAGTCGTTCACGTTCCTCGAATCGATCGGCGTGCTCGCGATGGTGATCCTGGGCGGCATGGGGTCGATCCCCGGCGCGATCATCGGCGCGAGCGCGGTGACGATCCTGAATCTTCAAGTGCTGAAGAGCCTCTCGCTCTGGCTCAACGAGCTGCGCAACGCGGGCGTCACGGTGCTGGGATACAACCTGGCGAATCTCCCGTCCCAGTTCGAGCCGGCGAAGTACGAGAGGATGGTGTTCGGCGTCATCCTGATCCTCATGATGATCTACCGTCCGGCCGGCATCCTGCCGGCGCGCCGGCGCAAGCTCGAAGCCTATCGCCAGAGTGACGCAGGGCCCGACCAGGAGCCCCGCGCATGAGCCAGACGGTGCTCGAAGCGCGACACGTCACCAAGCGTTTCGGCGGGCTCGTCGCGCTGAACGCGGTCGACTTCAGCCTCGACGAGGGCGCGATCGCGAGCATCATCGGGCCCAACGGCGCGGGCAAGACGACGCTCTTCAACGTGTTCACGGGCATCTATCGGCCGGACGGCGGCGACGTCTTCGCGAGCGGGAAATCGATCGTCGGGCTCACGCCCGACCAGGTCACCGCGCTCGGCGTGTGCCGGACGTTCCAGAACATCCGTCTGTTCAAGACCATGACGGTCCTCGAAAACGTGCTGGTCGGAATGCACGGGCGCATCCCGCTCCGGTTCTGGGACGTCGTCGCGCACACCCCGGCGTTCCGGCGCGAGGAAGGCCGCGCGGTGCGGCGTGCGCTCGAGCTCCTCGAGCTGGTGAATTTGAGAGGGAAGGAGGACGTCGTCGCGCGCCACCTGCCCTACGGCGAGCAGCGGCGGCTCGAAATTGCGCGGGCGCTCGGTTCCTCACCGCGCGTGCTCCTGCTCGACGAGCCGACAGCCGGGATGACGCAGGGCGAGGCGCGCGAGCTGATGGTCTTTCTCCGCCGGCTCATCCGCGAGCTCGGATTGACCATCCTGCTCATCGAGCACAACATGCGGGTCGTCATGGAGGTCTCCGACCGCGTGACCGTCCTCGACTACGGCGAGAAGATCGCCGAGGGCCAGCCCGCCGACGTGCAGCAGGACGCCCGCGTCGTCGAGGCGTACCTGGGCCGCGGTCGCGCCCGACGCGCCGCCGGGTCCTGAGCCGGATCGTCAGTGCTGGAGCTTCGTGATCTGCACGTCTACTACGGCGAGATCCACGCACTGAAAGGCGTGTCGCTCTCCGTCTCCGGGGGAGAGATCGTCGCGCTCCTCGGACCGAACGGCGCCGGCAAGAGCACCACGGTCAAGACCGTCTCCGGTCTCCATGCGCCGCGGAGCGGGACGATCCAGCTCGAGGGGGAAAGCCTGGTCGGACTACCCGCCCACGAGATCGTGAACCGCGGCGTCGCGCACGTGCCGGAAGGACGTCACATCTTCAACCGGCTGTCCGTGTTCGAGAATCTGGAGATGGGCGCGTACCGTCGCTCGGACGCACGGATCCCGGACGACCTCGACCGCGTCTTCTCGCTGTTCCCGCGATTGAAAGAGCGGCGCGCGCAGGTGGCAGGAACGCTCTCCGGCGGCGAGCAGCAGATGCTCGCGATCGGCCGGGCGCTCATGGCGACTCCGCGCGTCCTGCTCCTGGACGAGCCGTCGATGGGCCTCGCCCCCGTGCTGGTCGAGCAGATCTTCGAGACGATCGCGGACATCAACCGGCACGGGACGACGATCCTGCTCGTCGAGCAGAACGCCGCGGTGGCGCTCGAGGTCGCGCATCGGGGATACGTGCTGGAGACGGGTTCCATCGTGCTCGCCGGGACGGCCAGCGATCTCATCCAGAATGTGGACGTCCGCCGAGCCTACCTGGGAGAATGACGCGATGATCGGTCAGGGCTTGACGTTCGAGGCGCACGCGATCGGCGCCGTGTACCGGACCCTCGGGCGAACCGTCTCCGAGACGGACATCGTCACGTTCGTGAACCTCTGCGGGTTCACCGAACCACTCTTCATGGACATGGAGTACGTCGCGCGCGAGTCGGTCTTCAAACGACGCGCCGCACCCGGCGCCTTGACGTTCGCGCTCTCGGAAGGCCTGATCATGCAGACCGGCCTCATCCACGGGACGGGCATGGCATACCTCGGCGGCGAGATCCGCGTCGTCGCGCCGGTGCTCGAAGGCGACACGCTCCGTGTCGAAGTCGAGGTCGCCGACAAGCGCGAAACGAAGAAGGCCGACCGCGGCATCGTCACGTACCGCCATCGCGTGCTGAACCAGCGTGACGAGCTGGTGCTCGAGGGCCGCATCCAGCGGATGATCCGGCGGCACGCCGGACCGTGAACGGAGCCCGCACACGAGGAGCACTCCGGCTGTGCCGGGGTGCTTCCGAGCGTCGGGGGGCTTGGGGGGCCATTTCGGGGCCCCCCATGTCATCGGTCGTCATCGTTTGCCTCACCGCTCTCGCGTTCGCGTCGTCGCTCGCCAATGGCTTCGTGCCGTGGGACGACGACGTGAACCTGCTTCAGAACCCTCACTACCGTGGCCTCGGGCTCGCTCAGCTCCGCTGGATGGTCACCGCCACGGTGCTCGATCACTGGATCCCGGTGACGTGGCTCACGTTCGGCCTCGACTACACGCTCTGGGGAATGCGCCCGGTCGGCTACCACATGACCAACGTGATCCTCCACGCGCTGGGCGCCGGGCTGCTCTACCTCGTCGCCCTTCGCGTGCTGCGAGCGGCCCGCCCGGGGGCGAGCGAGCGCGCGCTCCGGTCGGGAGCCGCCGTGGCCGCGCTCGTCTTCGGGGTCCACCCGCTACGCGCGGAATCGGTCGCGTGGGTGACGCAGCGGCGCGACGTGCTCTCCGGCGCGCTCTTCCTGTTGACGGTGCTCTGGTACCTGATGGCGGTGCAGTCCGCCGGCCGACGCCGCCCGGGGTACCTGGCGGTCTCGGCGCTCGCGTACGCGCTCGCGCTCGCGTCGAAGTCGACGGTCGTGACGCTGCCGTTCGTGCTCCTGGCGCTCGACGTCTATCCGCTGGGACGGTTGTCGCTCTCACCGGCCGCGTTGAGGACGGGAGCGTCCGCGATCGTGCTGCGCGAGAAGCTTCTCTACCTCGCCCTCGCGATCGCCGGCGGATTGCTCGAGCTCCGCGCCGGACACACGAGCCTGACGTCGCTCGACGCGCTGTCGCTCGGAGAGCGTCTCTCGATCGTCGTCTACAGCTTCGCGTTCTACGTCTGGAGAACGATCGTCCCGGTGGCGCTCTCGCCCCTCTACGAGCTGCCGCAGCGTGTGAGCTTGACCGACCCGCGATTGGCGATCGCGGCGTTCGCCGTCGCGGCCGCGACGGCGGCCGTCATCGTGCTGCGCCGTCGCTGGCCCGCGGGGCTGGCCGCGTCNNGGGGATCGTGCACAACGGCTTCCAGCTCGTCTCGGATCGGTACAGCTATCTGTCCTGCTTGCCCTGGGCGATGCTCGCCGGCGCCGGCGTCTGCGCCGTCGTCAGCGCTCGAGAACGTGGGCGGGTCGCCCGGGAGCCGGCACGCGCGTTCGCGCTCATCGTCGTCCTGGCGCTCGGCGTACTGGCCGTGCTCGCGTCGCGGCAATCCACCGCGTGGCGCGACGGTCTCACGCTCTGGCATCGGGCGATCGACGTCGATCCCGCCTGCTCGATCTGTCACGCGAACCTGGGGGTCACGCTGTTCAACGAGCGCCAGTTCTCCGCGTCGATCGTCGAGTTTCGTCGGGCGCTCACGCTCCGGCCGGGTCGTGACTTCGTGCACGCCTACCTCGGCGTGGCGCTGCTGAGCGCGGCGGACGGGAGCGTTCCGGACGCCGACGTTCGCCCGGCCAGCTCGGACCTGCAAGACCCGGCGGCGGCGAATCGTCACCTGCGTGAAGCGGTCGAGCATCTGGAGGCAGCGCTTCACCGGTATCCCGGTGA
>QHRT01000247.1 GCA_003220195.1 Candidatus Rokuibacteriota bacterium | reverse complement strand
GGCCGAACGGCGGAATCGTGCGGGTCCGCATTGGGATGCAGACCGGGGAACCGATCCAGACAGCGCACGGGTACACGGGGCTCGCCGTCATCCGAGGCGCGCGCATCAAGGAGGCTGGCCATGGCGGCCAGGTGCTACTCTCCAAGTCGACCGCCGCCTTGATCGAGGACGCCCTGATGGGCGGTCTGAGCCTGCGCGACCTCGGCCCACATCGGCTCAAGGGTCTCCCCCATCCCGAACGCATCTTCCAACTCGTCATCCCCGACCTGCCGGCGGACTTTCCGCCTCTCCAGTCGCTGGATGCGCGCGGGCTCCCGCGCCCAGGCGTGGCGCCTCGGCGGGTGCTGACGACGGCGCTCTTCGTCGACATGGTCGGCGCGACAGAACGGCTCGTCGCGCTGGGCGACCGCCGCTGGCTCGAGGTGCGGGCCCAGTACACAGCTCTCATCCGCCAGGAGTTTTTGATGGTGCCGTCGCCGCCATCCGCTGCGGGTGCGCGATCCGTGATGCTGTGCGCGGCCTCGGGATGGCGGTGCGGGTCGGCGTCCACGCCGGTGAAGTCAAATATGACGACACGACCATGAGCGGCATCACAGTGTTCACGGGTGTCCGGATCACCGCGGTAGCACAGCCCGACGAGATCCTCGTGTCCAGTACCGTCAAAGATCTTGTGGCCGGCTCCGGCATCACATTCACCGATCGGGGCACCCACATCCTGAAACAGCTCCCAGGAGAGTGGCGGCTCTTTGCACCTGACGTGACCATGAGGGCCTGACATGTGTTCGACCCGCCCTCCGCCTCCCTCGCTTTGGGCTCGGTCGGCCACGCGCGGGTCAACGGCAGCGTTCGGCTGCTGGCGTCGTGCCCTGGGAGACGGGAAGTAAGGATAGGAGAGGCGAATGCCGTGCTATTGATTGGCGGCGCCTGACCTGGCTCGTCACGCGCCGCAAAGCGAGCGGAACCGCTGCCCCGGGCAGCCGTGCTCTCGCTGCCCCGCAGGACGCGCTGGATGAGACGTGCCGCGCAGCGGGGCGTCGGCCACCCGAAGGAGGATGCGGAGGCGAAGATGCTGATCATGCCGCAGGACTAGCCCAAGCGATTACACGAGTGGGTCGCTGTCGAACGTGGCTATTTCGACGAGGTGGGCCTCGATTACCGCTTCCGCGGCTCACCGCCGGAGTGGGATGAGCTGAGTCCCGGGGGCTTCGTACGCCAGGCGCACGAGGAGATGGTGGCGACGGGGCCGACCGGCTTCTGCGATTGCAGCTGGGGCGTGCTGGTGAGCACCGGCGCTGGAGCCGGCCGGTTCATCCCCGACTTCTACACCGAAGCCCACTTGTGCATCTATGCGCGGGCCGATTCCGGGATCACGGTGCCCGGCGATCTCGCCGGTAAGCCGATCGCGGTCTCCGAGCTCACCGGCAGTCATTTCTCGACCGTCGAGGCGCTCGAGCGGCACATCGACCGCAAGGACATTCGCCTGCACTTCACGACCGCCCGGCACTCCGATGCCGCGTTCTATACCCGGCTCAAGGAACTGCTCGAAGGCGTGGTGCCAGCGGCCAACCTGCTCGACATTCCGCACGGCCCGCTGCGGCAGATCGCCGAGCACCACGGGATGCGGCTGGTCCTGGAGGGCACGTTCAAGCGGCTCGACTACTTCAGTGTGGCGATTCCCGACACCGACATCGGCAGATTCGTACAGGCGATGCGGCTGGCACAGGACGAACTCGACCGCCGCCCGGACGACTACCTGCACTACCTGTGGCGCGAAGTGCCGCGTCTCGAGAAGCTGTTCAAGGCCAGCATCGATCCGCGACAGATCATCGAGAGCCCGCGAATGGTCTTCACCCCGTTCGACGCCGGCGAATTCGCCAGGACGCTCCAGTGGATCGACGCGCGTGGACTCTCCGGGCGGATGGTGACGCGCGACTATGCAAGTCTCGCCGTGCGCGCGTAGCGCGGCCAGGCTCGAACTGGTGATCAATTCGAAGGCAGCCAAGGCGCTCGGTCCAGCGATTTCCAATCTCTGGCGCTTCGGGCGAATCAGATGATTGAGTGACGGTGCAGCTCCCCAGAGCCCGCCGACACTTCTTCGCGGGGCTCGTAGCCCTACCCGGCCCGCGATGTCCCGCAGCGCGAGTTCGAGGCCGGCGAGCGCGCGCCTGCTGCGTCGCTCCGAACGACGCCTGGCGGACAGCGCGGGAGAGATCGATGTAGCGCTTCTCGACCGCCGTCGGATCCTTGCCGATCGGCCGCGCGCCCAGATCCTGCATGAGGCCGACGAGCCCGCGCGTGACCCCTTCCGATCCGAACTCGCTGTAGCCGGTGATGCCGTCTTCCGTCCGGATGGCGCGGAAGTGCCACGGACGGTGTGGCGTGAAGCCAGTGTCGACGACGAACGTCTCGATGCCGGTGATTTTCGTGAGGCGTACTATAGCAGGCGGCCCTGGGCACGGGTCCATGCCCAGGGGGGAAATCTTGCTCTCATGCGGAGGCCAGCGCCGGTGCCTCGTCTCGCGAGTCTCGCTGATCGAGCTGTGCGCGTGCTGCGCCAGGTGTTCGGCGCCGTCCCGGGCGATTTCGCATTCCGTCTGTGGGACGGCACGGTCGTCGCGTTCGGCGCGGGCACACCGGCATTCACCGTCGTCATTCACGCGGCCGAGACGTTCGTGGCCCTGATGCGCGATCCGACGCCGCTCGCGTTCGGCGAGGCATACGTGGAGAGCGCGATCGACGTCGAGGGTGACCTGTTCGCCGCGATGCACGTCGCGAACGCACTCGAAGAGATCCGGCTGCCGGTCGCGCAGCGGCTGCGACTCCTGCTCGCGGCCGGATCGGTCGCGCTGCTGCCCGGCGCGCGGTCGGAGACCCCGTCGTGACGCACGACGTCATCGTCGTCGGTGGCGGACCGGGTGGCAGTACGGCGGCGTGGCAGCTCGCCCGGACGGGCGCGCGCGTCCTCGTGCTCGACGCCCTCGTCTTCCCGCGCGTCAAGGTCTGCGCGGGCTGGGTCACGCCGGCCGCGCTCGCGGACGTCGAGGTCGATCCCGCGAAGTATCCCCTGACGATCCAGCCGTTCACCCGGTGCACGCTCGGGTTCGAGGGCGCGCGGCACGTCACGCGCTGGCGACGGCCGGCGAGCTACGGCATCCTGCGCCGCGAGTTCGATCACTTCCTGCTCGAGCGTGCCGCCGCCACCGGCGCCGACGTCCGATGGGGCCTTCGCGTCACCGGCGTCGACGTCGCCGCGGACGCCGTGTGCGTGACGACCGAGAGCGGTGACTTCGACGCCGCGGTCGTGATCGGCGCCGGCGGGCATCGCTGCCCGATCGCGCGCGCGCTGGGCGACGTCCAGCAGCGCGAAGAAGTCGTCGCCGCTCAGGAAAGCGAAACCGAGCTCTCGTCCGAGCGCGCCGCGACGCTGGGGGCGTTCATGGACGCGCCCGAGCTCTTCCTCGAGCCCGATCTGCGCGGCTACGGGTGGTTCTTTCCCAAGGGGGACTGGATCAACATCGGGATCGGCTGTACCGGCGCCGCCGACGGCAGTCTTCCGCGTCGCCGCGACCGGCTCGTCGCCGCGCTGCGCGCGAACGGGCGGCTCCCGGCGGACCTCGCGCTCGCGCCGTTCAAGGGCCACGCCTACGTCGTGCGCCGGCAGGCCCCGCGCCGTCTCACCGGGCCGCGATTCTGCCTCGTCGGCGACGCCGCCGGTCTCGCCGCCGACCTGAGCGGCGAAGGCATTGGGCCCGCGATCAAGACCGGGCGGCTCGCCGCCGATGCCGTGCTCGGATGGCTCCGGCGTGGCGCGCCGCTCGACGCATACGCGCGCGAGGTCACACGGCTCTACGGCTCCGGCGAGCCCGGCTGGCTCGGACGACAGGTCGCGCGAGTGCCGGACGCCGTGGCCAGGTCGGTTGTTCGCTTCGTGCTCGGGTCGGCGCCCGCGCGACGCCGCATCGTCTTCGACTCGATCTTCGGCATGAAGGAGACGGCCGCGTGAAGACAAGGGCACGAGAGCGGGACGCGCAGGCGATCGCGCATCACTACGACGTGTCGAACGATTTCTACGCCCTCTTTCTCGACCCGCTCATGGTGTATACGTGCGCGTACTACCGCGATCCGAAGGGCACGCTCGAGCAGGCGCAGGCCGACAAGCTCGACCTGGTGTGCCGGAAGCTGCGGCTCGCGCCGGACGAGACGCTGCTCGACATCGGATGCGGCTGGGGCAGCCTCGCCATCTGGGCCGCGCAGCACTACGGGGCTCGCGCGCACGGCGTGACGCTGTCGCGCGCGCAGGCGGACTTCGCGGCGGCGCGCATCGCTACGCTCGATCTGGGCTCGCGGTGTCGCGTCGAGTATCGCGATGTGCGCGATCTTCCGGCCGACGCGCGCTACGACAAGATCGCCGCGGTCGGTGTCATCGAGCACGTCGGCATCCCGAACTATCCGGCGTTCTTCGCGCGCGTCCACGAGATGCTGAGGCCCGGCGGGCTCTACCTCAATCACGGGATCACGCACGCGTTCTCCTGGAAGCCGACGAGCCATACCGAGTTCCTCACCCGCTATGTTTTTCCGAACGGCGATCTGGCCGGACTGACGGAGACGCTGACCGAAATGGAGCGTGCGCGCTTCGAGATCCTCGACGTCGAGGGGCTGCGCCTGCACTACGCCCGCACGTGCCGCCAGTGGATCGAAAGGCTCGAGGCGCGCGCCGACGAGGCTCGCCGGATCGTCGGCGAACGCGTGTACCGCACGTGGCGGCTCTACCTGACGTGCTCGGCCGTCGCGTTCGAGACGAGCTCGCTCGGCCTGTACCAGGTGTTGCTGCAGAAGTCCGCCGATCGCACGCGAGGCGACGCCCCCTCGACACGCGAGCCGATCTACGACGCTACGGCGCCTCCTTGACGTCGTACACCGGCGTCAACGACGTGGCGAACGTCGGATCGTCGCCACGTGCCGCCGCGAAGAAGAGGCGCTGCAGCGTCTTCGTGATCGGCCCCGGCGTGCCGTCGCCGACCGTCATGCGATCGACCGCGACGACGGGCGTCACTTCCTCCGCCGAGCCGGCGATCAAGATCTCGTCGCAGACGTAGAGCTCGGTGCGATCGATCGAGCGCTCGACCGCGGGGCGCCCGTACTGCCGCGCGTAGAGCTCGAGCACCGAGCGGCGCGTGATCGATTCCAGCACGCCGTCGGTCACCGGCGGCACGACGAGGTGGCCGTCGCGCACCATCATCACCGCAGCGCCCGTGGCCTCCGCGACCTTCCCGCCCTGCGTCAAGAGAATCGCATCGTCGAACCCGTTCTCGCGGGCCTCGACCGCCGCGAGCCGGTTGTTCTGGTAGTTCGCACCCGCTTTCACGCGCGCCGGCACGACGTCGTCGGCGATGCGCCGCCACGTCGCCACGCCCATCTTCAAGCCGCGCTCGAGCTTGTCGTCGTGCGGCCGCGGCCCGCCGAGGATGAACGCGCCGGTGTCGATCTCGTCCGGCCTGTACGACTTCACGCCACCCGAGCCGCCGTCACCGAAGTACGCGACGAGCCGGAAGTGGACGTCGTCGTGGAAGTCGTTGGCGCGCAGCCATTCGACGACGGCGGCGCGCAGATCGTCGATCGAGTACGGCAGCTGCATCCGCATCACCTTCATGCTGTCGCGGAGCCGCTTCAGGTGCTCGTCGAGCTTCCAGACGTACAGGTTCTTCTTCGCCGGATTCCAGTACGCGCGCAGGCCTTCGTACACGTTCGCGCCGCGCAGGACGGTCAGGGTGAAGACGCTGAGCTTCGCGTCCTCGGGGTCGACGATCTTGCCGTCCAGCCAGACCTTGAAGTGTGTGTAGCGGGCCATCACGTCCTCCCTGGAAAGTCGGAGCGTATCACTTCGCCGGCTCGCGACGAGTCGTCGTCGGTCATTCGATCGCGGGGGACGGGGGCTGTATGGTGTCGGCTCAGCGAGTCATCGCTGGCTTTCGCCTCGAGAGGCGCGTCAGCCCGTCGTAGGCGGCGTACTTGTATGCCTCGCTCCGCGTCGGGACGGCGAACGTCGCGTCGATGAAATGTTCGATCGTGCCGCTCTCGTGGATCACGAACTGAAACACGAGCTTGACGAGCCCGTCCGGGAAGCCCGAGATCCGCGCCTTCGCGTTGGTTCCGAACGACGAACGACCGGTCTCGTAGTCGAGCCCGCCGGTTCGCGCCTCCTCCTCGGTGAGCCCGACCCACGCGGCCTCCGGGATCGAGAAGACGTACGTCGGGTGGAAGCGGTCCGCCACCTTCTTGAAGTCGATCCCGAACGCATGACAGACCGCGACACGCGCCTGCTCCATCGCGATCGACGCGAGGCCCGGCGGCCCGATGACGTCGCCGGCAGCGAAAACGCC
>QHRT01000246.1:4381-11753 GCA_003220195.1 Candidatus Rokuibacteriota bacterium | reverse complement strand
CGGCGCATCACCGACTATGCCGATCGGCAGGTCGCGGCGATCCGCCGCCTCATCTTTCCGCTCCACGGTTTATAGGTCCAAGGTCTTCGCCGCGCACATGAGGAGCCGCGTTTCGAGCGCGAGCTTGGCCCGCGCAATGTTGCTCTGGGAGGAGGCAGGGCGAGAGCGAGCCGCCAGGCTCGCTCCGCCCGTCGGAAGGGGGGCGAAGCCCCCTCCGAGCAATGATACAGTGGCTCATTGCGCGAGAGAGGTCGCAGGGTGCGGGGGGTTTTCATCACGTTCGAAGGCGTCGAGGGGTCCGGGAAGACGACCCAGATGAAACGGCTCGCCCGCGGCCTCCGGCGTGCCGGTCATGCCGTCGAGTGCACGAGAGAACCGGACGGCACCCGGCTCGGCGTCGAGATCCGGCGGCTCTTCGAAGAGGCCCCTGACCGGCTCGCCGAGCTGTGGCTCTTCATGGCGGCGCGGCGCCAGCACGTCGTCGAGAAGATCGCCCCGTGGCTCAAGAAGGGACGTATCGTGCTCTGCGATCGCTATACCGACGCGACGATCGCGTACCAGGGATACGGGCGCGGGGTCGATCTCGAAATGATCCGCGATCTCAACCTTCGCGCGACCGGTGGTATCCTGCCCGACCTGACGCTGCTGTTCGATCTCTCTCCGGCGGAAGGATTTCGGCGGATCGGCTGGCGTCGTCTGGACCGGTTCGAGCAGCTCGGTCTCGGCTTCCATCGTCGCGTCCGCCGCGGCTACCTCGAACTCTGCCGGGCGGAGCCGAAGCGCGTGCGGCGAATCGATGCCGCGCGCACGACCGACGCCGTCGCCGCCGACGTGCGGACGATCGTCGAGGAGGCGCTCGCGCGATGCCGGCGATAAAGCCGGCGTTCGTGCCGCTCGACGGCATCAAGGAGCAGCCGCGCGCGGTGGCGTTGCTGCGCGCGGCGCTCGAGAGTCACCGCATCGCGCACGCATACGCGTTCGTCGGCGCGGAGGGGAGCGGGCGGGCGACGACGGCGCTCGCGTTCGCGCAATCGCTCCTGTGCGAGCGGGAGACCGGGTGCGGAAGCTGCCGCCATTGTCGAATGGTGGTGACCCGTCAGCATCCGGACCTGCACGTGATCGAGCCGACGCCGCCGGCGAGCAATCCGAAAGGGCCGCGCGCGATCAGGATCGAGGCGATCCGTGACGTCGAGCGCGAGGCCGGGCTCCGTCCCGTGATGGCGGCGCGCAAGGTGTTCGTCCTCGACGACGCCGATCGGATGACCGGCGAGTCTCCCGAAGCCTTCTTGAAAACGCTGGAAGAGCCGCCCGACCGCACCGTGATGATCCTGGTGCTCGCCCGCACGCGCGCGGTGCCGCCGACCGTGCTGTCGCGTTGTCAGCTCGTTCGCTTCGCGCGACGCGCGAGCGAGAAGAGACCGGAGCACGCCGAGGCGCTCAGGTGGCAGGGCATCGAGCGCCTCTTGCTGCGCGGCGACCGCATCGAGCGCGAGAAGGCCGAAGGCATGGTCGACGCCTGGTGGATCTGGTGTCGTGATCTCCTGCTCGTCAAGGCCGGCGGGCCGCCGGCGCTCCTGGCCAACGCCGACCGCGCGGGGGATCTGGAGCGGGCGAGCGCCGCCTGGAGCCTCGACGGGATCCTGGGTGCGATCGAGCTCTGCCGCCGGGCCCGGACCGCGCTGGCGCACAACGTCTCGCCGCGCCTGACGATCGAGATCATCGTGAGCCGGCTTCTCCTCGCCGGGGCGTGAGATCATGGCGAGGACAAAAGGTAGGGACAGATGAGTGACATTTGGAATGAGATAGGGATCCAGGACGACACCCCGGTCGAGTATCTCATCGGGGTTCGGCTGCGCGAGTCGACGATCGCCGACGACTACAAGCTGGTCGGGCTCGATCTGCACGTCGGTGACCTGGTGGTCGTCGAGACCGCGAACGGCACCGTGGTCGGCGAAGTGCGCCGTCCGAAGCGTCCCGTTCCGGAGGCGAAGAAGGACCGCCTCTACCGTCGTGTCGTGCGTCTGGCGTTTCCGCACGAGGTCCGCACGTGGCGCGACCTGCGCGACCGCGAGCAGCAGGCACTCGGCACGGTCGCGCAGATGGCGCGCGACCGCGGGCTCGCGATGAAGGTCGTCGACGTCGAGATGCACGGCGGCAGCCGGCGCGTGACGGTCTCGTTCAGCGCCGAGGAGCGTATCGACTTCCGTGACCTGGTGCGCGACCTGGCTCGGGAGTTCCGGGCGCGGGTCGAGATGCGGCAGATCGGCGCGCGGGACACGACGCGGTTCATGGACGGCATCGGTCCGTGCGGGCGGCAGCTCTGCTGCTCGTCGCACTTGAAGAAGTTCGAGCCGATCTCGGTCAAGATGGCGAAAGCGCAGGACGTGCCGCTCGCCGACAACCGGCTGCTCGGGAACTGCGGCCGGCTCAAGTGCTGCCTGCTCTACGAGTTCTCGACGTACCAGGAGCTGCGCGCGCTCTTGCCGCGCGTGAACACGCCCTGCCAGAAAGACTGTGGCGGCGGCAACTGCATGACGGGCAAGGTGCGGTCCCTCCGCGTGCTCAAGCAGTCGGTCGTCGTCGGGTTTCCGGACGGCACGGAAGCGGAAGTGCCGCTCTCCGCGCTGACGTGGGAGGGGCGCGACCACATCAAGATTTCGTCCGAGTCGTGAGCGTGGGCGACGTCTTCTATCTGACCACCCCGATCTATTACGTCAACGACGTGCCGCACCTGGGGCACGCCTACACCACGATCCT
The DNA here is from genome assembly GCA_003220195.1 of Candidatus Rokuibacteriota bacterium. Classification (GTDB taxonomy): domain Bacteria; phylum Methylomirabilota; class Methylomirabilia; order Rokubacteriales; family CSP1-6; genus AR8. The sequence continues at coordinate 8,996 of QHRT01000246.1, read as the reverse complement.
GGCCGACGCGATGGCGCGCTGGCATCGGCTGCGAGGCGACGACGTCCGGTCTCTCACCGGCACCGACGAGCACGGCGACAAGATCGCGCAATCGGCGGTGGCGGCGGGCGTGAGCGCGCAGCAGCTCGCCGATCGCAACTCCGCGGTGTTCCGCGAGACGTGGCAGCGGCTCGGACTCGGTCACGACGACTTCATCCGCACGACCGAGGAGCGCCACGAGAAGGTCGTCACGGCGATCCTGCACGATCTGTGGGAGAAGGGCGAGATCTACCTCGGCAAGTACGGCGGCTGGTACTGTTTCGGCTGCGAGCGCTTCTACACCGAGAAGGAGATCGTCGACGGCCAGTGCCCGGATCACCGGCGCCCGCTCCAGTGGATCGAGGAAGAGAACTACTTCTTCAAGATGTCGAAGTACCAGGGCTGGCTGATCGAGTACATCGATCGCCATCCCGACCTGATCCGTCCCGAGAGGTATCGCAACGAGATCCTCGGATTTCTCCGCGATCCCTTGCAAGATTTGTCGATCAGCCGGCCGCGGACGCGCCTCGAGTGGGGCATTCCGCTACCGTTCGGCGACCAGTACGTCACCTACGTCTGGTTCGACGCGCTGATCACCTACGTCTCGGCGCTCGGCGGGCCGGGCGCGCCGGCATTCGAGAAGTACTGGCCGCACGTCCACCACCTGATCGGCAAGGACATCCTGAAGCCGCACGCGATCTACTGGCCGTGCATGTTGAAGGCGGCCGGCATCGACGTGTTCAGTCACCTCGACGTCCACGGGTTCTGGAACATCGGCGGCGGCAAGATGTCGAAATCCGTCGGCAACGTCGTCGAGGCGCTCGCGCTCACGGAGAAGTACGGCAACGACGCGTTCCGCTACTTCGTGATGCGCGAGATGGTCTTCGGGCTCGACGCCGACTTCTCCGAGGAGGCGTTCGTCGCCCGGCTCAACGCCGATCTCGCGAACGATCTCGGCAATCTCGTGTCGCGCGCCACCACGCTGATCGTGAATGCGGGCGGCATCGCGCGCGTGCCGGCGGCGGCCGAGCTGGACCCGACCGAGACGACGATCCGGGATCGGTTCGCTCAGATGGTGACGCGCATCGATCGAGAGATGGACGAGTTCGCGTTCCAGCGCGCGCTCGCCGCGATCTGGGAGCTGATCGGCCTTCTGAACGGGTACGTCGATTTCGCCCGGCCCTGGGACCTCGCGAAGGACCCGGCCGCGCGGCCGCGGCTCGAGCGGGTGCTCTACGTGCTGGCAGAGTCGCTGCGCTTCCTCGGCATCGTGTTGATGCCGTTCATTCCTGAAGCCGCCGCGAAGATCCGCGGCGCCGTCGGCGCGACCGGCACGCCGCGGCTCGCGGAGGCGGTCTGGGGCGGGCTCGGCGCCGGCGCACCCGTCACCAGGCTCTCGGGACTGTTTCCGCGCATCGAAGACAAGAAGGGCGCCGCGGTCGAACGCTCCGCAGAGGCGGCGGGAGCCGCGAGCGGGGTCGAGCGGATCAAGAAAGACGAGTTTGCGCGGCTGGATCTGCGCGTGGCGCACGTGGTGAGCGCGGAGGCCGTGCCGAAGTCGAAGAAGCTCTTGCGGTTGACGGTGTCCCTGGGGGACCACGAGCGAACCGTCGTGGCGGGGATTGCCGAGCACTACGCGCCGGCAGATCTCGTCGGGACCAAGGTCGTGATCGTCGCCAACCTCGAGCCGGCGCGGCTCATGGGCATCGAGTCGCAGGGGATGATCCTCGCGGGCTCCGCCGATGGCCATCTCGCGGTGTTGCGCCCCGACCGTGACTTGCCAGCGGGCGCGCGCGTCTCGTGACGGGCACGATGCTCGATCAGGACCAGGAGGCGTACGTCGCCGCGATCGTCACCATCGCCGAGCGCGACACCTCCATCGCGCGCGTCCTTCGCGAGATCGTCGCGCTCGACGGCGCCGTGCGCGCCGGCGCGCTCGATCTCGTCAGCGCGCATCTCCGGACGCGGACCGGGGACGCCGACGTCTTCGCGTGCTTCGAGGCGCTGCGCCGGGACGACGTCGCGCGTCGCATCGCCGAGCGCCTCGGACCGCCCGGATAGCGCGCGGTGACGGCGCCGACCGTCTCCGTGGCGCCGAGCGCGTCGTCTCCGGCGGGCCGGGCGCCTGCCGTCCCGCCCCGATCGTTCGCGCGGGCCGCGTTCGACTGGCTGCGTCGCTGGGGCGTCTCGATCGGTTCGTTCGTGAGCGGGCTCCTGACGCTCTTCGTCTTCCGGCGCGACTTGCCGCACGTCGGCTGGATCGTCGGGTACGTCATCCTCCTGTGGCTCCTGTTCGCGGTGCTCGCGCTGACGCGGCCGGCGAGCTCTCACGCGGCGCAGCCAGAGCCGCTCGGGTCGGGCCGCGGCCGACGGGTGAGAACGGCGGCCGACTACGCCGTGCAAACGCTCCATCACGGGCTCCTGCTCTTCATGCTGCCCGCGTACTACGCGAGCACGACCTTCACGTCCGTGAACGTCGTCTTCCTCACCGTGCTGGCCGGGCTGACGCTGCTCGCGACGTTCGACCCCTGGTACCGGACGCTCGTCCATCCGCGCCCGTGGCTCGGCCTCACGTTCTTCGTCGTGTCGGTCTTCGCCGCACTGAACGTCGCGCTGCCGTTGATCGGCGTGCGACCGAACGTGGCCCTGCTGCTGGCCGCGTGGACCGCGACGGTCGCGGTGACGCCGGCCGTCCATCGTGGAGGTCGGTCCTGGCAGCGGGCGCTCTCGCTGACGTGCGCCGGCGGCGTCGTCGCCGCGGCGCTCGTGTACGCCGGACGCGCGGCGATTCCGCCGGCGCCGATCTCCGTCGCGCGCGCCGCGATCGCCTGGGACGTGGACGGCGGGGAGCCGATCGATCCTCTCGGCGGTACGATCGCGGCGCAGAAGATCCGCGACAATGGCGGGCTCGTCGCGTATACGGCCGTCTACGCGCCGGCCGGCCTGCGCCAGCCGATCGCGCACGTCTGGCGGCGGAACGGTCGGATCGTGAACGTCGTGACGCTCACACCCGTTCGCGGCGGACGCCGCCAGGGGTTCCGTACGTACTCTCGCAAGGCTGCGTTCCCGGCCAACCCGGCGGGCGCGTGGACCGTCGACGTCACGACGCCCTCGGGCCAGCTCATCGGGCGACTCCGGTTCCGCGTGACGTCCACGGAGACGCCGTGACACGCCCGGTCCTCCCATGACGGACCTCTTCGACACGCACGCGCATCTGCACTTCCCGGACTTCGCGGACGATCTCGTCGCCGTGCTGGACCGCGCGCGAGAGGCCGGGGTCGCCGCGATGCTGACCATCGGCACCGACGTCGAGACGTCCCGCGCCGCGATCGCGCTCGCGGCCCGCGAGCGGGACGTGTGGGCGGCGGTCGGCGTGCATCCCCACGATGCCGCGTCGGCGGACGTCGAGGTGCTCGACGAGATCGAGCGGCTCGCCGCGTCGCCGCGGGTCGTCGCAGTGGGTGAGATCGGCCTCGATTACTTCCGCAACCTGTCGCCCCGTGACGAGCAGCTCCGGGTCTTCGAGCACCTGCTCGGCGTGGCGCGCCGGGTGGAGAAGCCGGTGATCATTCACTGTCGTGAGCCTGGTGGCGGCCCGGCGGGGGCCCGCACGAACGCGCCGCCGGGTCGTGCGTCCGGGGTCCCCACGAACGACGACGCGCCGGTCGCGCACGTCGACGTCCTGCACCTCCTCCGCGCGGCGCGAGTCGGCGACGTCGGCGGGGTCATGCACTGCTTCTCCGGCGACGTCGGCATCGCGCGTCAGTGTCTCGACCTCGGCCTCCACATCTCCATCGCCGGCCCCGTGACGTATCCGAGCTCGCGCGCCTTGCCGGAGGTCGCGCGCTTCGTCCCCGACGATCGGATCGTCGTCGAGACCGATTGTCCGTTCCTGCCGCCGCAGACTCACCGTGGCAAGCGCAACGAGCCGGCGTACGTCGCGATCACGGCCGCGCGCGTCGCGGAGCTTCGCGGCCGGCCGTTCGACGAGATGGCCGCCCGGATGTCGGTGAACGCCCGCGCGTTGTTCCGTCTGGACTCCTCCGCAACGAGGGAGTGACGGTGACCCTCCGCGACGTCGGACTCTTCCTGCGCGGCAGACTGAACCGGAGCGTCAGCCGGCTCGCCAACGCTCGCGCGAGCCGGACGCCGCTCTCGACGGCGCCGCTCGAGTCGGTGCTCGGACGCCCGGGATCACCGGAAGAGCTCGTGCCCCTGCTCGAAGGACGCTCGAATCCGGAGCGTCAGGTCGTGCTGGCGCGCCATCTCACGGCGCGCGGGATCCCGTTCCGCCGTCACGCGTTCAAGACGCTGGAAGGCGCGGGCGAGAACTTCGAAGTCGATCTCGGCGGAGGCGATCGCCTCCTCGTGCTGATCGCCCATCACGATGCGGTCCCGGGCAGTCCCGGCGCGAACGACAACGCCGCGTCGGTCGGGATCTTGCTGCAGGTGATCGATCGCCTGGCGAGCTCGCCTCCGCCGGGGCTGCGCGTCCGCCTGCTCTTCACGGCGGCCGAGGAGATCGGCTACCTGGGCGCGCGAGCGTACGTGTCCGCGACGGATCTCTCCGGCGTCACCGGGGTGTTGAGCCTCGAGC
>QHRT01000246.1:402-4148 GCA_003220195.1 Candidatus Rokuibacteriota bacterium | reverse complement strand
TTCCACACGTACCACACGCGGGGCGACAACGGGTCGACGCTCGATCCGCGCGCGCTGGACACGGTGGTCCAGGCGCTCCAGGCGGTGGTCAGCGAGCTCGCCTGATCGGCGGACGACGGAGCGCGACGACCTCGCGCGCCCGGGCGGCCTCGCTCGAAGGCACCAGGATGACGATTTCTCCCTGACCGCCGATCGTGAACGGATGCACGGAGAGGGCGATGCGCGAGCGGCACAGGGTCGGGATCCCCTCGCTCTCGAGAAACCCCCGGACGACGACGGCCTCGGCTTGATTGCACCGGTGCACTTCCACGAGCGAAGCCTCTTCGCTCGTCGCGGACGACGGTCGCACCGGGAACGGAATGATCTTCGCGCGACGGGGCATGGCCTCGATTATAGCCGTCATTCCCACGCCGTGACGCCGCGCCGGAATGCCGCCAGCGTGAGGAGGCGAATGCGCGGATGGCGCCGGGCGGCCGCCCGCGCGGCGCCGGTCGTGTAGCCCCACGCCGCCAGGAACAGTCGCACGTCGGCGAGACGCGGATCGCGCTCGGAGCAATTCACGACGCACTGGAGTGTCTCCAGGCGGTCCTCGACGAACCCGACGTCGGTCGTGCCGCAGGTGGTCATCAGCTCGCGCAGGTTCTCGCACTTGTGCTCGCCGGCCTCCTTGCCGGCGACCCCGGTGACGGAGATGTTCCAGCGCGCCAGGATCCGGCGCGCGAACTCCCCCTCCTTGGTCGTCACGACGAACGTGCGCGATGACCCGGCGAGGACGCGGGCCAGGGTCTCGAGCGCGACGTACGGACGATGCGCGGCGAGCCACTCGTCGGCGCGCGCCCAGATCCAGTCTCGGCGCACGCCGTCGAGCGCGTCACGGAGCCGCGCGACGACGTCGGGCCGCGGGACGTCGAAGGTGTTCAGTAATTCGTCGCGCACGGTCGGCCACGTGCGCAAGAGCGCGCCGCGCCGGACGCGCGTCACGAGCGCGCGGAGGAGCAACGGCATCTCCCAGCCGCTCATGACGACCGGCCGCACGTCACGGAATTGCTGCTGAAGCGCGCGACCCCGAAGCGTCGACGGGGACCAGAAGTGGCCGTACGCGCGACAGCTCGACTCGTAGTACTCGCGCATCCCGTCGCAGAGAACGCCGTCGAAGTCGAGGGCCAGGATCTCCGGCGCCGCGCTCATGAGCTCACGGCGTCGAGATCGCGCGTGGCGGGCAGGCCCGGAAGCGATGATGCGGCGCGGACCGCGCGGACGATGGCCGCCGCCACGGCGTCCGCCGCGGCGAGGCCGAGGACCGTGAGGTCTGCGCGCGCGTCACCGATCGAAAGCGCGAAGAGCGTATCGCCGTCGAATGCCGTGTGCGGCGGCGAGAGCGCCCGGGCGAATCCGAGCAAGCCGAGGGCGGCGATCTTCGCCGCGCTGGGCCGGTCGAGACGCGCGTTCGTGGCGACGATCCCGATCGTCGTGTTCTCGCCCGCGCCGAAACGGCCGAGCTGGCGTCCGGATCGAAGAGCCGCGACGGTGTCGATCAACCGTCGGCCGTCCGGCGCGTCGCGCGTTCCGGCGATGAGCGCGCCCGTGTTCGGGTCACGCACGTCGCCGACCGCGTTCACCGCGACCAGCGCTCCGACGACCGCGTCGCCGAGCGTCACGCTCGCGCTGCCGATCCCGCCACGCATCGCGCGCTGACGACGGTAGAGCTTGCCGACCGTCGCGCCGGTTCCCGCACCGACGCTCCCCTCGGCGACACGGCCCGCGGTGGCGCTGGCCGCCGCCTGGTATCCGAGCTCGCGCGTCGGACGGGCCTTCGGATCGCCGACGCCGAGATCGAACAGGAATGCGCCCGGCACGTGCGGGACCACGTTCTCCCCGACGGCAAACCCGACGCCGCGCTCCTCGAGATACCTCATGACGCCCCAGATCGCCTCGCCGCCGAACCGGCTGCCCCCGCCGAGGACGACGCCGTTGATCGTCCCGACGAGATGGCGAGGATCCAGGTACTCGAGACCGATCACGTCGTTCGCGCCGCCGCGCAGCTCCACCGCGGCGACCGCGGGACGATCGCAGAGGACGACGGTGAGGCCCGTCAGCCCGACGGGATCCGTGGCGTGTCCGACGCGGATCCCGGGGACGTCGGTGATCATCAGGCGGAGAACCGCGTTGCCGAGGAGCGCCACGGCTGTGCCGGGGCGCTTCCGAGCGTTCGGGGGTATCGGGGGCCATTCGGGGCCCCTGATGAGGTCGATTCTCTCAACGCGGTGACGACGATGCGCGGGCCGCGCCGGCCGTCACCGGACCCGGCTTCCGGCTCACGTCCGCGGCGCTGACGCGACCCAGCGCAACTTCGCTGGCGATCTCGAGCGAGCGTCGAGCCAGCGCGCGGACGAACGGCTGGTGCCGCGCCTCGCGCGCGGCACCGGCGAGCGCCGCGGCCGCGGCATCGGCAAGCGCCGCGTGCTCGGGACGATCGGTGGCGCGGAAGATCAGGCTCATCTCGACCAGGCGTCGCGTCCATCGCGTCCGCGCGTCGGGGGCGAACTCGCGGTCGATGACGCTCGCGACGATCGCCTCCTCGCGCTCGGCCTTGATCTGCTCCGACACGACGAGACGACTCTCGCGAGCCTGGAGAAGAGCCAGCGCGTCGCTCTGGACCGCGTCGGGGTCGAGGAACCACCCGGCCATCTCGGGCAGCTCGAGCAGCTCACCCGTCCGTTCGAGCATCGCGGGATCCACGTCGGTCGGCGGCGGTGGCGGCGTGACCGGCGGCGTGGACGATACGAGCGGCTGCCAGCGTGCAAAATCGGGAGGCGGCACGGTGCCCGCGGCCTGATGCAGGGCCAGGGCTTCCAGCACGAGTCCGATCGCGCGGCCGGGCTCGGTCTCCACCCAGGGAAGCTTCTGATCCTCGCGCAGCGCCGCCAGCTCGTGCGCGAGCCTCTTCTTCGAGATCTCGCCGCCGGCGACCTCTACGACGCCGATCGTGTCGCTCAGGATCGTGGAGCAGAGCAGGAGCCCGCCATAGCCGCCCTCGAACAGGAGCCAGACGGCGCGCGAGCCGCTGCCGTCGATCGCCGACACCCAGGCGCGGATCGCGCGCTCCGGCTGCTTCGTGACGACGGGCCGGCGGGGCGGCGGCGTCGGCGCGGCGATGCCGCGCTGCGCGAGCCGGTAGAGCGCGCGCTTGGCGGCGCGCCGGACCGCGCGTTCGCCGCGCTCGGCGGCGATGGCGAGGATCGGCACCGCGCCCGCGCCACGGTCACTCGCGAAGCCGCGCAACGCGTCGTCCAGGGCGTCGGGATCGCCCGCGGCGAGCGTGCGAAGATCCGCGTCGGTCGCGTGACCGGCGTCGGCGGCCGAATCGAGCACGCGCCGGTATTCGGCCGCCGCCGTCTCGCGCGCGCCGGTGGTCATCCGAACCCGAAGCGGAAGAACGGGTGCTGGGGGTGATCGACGAAGTGGACGTGGCGCGCGTAGTCGAGCGCTCGCGCGTACGCCTCGAACCGATCCGCGAGCCGGCGGAAGATGGGCGCCTCGCGCTGAGCGCCCGCGCGTTCGTGCTCGGAGACGAACTGGTACGCGCGCTTTCCCTCGGCGACGTAGAAGCCGGTGCTCGCGACGCGCTCCACGCGCTCGCGGAACACGCCGGTCATGAACATCGCGTAGTCGCCGATGTGCCGGCGGACCAGGACCTCGTGCTCCGGCTGGAAGGAAGGCGAGTCCTCGCGCCAGACGTTCTGGAT
>QHRT01000246.1:0-387 GCA_003220195.1 Candidatus Rokuibacteriota bacterium | reverse complement strand
GTGCGGGCGAAGCGGGTCAGCAGATCGGCCAGGTACTCGGCCACGGGATCGTCGCGGAACGAGAGGTCCCGGAAGCTCGCTCGGATCGCGCGATCGAAGAAGTGTGAGAGCTCCACGGTCGCCGTCATGATAGCAGAGCATCCACGCCGCATCGGCCGACGCAAACGCCATGCCCGCGACTCGTGTGCGCGTGGTTTGCTAGAATTCGCCCGGCGTGTTCCAGCACTCGTCCTGGAAGCTCTCGTGGGTTCCGATCGCCGCCAGCGGTCTCGTCCTGCTCCTGCTGCTCCTCGGTGTCTCGGTCCTCGCGGCCTATCTGCCGGCGGCACGACAGATCACGAGACTCGAGACCGAGCTTCGCCAGGTCTATGCGCACGAAGCGGAGTT
>QHRT01000245.1 GCA_003220195.1 Candidatus Rokuibacteriota bacterium | reverse complement strand
CGAGCTACGGTCATAGGGTGAGGATCATACACTCACGGAGGTAACGACCATGACCCTTCCGTACACCGGCAAAGAATTCCTCGACAGCCTGGACGACGGGCGCGAGGTGTGGATCTACGGCGAGCGGGTGAAGCGCATCACCGCTCATCCGGCGTTCCAGAATTGCGCGCGGATGCTGGCACGGCTCTACGACGCGCTTCACGAGGATCACGCGAGCGGCCGGGGCGTGCTCACGATGCCGACCGAGTGGGGCGGGTTCACGCAGCGGTATTTCCGCGCGCCGGCGACGGTCGACGAGCAGGTCGCCTCGCGTGACGCGATCGCGGAATGGGCGCGACTCTCGTACGGCTGGCTCGGACGCTCGCCGGACTACAAGGGCGCGTTCCTGGCGACGCTCGGCGCGAACGCCGAGTTCTACGCGCCATACCAGGAGAACGCCCGACGCTGGTATCGGTTCGCGCAGGAGCGCGTGCCGTTCATCAACCACGCGATCATTCACCCGCCCGTCGATCGCAACATGGCGCCCGGCGCGCCCGGCGGTCCGACCGACATCTACGCGCGCGTGACGAAGGAGACCGACGCCGGCATTCACGTCTCCGGGGCGAAGGTCGTGGCGACGGGGTCCGCGCTGACGCACTTCACGTTCGTCGCGCACCACGGCCTGATCCCGGTCCAGGACCGGAACTTCGCGCTCGTGTTTATGGTCCCGACGAACGCATCAGGCGTGAAGCTGATCTGCCGCGTGTCGAACGAGCTGCGGGCGGCGGTGCTCGGCAGCCCGTTCGACTATCCCCTCAGTAGCCGGCTCGACGAGAACGACGCGATCTTCGTGATGGACGACGTCTTCGTGCCGTGGGAAGACGTGTTCGTCTTCGCCGACGTCGAGAAGGCGAACAACTTTTTCCCCCGCACCGGATTCCTGCCGCGGGCGCTCCTCCACGGCTGCACGCGTCTGGCGGTCAAGCTCGACTTCATCACCGGCCTCCTGATCAAGGCGACGGAGATCACGGGCGCGCGCCAGTTCCGCGGCGTCGAAGCGAACATCGGCGAGGTCATCGCCTGGCGCAACATGATGTGGGCGCTCTCCGACGCGATGGCGAAGACCGCGGACCCGTGGACCGGCGGCTGCGTCCTGCCCGGCATGGAGCCGGCGTCCGCCTACCAGATCCTGGCGCCGGAAGCGTACGTGCAGATCAAGAACCTGATCGAGAAGACGGTCGCCAGCGGGCTCATCTACCTGAACTCGCACGCCCGCGACTTCCAGTCGCCCGACTTGCGCAAGTATCTCGATCTCTACCTGCGAGGCTCGAACGGCGTCGACGCCGTCGACCGCGTGAAGCTGATGAAGCTCCTGTGGGACGCGGTCGGCACCGAGTTCGCCGGCCGTCACGAGCTCTACGAGATCAACTATTCGGGCAGCCACGAGGAGATCCGGCGCTACGCGCTCTTCGGTGCGCTCGCCTCGGGTCAGTACGATCGCTTCAAGCAGTTCGCCGAGCGCTGCATGACGGAGTACAACCTGGACGGCTGGACCGTCCCGGATCTGGTCAACACGGGCAACCTGAGCGCCTGGCCACGAACCTGACACTCACCGAGACAAGGAGATCGTCATGTTCTTCGAGCTCCGGCAATACCACGTGCGCCCCGGACAGCAGAAGGCGTGGGTGAAGTGCATGGAGGAAGAGATCATCCCGTTCCAGGTCAAGATGGGCATGGTGATCCTCGGCAGCTTCGTCGGGGAAGAGGACGAGAGCGTCTACGTCTGGATCCGTCGCTTCGAGAACGAGCAGGAGCGCAAACGGCTCTACGACGCCGTCTACCAGAGCGACTACTGGAAGAACGAGATCGCGCCGAAGGTCCCGACGCTGATCGATCGCGAGCAGATCAAGGTCACGCGGATCGTCGCGACGCCGCACTCGGTGATCCAGTAGCGATCATCACGGAGGTACTGGACATGCTGCGACGACAGTGGATCGTCGTCCCCGCGTTGCTCTTGACGCTCGCCGCCTGCTCTGCACGACGATCGGACATGGCCGACAGGGCGGCCATGCCCGGCCAGCATGGCGGCATGACGCATGCCCAGGCGCCGACGGACGGGCGCCCGGTCCTCTACGACTCGCTCGGAAATCACTCGTACCGGATCACGGCCGCGACGCCCGAGACGCAGCGGTGGTTCGATCAAGGCCTCCGGCTCGTCTATGCGTTCAACCATCACGAAGCGCAGAAGGCGTTCCGCGAGGCGACGCGGCTCGACCCGCAGTGCGCGATGTGCTTCTGGGGCATTGCGCTCGCCGAGGGTGGCAACTACAACAGCCCGACGGACGCCGAGCGGGAGACGCGCGCGCTGGCGGCGATCCAGCGCGCGCAGGCGACGGCCGGGAACGCGCGACCGGTGGAGAAGGCGTTGATCGCCGCGGTGGCGAAGCGCCACTCCGCCGATCCCGGCGCGAAGCGCGATGCGCTCGACCACGCGTACGCCGACGCCATGCGCGAGGTCGCTCGCCAGTATCCGGACGACCTGGAGGTGACGACGCTCTACGCGGACGCAATGATGAATCTCCGCCCGTGGAACCTCTGGATGCCCGACGGGACCCCGCAACCGGGGACGGACGAGATCGTCCGAACGCTCGAGAGCGTGCTCGCGAAGAATCCGAATCACCCTGGCGCGATTCACCTCCTGATCCACGCCGTCGAGGCGAGCCGGGAACCCGGACGCGCCGAGAAGCCGGCCGATCGCCTGGCCAAGCTGATGCCCGGCGCCGGGCATGTGGTCCACATGCCGTCGCACATTTACTGGCGTGTCGGACGGTACGCGGACGCCGTGACGGTGAACACGGCCGCGGTGCAGGCCGATCTCGTCTACTTCAAGACCGCGCAGCCGAGCCCGATCTATCGCGGGCTCTACCATCCGCACAACATCGACTTCATCTGGCAGGCCGCGAGCATGCAGGGCCGAAGCGCCGACACGATTCGCGCCGCGCGCGAGTTCGCCAATTCTGCGCCGCCCGAGATGATCAAGGAGATGCCGGACATGGAAACGGCGCCGGTGGCGCCGATCGTCTCGCTGGCGCGCTTCGGGCGCTGGGACGAGGTGCTTCGCTACCCCGCGCCGCCGCGGGAGTGGGCGTACACGACGGGCGTGTGGCACTACGCCCGCGGTCTCGCGTTCAACGCGAAGGGCCAGACCGCCGAGGCGCAAGGGGAGCTCGGCGAGATCGAGAAGATTCTCGGTGGCGTCTCGCCCGAGCGCACTGTCGCGTTCTTCTTCCGCGCGCAGAACGTGCTCGGGCTCGCGGCCAACGTGCTGGCCGGCGAGATCGCGGCGAAGGGCGGTGACACCGCCACCGCCGAGCGGCTGCTCCGATCGGCCGTCGCCGAGCAGGACACGCACTGGTTCACCGAGCCACCGCCGTGGTATTTCCCCGTGCGCCAGACGCTCGGCGCGGTGCTGCTGCAGGGCAATCGCGCGAGCGATGCCGAGCAGGTCTACCGCGAGGATCTGCGTCGGAATCCGAACAACGGCTGGTCGCTCTTCGGGCTCGCGCAGAGTCTGAAGGCGCAGGGGAAGACCGGCGAGGCGGCCGAAGCCGAGAGCGCCTTCCGCAAGGCGTGGGCGCAGGCGGACGTGACGCTGACCGCATCCCGATTCTGATGGTGGAACGCGATTACCTGCGCTGGTCGATCGCTTCGGCCAGCTCCTGCGCGCGATGCTGGTCCAGGCGGCGGAGGCGATCCAGGATCCGACGCGCGTCGTCGACTCGGCCCATCTTCACGTAGGCCTCACCGAGATATTCCAGCGCCTCCGGAAAATCAGGACGGAGGCGCAGCGCCTCGTCGTACGCCTTCAGCGATTCCGGATATCGGCCCTGGTTGCGGAGCGCGTAGCCGAGCTCGTTCCACGCATCCGCAAAGTCGGCGCGGAATGCGATCGCGCGATGGAACGCCTGCTCCGCAGCCTTCCAGTCCTTTGCGACCCGTGCCCGCACGCCGCGGGTGTATTCGCTCTCCGCGCTCGCTTCCGCCGGCGACTGCCGCCGCTGCTCCACCGCCGGCGAGCTCGGACATCCGAAGCTCGCGGACGGCACGAGCCCGCCCGCCGCTAGAGCCAGGCCCGCTGTCAGGCCCGTGATTCGCGATATCATCGCCATCGTTCCTCCGACTCAAGGACCACTTCGAGGGGTGACCTCAATGCCGTACGCCCGGACCGACGACCGCGTCAAGCTCTACTACGAAGTTCACGGCGAAGGGACGCCGCTGGTGCTGGCCTACGGCATCGGCGGCAACGCCGGCATGTGGGACGTGAACGTCGCGGCGCTTGCCGCGCAGCATCGGCTCGTCTTGTGGGAGCCGCGCGGCCACGCGCGCTCCGACAGCCCCGAGGACCCGACGAAGTACTCGTTCGCGCGCTGGGTCCTGGACCTCAAGACGGTGCTGGACCATCTCGGCCTCCGGACCGCACACGTCGGTGGCCTGTCGCTGGGCGCCGGCATCGCGACGCGGTTCGCCCTGCGCTTTCCCTCGCGCGTGCGGTCGCTGCTCGTGACGAACTCATCGTCCGCGGTCGGGCGTCCGCTGTCGGTCGAGAACATCGTCATGCGCGCGAGGTCGATCGAGATCACGCTGACGAAAGGCATGGACGCGATGGCGGAGTTCGCGATGGCGGCGAACCCGAACGTCTCGGAGCGGGTCGCGCTCGATCCGAGCGCGAGGGAAGAGTTCTACGCGGAGTATCGTGCGCTCACGCCGATCGGCTACGCGAACGCGCTGCGCGCCCTGCTCGCGATGGATTACATCACCGACCGGCTCCATACGATCAAGGCGCCCGTGCTCCTGATCGGCGGCGACCGTGATCCGTCGCTCGCGCCCATGAAGGTGATGCACCGGCTGGTGAAGGGCTCGAAGCTGGTGGTGCTCTCGCCGGCGAGCCACTTCGCCAACCGCGATCAGCCGGAAGCGTGGAACCGTGCAGCGCTCGACTTCCTCGCCCGCGTCGACGGCCGCCGCCGGGCGCGTGCTATACGGTAGGCGTGGGTTCCAGGGAGGAACGATGAAAGTCGCATTCGGCGTCAGCGTCAGCCCGGCAACGCCGTTACTGCAACAGAAAGACACCCAGGCGTTCATGGACCTCGTCAAGATGGCTGACGACTACGGCGCCGACGCGATCGGCACGTTCGACACGGCCTTCATCGGCGGCGACGCGTACGTCCGCGCGACGCTGATGGCGATCTCCTCCGAGCGAGCGCGCGTCGGGCTGCGGCCAACCAATCCGCTCACGCGCGAACCACAAGTGATGGCCTCGTTTCTCGCGTCGATCGACAGCCTGACGAACGGGCGCGCGTTCATGGACATCGCGAGCGGCGACAGCGCCGTGCTGAACATCGGGTACCAGGTGGCGACGCGCGCGCGCATCGAGGACTACGTGACCTGCGGGCCTCGACCGTCGTCCGTCCGCGCATTCCGGTCTCGATCTGCGCCGAAGGCCCGAAGATGCTGCATCTTGGCGGCCGGATCGGTGACGCCGTGGTCGCCGGCACGGGTCTCCTGCCCGAGGTCATCAAGGACACGATCGCGAGGATTCACGCCGGCGCGCGCGACGCCGGTCGCGCGCCGGAGGACGTCGACATCTGGTTCACGACCCGCTGCTCGCTGGACGAGGACCGCGACCGGGCCATCGAGAACGTGAAGGCGTCGGTCTCGTCGATCCTGAACCATTCGATGCGGTTCGGGCTCGATGGCAAGCTGGTGCCGGACGATCTTCGCGCCAGGATCCAGACGTATGTCGACGGCTACGAGCTCTACGATCACGTGCTGCAGGGCGGCCGGAACCCGAGGCGCATGGAGGAGCTCGGGCTCACCGACTATGCGCTCCGGCGCTTCGCGCTGGCCGGCAACGCGACCGACTGGATCAAGCGCATCGAAGAGATCGCGG
>QHRT01000244.1 GCA_003220195.1 Candidatus Rokuibacteriota bacterium | reverse complement strand
CGGCCGCTATCGCGGCGGCTGCGGCGCGGAACGGGTGTGGCGAATCCTCGGCGGTGCGGCGCTCGGAAGTCTCTGCTGCGAGCGCACGAAATCGCCGCCGTTCGGCCTCGCGGGAGGCGCGGCGGGTGCCCCGGCACACGTGACGCTCCGGGTCAACGGCGCCGAGCGGCCGTTGCTCGAGAAAGGCGCGTTCACGGCGCCGGCGGACTCCGAGGTCCATTACCGCGCGCCGGGCGCCGGTGGCTACGGGCGGGCGGTGGACCGCGACGCCGAGAAGCTCCGCGACGACGTGATCAACGAGTACGTGTCGCGCGAAGCCGCGGCGCGTGACTATGGCTCGCGGGATGCGTCGGCGCTCGTCTGCCCGGACTGTGCGAGAGGCTGATCCGGTTCCTGGCCACGTCGGAGTGAAATTGCGATGACGGAAGACCACGCCGCCTTCGTCGGCTCGGTTCCCCAGAACTACGATCGCTATCTCGGTCCGATCTACTTCTTCGAGTACGCCGACGACCTGGCCGCCCGGCTCCCGGTCTCGCGCGGTGTGCGCGTGCTGGAAGTCGCGTGTGGCACGGGCATCGTGACCGCGCGTCTCTTGAAGCGGCTCGAAGGCCAGGGCTCACTGGTCGCGACGGATCTCAATGATCCGATGCTGGCCCATGCCCGTACGCGGGTGGCGGAGCGACCCGGCCTCGAGTTCCGGCAGGCGGACGCGACGAAGCTGCCGTTCCCGGACGCGTCGTTCGACGTGGTCGTCTGCCAGTTCGGAATCATGTTCTTCCCGGACAAGGCGGCCGGCGCCCGCGAGGCGTTTCGCGTGCTCCGGCCCGGCGGGACGTGGCTCTTCAACGTCTGGGATGCGCTCGACCGGAACCCGATCGCTCGCATCACGCAGTCGACGATCGAGTCGGTCTTTCCCGTCGACCCGCCGCAGTTCTATCGAGTTCCGTTCAGCTTGTACGATCCGGCCGCCGTGACCGCGATGGTCGGCGCCGCCGGGTTCGCCGACGTCCGGTGGGAGTACGTCGAGAAGGTCGGTACCAGTCCGACGGCGCTGGACGCGGCGACCGGGTTGATCGAAGGCAATCCGGTGGTCGCGCCGATCACGGCGCGGGGTCCCGACAGCGTCAAGGAAGTCGAAGCGGCGCTCGCCGCGAACCTCGCGGCGGAGCTCGGAGATCGCCCGCTGCGCACGCCCCTGCGCGCGCTGGTGTGCTCGGCGCGGCGCCCCGCGTGATGCGCGCGATCGACTGATCCACTTCTGACGGAGGTCATCATGCCCGCTCTGACCAGTCGCCGCGTGTTGCTGAAGAGTCGTCCCGTCGGTCTGCCGAAGCCGAGCGACTTCCAGGTCGTGGACGAGCCGGTGCCCGCGCCGAAGGACGGCGAGCTCCTGTGTCGCACGATCTATCTCTCTCTCGATCCGTACATGCGCGGGCGCATCAGCGGCGTCAAGTCGTACGCGAAAGGCGTCGATCCCGGGGACATGATGGTCGGCGGCACCGTGAGCGAGGTGCTGGAATCGCGGCATCCCGACTTCAAGCCGGGCGACGTCGTGCAGAGCTCTCACGGCTGGCAGACGCATGCGGTTGCCAGCGGGACCAGCGTCCGGAAGCTCGATCCGAAGCTCGCGCCGATCTCGACCGCGCTCGGCGTGCTCGGGATGCCGGGCATGACCGCGTACGTGGGATTGCTCGACATCGGCCAGCCCAAGGCCGGGGAGACCGTCGTCGTCTCCGCGGCGTCGGGCGCGGTGGGCGCGGTCGTGGGACAGCTCGCGAAGCTCAAAGGCTGTCGCGCGGTCGGCATCGCGGGGTCGAAAGAGAAGTGCGACTACGTCGTCGGCGGGCTCGGCTTCGACGCGTGCGTGAACTACAAGACCGAGTCGCTGGTGCCGGCGCTCACCGCGGCCTGCCCGAAGGGCGTCGACGTCTACTTCGAGAACGTCGGTGGGGAGGTGCTCGACGCCGTGGTCCAGCTCCTCAATCCGTTCTCGCGCATTCCGCTCTGCGGGCTCATCTCGCAGTACAACGCCACCGGACCGGTCAGCGGACCCAGCTGGCGAGCGCTCCTGACCAACCGCGTGCTGGTGAAGGGGTTCATCGTCTCCGATCACCTGGACCGCATGCCGGCGTTCCTCGCCGACTGCACGGCGTGGGTGCGCGACGGCAAGCTCAGGTTCCGCGAGGACATCGTCGACGGGCTCGAGAACGCGCCGACGGCGTTCATCGGCCTCCTGCAGGGCAAGAACTTCGGCAAGCTGCTGGTGCGCGTCGGCGCGGACCCGACGCGACGCTGACGCTCGTCAGACGCCGCACCGGCGCGTGATCGGCCCCCGTGCCGTCCGTGCCCGATCGGAAAATCCTCCGGAAGGAGTCGCCGTGAGCTGATGGCGGTCGGTGGATTGACCCTGGCCGGGACCGTGATTGCGCCGCGCCTCGCGCACACACAAGGCGCTGCGAAGCGCGGCTTCCACCTTCGCGACGGATGCGAGCATCTGCGCGTTGGCGTTGCCCTTCGTCGTCATGAACGCGTACGCGGCGACGTGCCTCGTCGGGAAGCTCGACTCGATGGCGTACGGGCCCCAGACGCCGTTCCTCGAGCCCGACAACTTCCTCTACGGCCAGTACTACCCGGAGGAGCCGAAGAACCAGAGCCACATCAACGACCCCGTGCTGACCGATCTGCTCGTGCGACAGCGGCGGACGTTCGACGTCGCCAGGCGACGCGAGATCATCTACGAGATCCAGAAGTACCTCGCGAAGCAGCAGTACTACGTGCAGGTGGCTTCCAGTGTGTACATCGCGGTCTGGGACAACGCCCTGAAGAATTACGGTCCGAACCTCGGCTTCGACTACGGCGGCCGGCTGACCGCCGCGTGGCTCGACCGCTAGCGTTGGAGCACGCGAGGGGTCTCGATGCTCGTCACACGCCGCACCAGCGCGTGATCAGCTCGAGATAGATCTCGACCGCCTGCTCGCAGCGCTCCACCAGGCAGTACTCGTCGGTCTGGTGCGCGAGCTGCATCTCTCCGGGCCCGAGGATGATCGTCGGCGCGCCGCCGTACGCCGGCGTCAACGCCGACGCGTCGGTGAAGTACGGCGCCGCTCGCACCGCGCTCGGGATGCCGGCAATCCGCTCCGCGATCTCGAACGTCTCGCGGATCCACGGATGGTCGGGATCGGTCCACAGACTCTCGGCGCCGCTCACCGTGTGCACCGACGCGTCGTCGCGGAGCTCGGCCGTCAGGCGATCGAGGAGCGCCGCGTGCTTCTGATCCAGGATGGTTCTGATGTCCACGCCGATCACGGCGGAGTCCGGAACGGAGTTCACGTTCAGGCCGCCGTGGAACGTGCCGACGTTCAGCGTCGGCGGGCCCAGGATCGGATGCGCGGGGACGTCGAAGCGAAAGGCTTCGAGCTTCAGGACCGCGCGCGCCGCCTTCACGACCGCGTTGACGCCCCGCTCGGGCATCGAGCCGTGTGCCGTCACGCCCGTCGTTCGCACCTCGATCCACAGCGCGCCCTTGTGGCCGACGCACGGCGCGTTGCCGGTCGGCTCCGCGACGACGATCGCCCCGGCCTCGCCGAGCGCCGCGGGCAGCGTCGCGAGATGACGGGCGCCTTCGCACGCCGTTTCCTCGCTCGCCGTGATGACCAGCACGAGGCCCGGGGTGCCGGCGAGCCTGGGCGCCAGACGCGATGCCGCGACGACGAATGCCGCGACGCCGCTCTTCATGTCGGTCGTGCCGCGGCCGTAGAGCTTTCCGCCGTCGATGTCTCCAGCGAACGGATCCTGGCGCCAGCGCGCGGTGCCGAGCGGCACGGTGTCGATGTGGCCGGTGAAGCAGAGTGGCGGCCTGCCGGAGGTACCGCCGATGCGGGCGACCAGGCTCGTGCGCCGCTCGCTGAACTCGTACTCGGCGACGGCGAAGCCGGATTTTTCGAGCACACGGCCGAGGTGCCTCGCGCAGTCGCGCTCGTCGCCCGGCGGGTTGATCGTGTTGTAGCGAACGAGCTCCTGCGTCAAGCCCACGACGTTCATAGGGTCTCCTCGCGGCGGTGTAGCATAGGGTTCTCATATCACACATCGTGGGGAGCCTCGTGACCCTACCGTCCGGTACCGATGTCGTCGCGCCGTTCGACGCGTTTCGCAGCGTGGTGAAGCCCGAGTGGATCGACCAGAACGGCCACATGAACATGGGCTACTACCTGGTGGCGTTCGATCTCGCGACCGACGCGTTCTTCGACTGGGTCGGGCTCGACCGCGCGCACCGGGCCGGGCGAAGGGTCACGACGTTCTGCCTGGAAACGCACGCGACCTACCATCGCGAGGTGCGCGCCGACGATCCCTTGCGCTTCACGACCACGCTGCTCGGCTTCGACGAGAAGCGCATCCACTACTTCCACCAGATGTTCCACGCGAGCGCGGACTTTCTGGCCGCGACGAACGAGCTGATGTCGCTCCACGTGAGCCAGGAGACGCGGCGGGCCGCGGCGATGGCGGCGGAGGTGATCGAGCGGCTCGCGCGGATCAAGGCGTCCCACGACACGTTGCCGCGGCCGGCGCAGATCGGCCGACGGATGGGGCTCGATGCCGCACGGAGGGCTGAGTGATGGCCGATACGCTTCGACTGTCGACGCTGTCTTCTTCGATCGCCCGGCTGCTCGTCGAAAAGAAGCAGACGGTTGGCGTCGCGGAATCCTCCGCCGGTGGGCTCATCTCGGCGGCGCTGCTGGCCATTCCGGGCGCGTCCGCGTACTTCATGGGCGGCACGATCGTCTATACGCAGTTCGCGCGCCGCGGACTGCTGCAAGTGCCCGACGACGCGGTGCAAGGCATCCGCTCGAGCACCGAAGCGTATGCGCTCGTGAAGGCGCGGCGCGTGCGCGAGCTGCTCGGCACGACGTGGGGGCTCAGCGAGACGGGCGCGTCGGGCCCGACGGGGAATCGGTACGGCGACGCCGCCGGGCACGCTTGCATCGCGGTGGCCGGGCCGGTGGAGCGTGCGATCACCGTCGAGACCGGGCGCGGCGATCGCGAAGAGAACATGTGGACGTTCACCCGCGCGGCGCTCGATCTGCTCGAGCAGTGCGTGAAGCAGGCGGGGGCCGGGCGCTGACCAGGAGCATGCCGTGAGTGACCGTCATCACCACCATCAGCATCACGATCACGACGACGACCGGCCGCGCGCCCACGATGCGCCGTTGAGCGACGTCGAGCTCCGCGTGCGCGCGCTCGAGTCGCTGCTCGTCGACAAGGGCCTCGTGGACCGCGCCGCGCTGGACGCGCTCGTCGACACGTACGAGACGAAGGTGGGGCCACGCAACGGAGCCCGCATCGTCGCGCGCGCGTGGATCGACCCCGAGTTCCGCCGGCGGCTGCTCGAGAACGCGACGGAAGCGATCGCGGAGCTCGGCTACATCGGCCGCCAGGGCGAGGACATGGTGGCGCTCGAGAACACGCGGGACGTCCACAACATGGTGGTCTGCACGCTCTGCTCGTGTTATCCGTGGCCCGTGCTCGGCCTGCCGCCCGTCTGGTACAAGTCGGCGCCCTACCGCTCGCGCGCGGTCATCGATCCGCGCGGCGTGCTGCGCGAGTTCGGCGTCGACGTCGGCGCCGACGTCGAGGTGCGTATCTGGGACAGCACCGCGGAGCTGCGTTACCTGGTGCTGCCGGAGCGTCCGCCGGGTACCGAAGGGATGAGCGAGGAGGAGCTGGCGGCGCTGGTCACGCGCGACGCGATGATCGGGGTCGCGAAAGTCCCGTCGCCCGCGCCACCGAGCGCACGCGGAGCGAAGCGATGAACGGTGTGCACGACATGGGCGGGATGCAAGGCTTCGGTCCGGTCGAGGCCGAGCCCAACGAGCCGGTGTTCCATCACGACTGGGAGAAGACCGTCTTCGCCCTGAACGTCGCGACGGGCATGCTCGGGAAGTGGAACATCGACATGGGCCGCCACTCGCGAGAGCGGATGCCGCCGGCCGAGTACCTGGAGGCCAGCTACTACGAGAAGTGGCTCTACGGGCTGCGTCGCCTGCTCGTCGAGAAAGGCCTGGTCACCGCCGACGAGCTTGCCACGGGAAAAGCCGCCGGCCGCGCCGACGAGGCCCGCGTGCTGCGCGCGGCCGACGTGCCGCTCGCCCTTCGCAACCGCCGGGCTGCGCGAATGGACGGGGAGCTCGCGGCCCCGCGCTTCAAGGCCGGCGATCGGGTCCGCACGAAAAACCTCCACCCGCCGACGCACATCCGCCTGCCGGCGTACGCGCGCGACAAGGTCGGCGTCGTGGACCGCGATCACGGGGTGTTCATTTTGCCCGACGCTCATGCCCGTGATGGCCGGAAGGAGCCGCAGCACTGTTACAGCGTGCGCTTCACGGCCGAGACGCTGTGGGGATCGAGCGCGCGCGACGTCGTGTACCTGGATCTCTTCGAGCCGTACCTGGAGCTGGCGTGACCGCGCGCCCCGACCTCGACGCGCTGCCCGCGATCCCGCGGGACGACGAAGGCCCGGTGTTCCGCGCGCCGTGGCAGGCGCAGGCGTTCGCGATGGCCGTGAGCCTGCACGAGCGCGGCGCGTTCACCTGGAAGGAGTGGGCGAAGCGGCTCGCGGACGAGATCGCCACCGCGCGCGAGCGCGGCGAGGTCGACGACGGGCGGCGCTACTACCACGACTGGCTCGCGGCGCTGGAGAAGCTCGTCGCCGAGAAGCAGCTGCTGCGCGCCGACGAGCTCACGCGTCGCAAGGACGAATGGGAGCGAGCCGCGCGCGAAACACCGCACGGCAAGCCGATCGAGCTCCGACCGACCGCGAGCTGAGGTTCGTCCCGACACGTGGTCAACGACGACCGCGCTCCCGCGTCGATCTCTGCTGCTCAGAAATGGGCCATCACCCTGACCGTCATGGTGGTGGCCTTCATGCAGATTCTCGACACCAGCGTCACCAACGTCGTCCTGCCGCATCTCCAGGGCTCGCTCTCGGCGGGCCTGGAAGAGGTGTCGTGGGTCATCACGTCGTATCTCGCGGCGAACGCGATCGTGATCCCGGCCACGGGGTGGCTCACCAGCCTGCTGGGCCGGCGGCGATTCTTCCTGCTCTGCGCCACGCTCTTTGCGGTGTCGTCGTTCGTGTCCGGCGTCGCGCCGGACCTGACCACGCTCATCGTCGCGCGCGTGTTCCAGGGCATCGGTGGCGGCCCGATCATCCCGCTCTCGCAAGCGATCCTCTGGGAGATCTTCCCGTTTCACCAGCGTGGCCTCGCCATGGCGGTGTGGGGCGTCGGATTCATCCTGGGACCGATCCTCGGGCCGACGGTCGGCGGCTACCTGGCGGACGAGCTGTCGTGGCGCTGGATCTTCTACATCAACCTGCCCGTCGGCGTTCTCGGGTTCTTCATGGCGAGCATCTTTCTCTTCGACTCGCCGTATCAGCAGAAGCGCGTACGGATCGACTGGTGGGGTCTCGCGCTGATGATCGCGGGGTTCGGCTGTCTCCAGCTCGTGCTCGATCGGGGCGAGCGCGAGGAGTGGTTCGACTCGTCGGCCATCGTGACGCTCGCGATCGTCGCGGTGCTGGCGCTGACCGCCTTCCTGATCCGGGAGCTGACGACCCCCGATCCGGTCATGGATCTCACCGTGTTCACCGATCGCAACTTCGCGACCGGGGCCATCCTCTGCGCGGGCATCGGCTTCGGGTTCTTCGCGAGCATGCTGCTGGTCGCGGTGTTCTCGCAGAAACTGCTTGGCTACGACGCGTGGACCTCGGGGCTCGTGCTGGCGCCCAGCGGATTCGGCAACATCCTGTCGCTGTTCGCGTCGGGGCTGGTGACGCGGATGGACCAGCGGCTCATGCTGGCGTTCGGCTGCCTGTTGAACGCCGTGAGCCTGTACATGATGACGTCGCTGACGCTCGGCATGGACTACTGGGCGCTGGCGTTGCCGCGCCTGATCCAGGGCTTCGCGTCCGGCTTCATCTTCGTCCCGCTCTCGACGCTCACGCTCGCCACCATCCGCCGTGACAAGCTCGTCAACGCAACGGCGGCGTACAGCGTCATGCGGAACATCGGTGGCAGCTTCGGCATCGCGCTCGTCACGACGCTGCTGGCGCAGCGCAGCCAGTACCACCAGGCGACGCTGGTGAGCCACATCACGCTCTGGGATCCGGAGACACGGACGCGCCTGGCGCACTGGGCCGGGCACTTTCTGACCCAGGGAAGCGACAGCTTCACCGCGGAGCGCCGCGCGGTCGCGATGCTCTACCGCGAGACGATCGCGCAGGCGCAGCTCCTCGCCTACGCGGACGACTTCTGGATGCTGACCGTCCTCTTCGCGGCGATCCCGCTGTTCTTGCCGTTCATGCGCCGGATCCGGCTCGAGCCGCGCGTCCGTGAAGGCGAGGTCGCGACCGAGCCGGCCCGCGCGCACGCGATGGAGTAGGCGCGCCGCTTCTCTCAGTGCCGGGCAGGCCGACCCAGCCACCACCCGACAAGGGCGCTCAGCTCCTCGTTCCCCAGGGCGTGATCGACGTGGAACACGCGCGTCACGACGTCGGAGAATCCTGCGCGAT
>QHRT01000594.1:2169-2663 GCA_003220195.1 Candidatus Rokuibacteriota bacterium | reverse complement strand
GCGTTCTCGACCACCGGGGCGACCGAGAGCGCGATCGACTCGAGCAGCGTCACCTCGGTGGCGGTGAGGGGCGGCGCCTGGGTCGGGCGCGCGATGCCGATCACCCCCATCATCGGCATGTCGGCGCAGCGCAGGCAGCGCTGCTGGCGCTCCTCGCGCTCCGCGGCCCAGCGCTCGGCGGCCGGCCCGGGGGGCGGCACCAGCAGCGCGGGGTCGCCCACGATGCAGCCCTCGCCGCAGCGCTCGCGCGCGCCGCGGCCGCGCGGGCTCGCCGCGCTGCGCGGCAGCGGCACGCAGGCGGAGGAGCCCAGCGCCGCGAGCGTCTCCTGGAGCGGGTGCCCGTCGGGCAGCACCGCGGGCGGATGCTGGCGGGTCGCGTGGTGCACCAGCGTGCGGTCGAGCCACACCGCGCGCGGGATGGTCCCGTGGTCCCCGAGCAGCGGCACCTCGAAGGCCACGCTCGGGTCCGCCAGCCCGTGGCGCTCCCCGTGGGT
>QHRT01000594.1:0-2106 GCA_003220195.1 Candidatus Rokuibacteriota bacterium | reverse complement strand
TTCGCGGCCATGCTGCTCGCCACCTCGCGCAGCGAGACCAGCTGCACGTTGGTCTCGATCAGACGGCGATGGCTGCGCTCCAGCTCCTCGACCAGGTCGTGGAGCATGCCGAGCAGCGCCTCGCCGTCCGCCGGACCGGCGTCGGCCGGCACCTCGGAGCGGTCGGCCATGCCCCGCACTTCGTCGGCCCGGCGCAACAGCTCGCGCAGGGTCGCCCGCTGGGTGGGCTTCATCGAGCACGTCGTTCCCGCCGGCGCGAGGGGCGAAACACCGGCGGAGGCTTCAGGAGTCGGTCGGACGCGCGCGCTCAGGGCGGGGAGCCGGCGCGCGCCCGCGTTCGTTCGGTCAGCGGTCCACGAATTCTCGCACCGCCGCGGCGACGTAGCGGATCTGGTCCTCCGTGAGCTCGGGGTAGATCGGCAGCGCGAGGGATTCCTTCGCGGCCGCCTCGGAATTGGGCATGTCGCCTTCGCGGTGCCCCAGGGAGGCGAAGCACTTCTGCAGGTGGAGCGGCACCGGGTAATAGATCTCCGTGCCGATGCCGCGCTGGCGAAGGTGCCTTTGCAAGAGATCGCGCTCGCGGGCGCGGATCACGTACTGGTTGAAGATGTGGCCGTGTGGGAGCTCGTCGTACGCGGCCGCCGGCAGCGTCACCGCCCCTTGCGCGACGAGCCCGGTCTCGCGAAAGAGCGTCCCGTACCGTTGCGCATTTTCCTGTCGCCCTCGCGTCCAGCCGTCCAGGTGAGGGAGCTTCACGTTGAGGAACGCCGCCTGGAGCGCATCCAGCCGGAAGTTCCCGCCGACGACGTGGTGGTAGTACTTCGGCTTCGCGCCGTGGGCCCGGAGGATCCGGAGCCTCTCGGCCAGCACGTCGTCGCTCGTGACGATCATGCCGGCGTCGCCGAGCGCGCCGAGGTTCTTCGTCGGATAGAAGGAGACGCAGCCGATCTCGCTCATGCTGCCGGCGCGTCGTCCGTCACGGTACTCGGCGCCGATCGCCTGGGCCGCGTCCTCGACGACGCGGACGTCGTGCCGCGCGGCCAATTTGAGAATCGGGTCCATGTCGGCGCACTGGCCGTAGAGATGGACCGGCATGATCGCCCGGGTGCGCTCCGTGATGGCGGACTCGACCGCGCGCGCGTCGAGGTTGTACGTCGACGGGTCGATGTCGACGAACACCGGCGTCGCGCCGAGACGCGCCACGACCCCCGCGGAGGCGAAGAACGAATACGGCGTCGTCACGACCTCGTCGCCCGGTCCCACCTCGAGCGCCATGAGCGCCGCGAGCAGCGCGTCCGTCCCCGAGGACATCCCGACGGCGAAGTGGGATCTCAGGACTCGCGTCATCGCCTGCAGCAGCTCCGTTTCGATCGGGCCGTGATGAGCGCCGAGATCCAGGAGCGGAACGTTCATGCCGTCTCTCCTCTCACGCCTCTGGTGACAGCGGCTCGACCGCGTGGCCGTCGCGCCGATAGCCGCGGCTGCAGGCGGGACAGTGAAGCTCTCGCCCACGCTCCTTCAGCTTGACGCCGCACGCGCACATCCACCCGGCCAGCCGCGCCGGGTTGCCGACGACAAGCGCGAAGTCCGGGACGTCGCGCGTGACGACCGCCCCCGCCCCCACGAACGCGTACCTGCCGATCGTCGTGCCGCAGACGATCGTCGAGTTGGCGCCGAGACTCGCGCCCCGACGCACCAGGGTCGGTCTGAGCTCGTCCATTCGACGGATCTCGCTGCGCGGGTTGAAGACGTTGGTGAAGACCATCGACGGTCCGCAGAAGACGTCGTCCTCGAGCGTCACGCCCTCATAGACGGACACGTTATTCTGGATCTTCACGTTATCGCCGATCACGGCCCTCGGGCCCACCACCACGTTCTGGCCGATCCGACAGTTCGTGCCGATCCGGGAATTCTTGAGGACGTGGCTCACGTGCCAGATCGTCGTGCCGGCGCCGATCTCGACCTCGTCATCGATGAACGCGGACTCGTGCGCGAAACACGGCCGCGCCGGCGGCGCAGCCACCGGGTCCGAGACCCGGTGTCCTCTCCCGGTCTCGAGCGCCTCCTGGCACAACTCGAGCACCTGCAGCACTCGCACGCCTTCCT
>QHRT01000153.1 GCA_003220195.1 Candidatus Rokuibacteriota bacterium | reverse complement strand
GAGACGGCCGTCGACGGCCAGCAGGCGTTCGAAATGGCCGTCGACCTGAGGCCGGACGTCATCGTCTTGAACCTCGATCTTCCGCGTGTCGACGGGTGGGAGCTCACGCGGCGGCTCAAGAGCGATCGCCGAACGGGGCATATCCCGGTGATCTCGTGCTCCGGCTACACGTTTGGCCGGTCGATCGACCGCGCGCTCGACGCCGGATGCGATGCCTACGTCGTCAAGCCCTGCTCGCTGGAGGAGCTCACGAAAACCGTCCAGGACGTTCTGGGCCGGTTCGAAGTGCGCCGGGGCGCGTAGAAAACCCGACGTCTCCCTGGGCACGGGAGTTCCCAGGCTCGGCACTTCCGTGGATAGAAGTGCTTCCCTCCGGGTCCCTTACTCGGGCGTGGCGATGAAGACGGCCACGCCATCAGCTGGCAGCCGCGCGGGGAAGAACGGCAGCGGGCCATAGACGCTCGAGTAGAAGCCGGCGCCGGCCTGCGGATTCATCGTCTGCACCCCGAGGGCCGGCATGGCCGCCGCCAGGTTGCCGACGCGCTTCAGCCGCCCGTCGAGCGCGGCCGGGATACGGTTGTTGGTGGTGTAGTACGGCTGGACGATCAGCTCCCACGGCCTGAGATCCGGCGCCCGGGCGTCGACGCGGTGCAGTCCCGCCTGCTCCGCGTAGTGCTGGAATCCCCAGCCGCCGAGAAACCGAATCTCCCGGCCGCCGGCCTGTCGCACGATCGCGGGGACAGCGCGGCGATGGAAGTCGCCGGCGCGCCCATCCGCAAACAGGACCACGATGCCGAGCGCGAGGGTTCCACCGCTGATCAGCGCCAGGCCTACGTTCGTCCGCCGTGAGCGCTCGATTTCCGGTCGCGCCCCGAGACACCGGGCAAGCCCGAACGCGAGCGGCACCAGCAGGGGCAGCACGAAGCGTGCGGCGATCGTCCACGACCACAGCCAGAGATACGCGACCTGCAGCACGATCCACGCGCCGAGAAACAGACTGTCACGATCTGTTGGCTCGCCCGTCCGCACGGCGACCACGGCGTCCGCGAGCACCGTCAGCAGCGCCCACGCCCCGATCGTCGCCAGGATGCCTACGCACGGTACCGCGCCGGGCCGCAGTCCTTCCCGCGGCCAGAGTGACGGGGCCCCAACCGCGGCGGCGACCCCCAGGCCGACGGCGACGATCGGGATCCAGCGCGTGCGCGGCGCCGCCACGAGCGCGATCAACGGAAAGACGCCGGCACCGGCGATGAACGTGAGCAGCGCGATGCC
Source organism: Candidatus Rokuibacteriota bacterium (assembly GCA_003220195.1). Classification (GTDB taxonomy): domain Bacteria; phylum Methylomirabilota; class Methylomirabilia; order Rokubacteriales; family CSP1-6; genus AR8. The sequence goes on along the minus strand of QHRT01000153.1, from coordinate 3,548 downwards.
GCGATGCAGGGGCCAGTCGGCGACCGGATCGAGTCCGCCGCCGGTCACGGTGAGCGCGTCGAGCATGTGCACGCGGCCGCTGGTCGCGACCGTCAGCGCCGCCCAGCCGAGCGCTGGCAGGATCGCCGGCGCGAGATCGGCGAGGAGGCGCACCCGACCGCGTGCGCGCCGCGCGGCGAGCAGCGCGTAGAGCGGCAGGAGCGCGACCGACACGATCGCGGTGTACTTCACGATGACCGCGACCCCGGCGAGAAACGCTCCCGCCCAGCGCGCGCGCGGTGCGTCCATGTCGACGCCGCGGATCCAGAGCCAGAGTCCTCCGAGCGAGAACGCGAGGCTCGGCACGTCGGCCATCAACGTCGCGCCGGAGACGATAAACGCCGGCGACGCGACCCACAGCGTCGTGACGAACGGCGAGTCGCCGGCGAACCGTCGCGCGAGCCCGACGCCAGCGAGCACGCTGGCCACCACGAACGGCAGCATCGCGGCGTGGAGGACGATCTCGCGCGTTCCCGCGAGCTTCTCGGCCGCCGCGAGCCAGTACGCGACGCCGGGCGGGTTCTTGAACACGTCCCAGAATGGCTCTCGCCACCCGTACCAGTTGACGGCGAAGTCGAAGGGCCGGAGCGGATCGCGCAGGATCTGCGCCGCCGCCTTGAGGTAGAGCGTGTCGTCGATCATGACCGCGCGATCGAGCGAGACGAGCAGCGGGATCAGGACGGCGAGCAGCGGGATCGCGACGCGAGATACCGCCTGCGCGCGGTGAAACGGGACGGCCTGTTGTGACGGAGCGTCCCGAGGCGGCAGGTGTGCGCTACCGCTCGGCCGTGAGGCGCTCGAGGCCGTTCAGGTACGGAGCGAGCGCCGGCGGCATCGTCACCGTGCCGTCGGCTTCCTGGTAGTTCTCGAGCACCGCGATGATCGTCCGGCCGACGGCGAGGCCGGAGCCATTCAGCGTCGCGCAGAACTCGCTTCTTCCGCCCGCGGCGGACCGGTAGCGGATCTTGCCGCGCCGGCCACCGAACGCTCCGTAGTTGGAGCACGACGAGATCTCGGTGTACTTGCCGAGGGCCGGGCGCCACACCTCGATGTCGTACCCCCTGGTCGTGCTGAAGCCGAGATCGCCGACGCAGCGTTCCACCACGCGATACGGCAGCTCGAGCCGGCGCAGCACGGTCTCGGCGTTGTCGACCATGGACTCGAGCTCGGCGTCCGCCTGCTCCGGCGTCGCGATCTTCACCAGCTCGACCTTGTCGAACTGGTGCTGCCGGTAGATGCCTTTCATGTCCTTGCCGTACGTGCCCGCCTCGCGGCGATAGCAGGGGCTGTACGCGGTGTAGCGCCGCGGCAGCGAGGCTTCGGGCAACGTCTCGTCGAAGTGCAGCGCGGAGAGCGGCACCTCCGCCGTGGGGATCAGGTAGAGCGTCCGGCCCTCGTCCGCTTCCTGCGTCTTGAACAGCTGCTCCTCGAACTTCGGCAATTGCCCGGTGCGGAGCATCGTCTCGCCATTGACCAGCTGCGGCAGCCACAGCTCCGTGTAGCCGTGCTCGCGGGTGTGGAGGTCCAGCATGAACTGCGCGAGCGCCCGCGACAGGCGCGCGAGCGGCCCCCACATGATGGCGAAGCGCGCTTTGGCCATCCGCGCGGCCCGCGGCAGGTCGAGGAGTCCGAGCTCTTCGCCGAGCTCCTCGTGCGGTCGGGGGACGAATCCGAACTCCCGCGGCGTCCCCCAGCTGCGCACCTCGACGTTGTCGGCGTCCGACGTGCCCGGCGGCACCGAGGGATGCGGGAGGTTCGGGATCTCGGCGACGAGGCCTTCGAGCTCGTCGTCGATCGTGCGGAGCTCGCCGTCCAGCACCTTGATGCGGTCGCCGACTTCGCGCTGGCGAGCAATGTCCGCCGCCGCGTCCTCGCCACGGCGCTTGGCCTGGGCGATCAGCTCGGACGCGCGGTTGCGTTGCGCCTTGAGATCGTCCGCCTCGCGAACGCGCGCGCGGCGCCGCTCGTCGATCGCGAGGACGCGGCGCACGAGCTCGGCGCCGCCTTTGTCGGCGAGGGCGCGCTCCACGGTCTCCGGCTCCGCGCGAAGGAGGCGGACGTCGAACATGAACCGAGCCTACTCCCGCGCGCGCGAGCGCGCCACGCTCACTGGCCGGGAACGACCGCCGGCGCGGCCTCGGCGTCGACGCGCGCGACCGAGCCGACGCGATCGTCGGCCTCGAGGTCGATGATCCGCACGCCCCACGTGTTGCGGCCTTGCGACGACACATCGCGCGTGGGAATCCGGATGATCTTCCCCTTCGTCGTCACGACCAGGATGTCGTCGGTCTCGAGGACCTGGAGCATCCCGACGACGTTGCCGTTCCGGCCACCGGTCTTGATGTCGATGATGCCCTTGCCTTTGCGGCCCTGGAGCCGGTACTCGTCGAGCGGCGTCCGTTTGCCGAATCCGCGCTCCGTCACCGTCAGGATCGCCGCGCCTTCCTGGACGACGTCGGCGGCGATGACCGCGTCGCCCTCCTCGATCTCGATGCCGCGCACGCCGGAGGCTCCCCGGCCCATCGAGCGCACTTCCTCTTCCGGAAACCGGATGATCATTCCGAGCTTCGTCGCGATGACGACTTCCCGCTGTCCATCAGTCCGCTCGGCCGTGATGACCTCGTCGCCCTCGTCGAGCCCGATCGCCTGGATGCCGCCCGCCCGCGGGTGCGAGTACGCCGGCAGCTCGGTCTTCTTCACCTTCCCCTGCCGCGTCGCGAAGAGGATGTAGCCGCCGGCGGCGAAGTCGCGCACCGGCACGCACGTGGCCACGCGCTCGCTGTCGCCGAGCGACAGGAGGTTGACCATCGCCTTGCCCTTCGCCTGGCGGCCGCCCTCGGGGATCTCGTGCACCTTGAGCCAGTGCACCTTGCCGAGGTTGGTGAAGAAGAGGAGGAACGAGTGCGTGGACGCGACGAAGAGGTCGTCGACGATGTCCTCTTCCTTCGTCTCCATGCCCGTCACGCCCTTGCCGCCGCGCCGCTGGCTCCGGTACGCCTCGATATGCGTGCGCTTGATGTACCCGGAGCGCGTGACGGTGACGACCATCTCCTCGTCGGCGAGCAGGTCCTCGATCGTGAGCTCGGTCGTCTCGGTGAGGATCTCCGTCCGTCGGGCGTCGCCGTACTGGTCCTTGATGGCGGCGAGCTCATCCTTGATGATCGCCATCAGCTTCGCGTCGGACGCGAGGACCCCCTTCAGTTCCTCGATGACCTTCAACACTTCTTCGTGCTCGTCGATGATCTTCTGCCGCTCGAGGGCGGCGAGCCGGCGGAGCTGCATGTCGAGGATGGCCTTCGCCTGGACCTCCGTCAGCTCGAGGCGCCGGATCAGCGTCTCGCGCGCCGCCTCCGCGCTCTCGGCCGCACGGATGATGCGGATCACGTCGTCCAGATGCTCGACGGCCTTGCGCAACCCGGCGAGGACGTGCGCGCGCTCTTCCGCGCGGGCGAGGTCGTAGCGCGTGCGCCGCGTGACGATCTCGCGCCGGAAGCGAATGAAGGCCTCCA
>QHRT01000595.1 GCA_003220195.1 Candidatus Rokuibacteriota bacterium | reverse complement strand
CGGTCCGAGCGTGACCGCCATGCCTGGTGGCGGGAAGTCGTTCGACACGTTCCAGGGCGACGACCTGGTGTGCCGGCAATGGGCCGCGCAGCAAGCGGGGACGACCCCGGAGCGCGCCGGCGGCCTCGCGACGGCGGAGCGCGCTGGCATCGGAACGCTGATCGGCGCCGGGTTGGGCGCTGCAATCGGTGCGATCGGTCACAATCCGGGCCTCGGTGCAGCCGTGGGAGCCGGTGGTGGCCTCCTGGCGGGAACCGCGTTCGGCGCCGGCGCCGGTCAGCGAGCTGCCGCTGAGGTCCAGCGCCGGTACGACGCCGCGTACGAGCAGTGTATGCACGCGAAGGGCAACCAGGTGCCCGGCGCCGCGCCAGCGGCGAGTGTCCCGCCGCCGCCACCGGCGGGACGTTGATCGCCGAACGCGAACCCGACCGATCCCGAGGGCCCCCACGAATGACCGACAACCTGAACCTCGTGGCGCAGGTGGTCATGCTCGTTGCTGGCGAGAGCTATCGTTGTCTGGGCGGGGGCTCCTCTGGAAAGTACTTGCGATAGATCGCCCGGAACGCCCCCGTCTGCTTGAATCGACGAAGCGTGTTCGAGAATTGCGTCACGAACGCTGCCGCGATCCGTTGCTTGCTGAAGATCACATAGAGGTCGTCTTCCTTCAGACTGCTCTCGGGCAGCGGCGCGACCTTGCCTGCGAAGCCGAGCGAGGCGATCAGCCGCGTGCCATTGACGAAGCTGGCCACGACGTACTCCACACGACCGGCTTCCAGCATACGGAAGTTCGCCTCGTCGCTCGCTGTCTCCACGACGCGCGCATGACGGCGGGCAAAATCCCAGAACTCGGGCGAGATCGCGGCGCCCCGCAGCACGGCGATGTCGTGTCCGAGGAGATCGTCGAACGACGCGAAGCGCAGCCGCCCGACGTCCGCCGTCCGCACAAAGAAGATCCACTTGTCCCGGGCAAGGGGCTCAGTCGGGAAGTGACAGTAGCGCGCGCGCTCGTCGTTGTAGAAGGCCGTGAAGATGCCGTCGCGCTCGCCGCGAAACACCATCTGCGCCGCGCGCGCCCAGGGAAACTCCTCGAACGACACCTCCTGCTTCATCGCGGCGAAGACACCTTTGAGCACCTCGGTGCTGAACCCGGGCGCTCCGGCGTCGGACAGGTTCTCGTAGGGCACCCATTGATCGGTCACCAGGCGCAGCGGCGCCGCCGCCGACGGCGTCGGGGAGAGTGCCGCGAACACGGCGAAGGCTGCGGCGAGAAGAACCAGCGCCATTCACCGCCTATCTGTATCACACGTTGGCATGTCGGCCGGTGGTGGTGCACGATCCGATGGTGCGCGTCTGCTGGTCCGGGTCCTCCTGTTCAGCGTCGTCAGCACGCTCGTCCTGACGTTGTCGCAGCTCTATCTGGACTATCGCCTCCAGACCGCGGCCATCGAGGGTCGCATGTCCGAGATTGCGGACGGTTACCGCCAGAGCCTCGGCGAAGGCCTGTGGAGCCTGGACCGGCGACAGCTCGAGCTGCAGATCGACGGGATCCTCCGCCTGCCGGCGGTGCGGTTCGTCGAGGTGCGCGAGACCACCGACCGCGGCGACCCGATGGTGGTCAGCAGCGGAGTCCATCGCGATCGCTCCGCGGTGAGCCAACGCTTTCCGCTCTTCCGCCCCGAGCATGGCACGGAGCAGCAGCTCGGCGTGCTGACGCTCGAGGCCACCTTCGACGACGTCTACCGCGCGCTCCGCGAGAAGGCCGTCGTCATCCTGACCAGCCATGGCGCGACGATCTTCGTCGTGTCCTTGTTCGTCCTCTACCTGACGCACCGCCTGGTGACGAGACATCTCACGGCCCTCGCCGGCTTCCTCCGCGACTACGACCTTCGCCGGCCGCCGCCGCCCTTGCGGCTCGAGCGGCGACCGCCCGGCGAGAAGGACGAGATCGATGACGTCGTGGCGGCATTCGAAACGATGCGCCGGACACTCGAGCAGGCGTACGAGAGCCTGCGCGAGAGCGAGCAGCGGCTCCGGGACTACGCCGAGACGGGGTCCGACTGGTTCTGGGCCACCCGAGCAGACTGCCGCCTTCGGGCTGGATGGGAGCGAAATGCTCGGAAAGCACCGCTGGGACCTCGCCGTCGACGTCGCGGCGGAGCCCGAGAAGTGGCGTGAGCACATGGCCACCCTGGAGCGCACGGAGCCGTTCCGCGACTTCGTCTACCAGCAGCGCGCCGACGGCGCGGCACGTTTCGTGTCCGTCAGTGGCAACCCCGTGTTCGACGGCGAGGGCCGATTCGCCGGCTACCGTGGCGTCGCGCGCGACATCACCGAACGCCGGCGCGCCGAGGAGATGCTGCGGGATCGGGAGCAGCGCATGCGCGACGCTCAGGCGGAGCTCGCGCGCGTCACGCGTGTCACGACGCTCGGCGAGCTCACGGCGTCGATCGCGCACGAGATCAACCAGC
>QHRT01000152.1 GCA_003220195.1 Candidatus Rokuibacteriota bacterium | reverse complement strand
GCCCTGTGTGAGATCGTCCGCACGGAAGACGTGGATCAGCTCGTCGCTGCTGCCCGGCATCGCGTAGCACTCGCCGATCTTGCTGAGACGGCGCGCGGCGTAGCCGGTTTCCTCTTCGAGCTCGCGCCCTGCGCAGTCTTCCGGACTCTCGATCGCGATGATCCGGTCCTTCTCTTCGCGCCCGGGCAGCGTGCCGGCGGGAACTTCCCAGATCTCGGCGTCGACGGGATAGCGGTACTGGCGAATCAACAGCACCTGGTCGGAACTCAGGAACGGGACGATCACGCAGATCCCGGGATGTCGGAACACGCCGCGCGTGACCGGGGCGCCGCCGTCCGGATTCTCCAGGGACTCCGCCGCGACCGCCCACCTGAGCTCGTCGCCGTGGGTGGAGCGCCGGATCTCGCGATAGACGATCGTCAACCAGCCGCCTGCAGATCAGCGATCGAGATGGAACGGTCGGCGCGCGGGCTCGTGAGATCCACCGTGAGGCGCAACGCGCGGAGGCCGCGGACGCCCTGCACGTCTTCGAGCTCGAACTCCTCGACCGCGTCGGTGAGGTACCCGAGATGCTGGAGATACTCGATGTACGCGCGGTACTCGACAGCCTCGGCCGGCTGCGTGTAGACGATCACGATCTGCCCGGGCTGCGTGGCCCGCTCGGTCGTCCCCTTGATGAGGGCCTTGTCGATCCGCTTCTTCACGATCTCGTAGCGGATGTCGTAGGCGCCGTCGACGTCGAAGCGCTTCTCGTCGAAGCGGAACCGGATCGAAAGCGGCGCGTGCTGCACCAGGACGAGATGCGTCGTCTCGAGCGGCACCGGCAGGCGCGGCCGGAGCTGCTCGCTGCGCAGCGCGATGCCGCACGTCACCATGAGCTGCCAGAGGCGAAGGCTCTTCATGCAGAACGGGTCGAACCGCCCGTCCTCGAGCAGCGAGCCGCCCGCGTAGATCTGGTGATCGACGCCGTCGGTCTTCTGCTTCTCGAAGTAGTGCGGCACCATCGACTGCGCGGTCTGCTCCTCGAGCTCGAGATAGGTCGAGATCGCCTCGGTCAGGCGCGTCACGCTCTCCTCGAACCGGCGGCGATCCGCGTACACGGTGCCGACACGGGGATCGAGCGCATCGCGGTAGGCGCTGATCGAGGCCCGCGTCGTGTGCCCGAAGTCCTCGAGGTACCCGAAGAGCGACTCGACGTCGTTTCTCAGGAACACGACCACCCCGACCTCGTCCCCGGACTTCAGCACGCGCTCGATCTGCGCCACGTGCTTGTCGATGCGGTAGCGCAGCTCGTCGAGCGCCGGCAGCGGCCGGGACTCGTACGCGGTGTCGACGACGGCGCGCGCCAGACGCAGCTGGGCCAGCAGGTCCGCCTGGATCGCCAGCGCGCGTTGCGTGGACGAGCCGCGGATGTCCGACAGCGCGTAGAGCGGCTGGACCTTCTCGAAGACGATCGGCTCGAGCTCGGCCGCCGTGTCGGGCTCGCTCGCTCTCCGGTCGAGCGTCTCGAGGACCGCCTTGCGGAAGCGCCACTCGACGACCGGGTGAATCGCGGTGCACTTCTCCTTGATGAAGGCCTGCACGCGCCCGTGGAAATCGTCGAGGCTCCTCTTGACGGCCATCGCGAACAGCGGCAGCACCTCTCCGAGCTTCGGCAGGTGCGTCGGCTTGATGTCGCCGGGCTTCGGCGAGCTGACCGTCAGCGTGCCGATGATGCGGTCCTGATAGTGCAGCGGCGCGACGACGAAGCTGCGCGCGCCGTTCCGGATGAGCTCGTCCTCGATGCGTGTGCGCTCGGGTAAGGCCGCCAGGTCGTGGAAGAGCAGCGGACGGCCCTCGAGCCCGGCCCGCTGGTAGATCGAGCCGAGGAAATCGTTGAGCGTCAGGTGCCGGGAGTCCGCGAAGATGCACTGTTTCTCGAGCGGGGCGCCGGAGTTGAGCACCAGCACCCGCTCGCCCTCGATTGCCGCGACGCCGAGGCGCAGCTCGGGCCGCCGCAGCAACGTGCGGAGATTCGCCTGCAGGCTCTGGAACCGCGCCGCCGAGACGATCGACTCCTTTTCGATCAGGTCGCGCTTGAGCGACGACAGCACTTCCTGGTCGGTCACCTCGATCGCGTTGAAGACCGTCAGGCCGCGCAGGACGAACCGCCCGACCGGCAGGACCGCGCCGAGCAGCTCCGGATCGATGAGCTGCTCGGCGAGGCGGCGCCGCACGTTGTCCGCGAGGGGCGGCACCTCACCGATGACGTCGACGTCGACGAAGCGCTCGTCGAAGTGCATCTTGAAGTGGCGATCGAGACCGGTTTCGCGATCCGCCGTCGTGAAGATCAGCGAGTAGTCCGCGTCGAGGTCGATCCCGTACACGCGATGCAGGATGAGCGCGTGGGCGAAGAGCAGTCGCAAACGTCGCACCCCGGCGGCGTCCAGGTTGACTCGGCCGGCGAGCCTGCCGTCCCCGGTCATCAGCACGCGCTCGAACGCCGGCGTCGCGTAGAACGCGGTGAGCTGGAACGGCACGAGCGCTGCGCCGAACTCCTGCTCCCAGAACGCCGGCGGAAAGACCGCCGCCATCAGCACGTCCAGCAGCTCGACGTGCCGCTTCATCACCTCCACGTCATCGATCGTGCCGCGAAGCTCCGGCATCTCGGCCAGCCGTTGTCGGATGATCGCGGCAACGGCCTCCTTCGCCGGGCCACACTCGTCGGACGAGTCTTCCCAGAACCGGATCAAGGGTTCCAGGCTGAGCTCCACCCGGTACGGAAACGCGCTCGGGTCGCCGTCGATGGCGGCGCGAAGGTCGGTCGATCGGGAGAGAACGTCTGGAAAGTGATCGCTCATCGAGTGTTTAGCCTCCGACAACGATTCTAACAGCCCCGCTCGCGGGAGACTCCGGCGACCGGTCCGCGCGCGGAACGCTGATATAGTCGATGGGATGCCCATCAGCGGCCACGGGATTCCCCCTCAGAACGGCCTTCTTCACCCCTGGCCCGAGCCTCCCGGCCCCGGCGAGACGATCACGGTCGCGCCCGGAGTCCGATGGCTCAGGATGCCGCTGCCGTTCGCGCTGAACCACATCAATCTCTGGCTGCTCGACGACGAGGACGGCGTCGCGATCGTCGACACCGGCATCGGCCTCCGGGACACGCGAGAGCTGTGGGAGCGGCTGTTCACCACGCTCGGCGGCAAGCCCGTCACGCGGGTCCTGGTCACGCACTTTCATCCCGATCACATGGGCAACGCCGGCTGGCTCACCGAGCGGTTCTCCGTCGATCTCTGGTGCAGCGAGGCGGAGTGGCTGGCGGCGCGCCGCGCCTCGAGCAGTCGGAATGGCGCCGAGCTCGACGCGTGGCTCACGCACTATCGGCGTCACGGGTTCGGCGACGACGCGATCGAACAATTCCGCCGTCGCGGCAACCACTACCCGCGAATAGTGCCGACGCTGGCGAAGGACTATCGCCGCGTCCGCGACGGCGACACGCTCGAGATCGGCGGACGAACGTGGGAGGCGTTCACGGTGCGCGGGCATGCGCCCGAGCACGTCTGCCTCTGGTGTCCCGAGCTGAACGTGCTGATCTCCGGCGATCAGGTGCTGCCGAAGATCACGACCAACGTGAGCGTGTGGGCCGATCAGCCGCGCGCGAATCCGCTTCGCCTCTACCTCGACTCCCTCGCGCGCTTCCGTCCGCTGCCGTCGGACGTGCTGGTGCTTCCGTCACACGGCCTGCCGTTTCGCGGCCTGCACGCGCGACTCGACGCGCTGGCGAGCCATCACGACGCGCGTCTGGGCGAAACGGTCGACGCGCTTGCCGAGCCGCGCACGGGCGTGGAGCTGATCCCGATTCTGTTCCGCCGCGAGCTGGACGTCCATCAGCTCAGCTTCGCGATCGGCGAGGTGCTCGCGCATTTGAATTTGCTCGAGGCCGAGGGCGCGGTCGCGCGCCTGACGGGCGAGGACGGGATCGAGCGGTTCAGCCGCGGCTAGAGCCCACCAAAGCGCATCTGCTGCATCATTCATATCTGAGGGCATCGATCGGGTTGAGGCCGGCGGCCTTCTGCGCCGGCGAGAAGCCGAAGAAGATCCCGACCGCTGCCGAGAAGCCGAAGGCGAGCACCACGGCCTCGGGGTTATGGAGCGTGCGCCACTCGGCGAAGTAGGCGATACGCGGTCCAAGAGAACCGCAGCTCCACCCGCCGCCACGGCGTAACGTTCTTGTCGCTTTCCTGTTATGATTCTGTACCCCGCCGGAGGGTGGTGCTCAGGTGCGTCACCGAAACTGGAATGTTTAGACCTGAGAGCGAACGATCTCCGCGGTACGGTCGCCCCCGCCCTCGTTTCGTCTGCCGCTTCCCGAAGCCTCTTTTTCCCCGGGCGCACGACGCGGCGAGCCCCCGAGGACTCTCGTTAGCAGGAAGGGGGTGCAGCCCGACTCGCTCTATCTGAAAGCGGCCCATCGTGGCCGACTCTGGTCGACGTTCGTGTTCAACCGTGCCTTCCTGGCCGCGCCTTCGCCCAAGAGGCGATGGTGGTGTGCCTCCGGGGAAGGGCGAGGTTATTGAATGCATTTTGAGGACGAACTTCGAGTTGCGATCTACTGCCAGGACAGCCTGGGTCTAGGTCATCTGCGCCGAAGTATCACGATCGCGGACCATCTCATGCGCCACCTCCCCAACAGCGCCGTGCTTCTGTTCGCGGACTCCCCGGTTGCGCCGTTCTTCCGATTGCCCGACGGCATGGACCACGTGAAGCTTCCGTCGCTGCGCAAAGTGGACGCTGGCCGGTGGGAACCCACGCAGCTCCGCGTGTCCACCTCGATGCTGAAGAGGCTGCGCAGCGGACTTTTGGTCAATGGGCTTCAGACGTACCGGCCGCACCTCTTGCTGGTTGACCACATGCCGGTGGGCGCCCTGGGCGAGCTGCGCGACGCTCTCACGCAGTTGAAGGAAGGCAATCCCGACTGCGCAGTTGTGCTGGGGCTACGCGACATTCTGGACGCTCCGGAAGTGACGCGGCGCGCGTGGGCGGAGGAGGGGGCCTATGACGCGATCGAACGTTTCTACCAAAAGATCCTGATCTATGGGATGCGGGAGGTGTTCGATACCAGTGCCGTCTATAGGTTGCCGCAACCACCGGAGGGGATCGAATACTGCGGCTACGTTGCGGCCGAGGTGGCGGCGCCGGCTCCGGAGACGCTTTCGCGGCCTCGTCCCACGAGCCGGCGATTGGTGTTCGTCTCCGCCGGCGGCGGAGGTGATGGGTTCACGCTGATGCATTGCTATCTGACCGCGCTCCGCCGTCTGGGCGATCAGGTGGACTTCGACTCACTGATAAGTGTCGGCATCAACGCGCCCGAACGCGTGCGCCGCGCCCTGACGGCCGCGGCGGAAGGGTTACCGGTGGAGCTGGTGACCTATGTGCCGGATGGGCGGGCGGCACTCGCCGCCGCTGGCGGGCTACAACACGGTGGCAGAGGTCCTCCGTCAAGGAAAGAGAGCCCTTATCGTGCCGCGGCCGGGCCCCAGCGCCGAACAAAGAACGCGGGCGGGGCTTCTGGCTTTCCGTGGGCTGGTGGACGTCATCTATCCCGAGCAACTGTCGCCAGAGTTCCTGAGCAAACGTCTGGTCGAAGACCTCCGCGACGCCGGCTCCAAGCTTCGCCACGTGCCCCTGGACATGCAGGGTGCGGAACGAGCCGCAGCGTGTCTGGCTCTGATGATCGCGAAACGAGCCGGTCTCGAAGCGTATGTCTGATGGGTCGGGGGTCGTCGGGAAGACCCGTGACGTGAAGGACCGTCCGGCGTTCACGCTCGACGCCGGACACGTCGATTCGAAGCACCGGATCGGCATGAAGGTCAGACGCCGGACGGCGACCGCGCCGGCGAAATCGAGCGACTCATCATCAACAGCCGCAACAGCAAGGTCTCGCACGCGGTCGTCGGCCTCGGTGGTCCCGCCGGGATTGACGAAAAGCCGCGTCGTGGTGCCCTGACTCGCGCGCTCGGAGGGCGAAAATGGGCCGACGACTCTGGGGTCTCGCGTTCGTCGTCACGTTTCTCCTCGGTCTGACCGTCGGAAGAGCCGTGTGGAAGGGGACCGCCATACACCAGGCCGAGTCCAAGGACCTCGTGGCGTCCCTCCAGCAGCAGGTGACCTTGCTCGAGGCGCGACTCAGAGCGCGAGAAGACGTCGCGGCGCTGCGGCAAGCCTCGGGCACCGGACGTGCCGGGACCTCGGCGCCGCCGGCCTCGCGTACCGACGATCGCATCGCCTCCGTCACGGCCGAAGAGCGCGGCCGGTCCCCGCGTGCCAACGCCGCGCTGCCGCA
>QHRT01000151.1 GCA_003220195.1 Candidatus Rokuibacteriota bacterium | reverse complement strand
TGACGCGGCCGGAGCGGATCGTCGAGGACCTGCGATCGGCGTTCCGCGCCGCGATGACGGGACGGCGCGGTCCGGTCTTCGTCGAGATCCCGCGCGACGTGCTCAACAACCAGACCGTGAAAGCGGCCGAGCTCACGCCGGATCGGTATCGCGCGACGCATCCGCTCTTGCCGCACCCCGACGCGATCCGTGAGGCCGCGCGCCTGGTGAACCGCGCGGAACGGCCGCTCTTGCTCGTGGGGGGCGGCGTGAACTGGGCCGAGGCGAACGAGCTCCTCGTGCGGCTCGCGGACCAGGCGGCGCTGCCGATGATCACCGCGTACGGCCGCAACGACGTCGTGCCCGGTTCGCATCCCCTCTACATCGGGCCGCTCGGCCGCGCGGGCTCGCCGGAAGCCGCCGCCGCGTGTCGCCGCGCGGACGTGCTGCTCGTCATCGGATCGCGGCTCGGGCAGTTCACCGCGCACTTCGACGATCGGTACATCAAGCCCGAGACGCGCATCGTCCAGATCGACGTCCACGGCCGCGACATCGGCCGCTACTATCCCGTGGCGCTCGGCATCGAGGCCGACGCGCGGGAGGCGTGCCGGGCGCTCCTGGACACCCTCGGCAAGGACGACTTGAGCGAGGCCAGGCGAGCGTGGCGTCGCGAAGCGGAAACGTTCCGCGCCCAGCGTCAGGCGCGCCTCGCGGCGGAGGCGAAGCTCGCGACGCTGCCGCTCAAGCCGCAGCGCGTGTACGCGGAATTGCGCCGCGTGCTGCCGCCGGACACGATCGTCACCCTCGACGCCGGCGCCGCGCCCGCGTACGGCTACGATCGCCTCGCCTTCGCGCATCCGCGCACGTTCCTGACCCCGCTCGACCTCGGCGGCCTCGGCTTCGCGTTCCCCGAGGCGCTCGGCGCAAAGCTCGGCCGTCCCGACGCTCCGGTCCTCGCGATCCACGGCGACGGCGGATTTCTCATGAACTCGCAGGAGCTCGAGACCGCCGTGCGGCACCACGTCAACGTCGTCACGCTCGTGATGAACAACAACTGCTGGGGCTCCGAGAAGGCGTACCAGAAGCATTTCTACGGCGAGCGCTACATCGGCTGCGACATCGGCAATCCGCGCTACGACCACTTCGCGCGGCTCTTCGGCGCCGAGGGCTACTACGCCGAGCACCCCGATCAGGTCGCCGACGCGATGCGTGCCGCGTTCGCGTGCGGGAAGCCGGCGATCGTCGAGGTCCCCATCGATCCCGACGAGTTCCCTATTCCAGTGACGGCGGTGCGGCCCACGGGTCCCGGCACGGCTGCTGCCGCGCCACGAGGCGTCACGCGATGAAGCCGACCACCGATCTCCGACGGATGCTCGCCGAGCCCGGGATCGTCGTGGCACCCGGCGCGTACGACGGCATCTCGGCGCGGCTGATCGAGGCCGCCGGGTTCAAGGCCGTCTACATGACCGGCGCGGGCACGGCCGCGTCCCATCTCGGCCAGCCCGACCTCGGCCTCGCGACGCTCACCGAGATGACGACGCACGCGCGGCACATCGCGAGCTGCGTCTCGCTGCCCGTCATCGCGGACGCCGACACCGGCTACGGCAACGCGTTGAACGTCGTGCGGACGGTCCGCGAGTACGAGCGCGCCGGTGTCGCGGGGCTCCATCTCGAGGACCAGGTGTTTCCGAAGACGTGCGGGCACATCGCTGGCAAGGAGGTCATTCCCGCGAAGGACTTTGCGGAGAAGATTCGCGCGGCGACCGAGTACCGGACGGATCCCGACTTCGTCGTCATCGCGCGCACGGACGCGCGTGCCGTCACGGGCTTCGACGACGCGGTGGAGCGCGCGAACCTCTATCGAGACGCCGGCGCCGATGCGATCTTCTTCGAAGCCCCGCAGAGCGAGGAGGAGATCCGTCGCGTGGCGCGCGAGGTGAACGCGCCGCTCCTGATCAACATGGTGGCGGGCGGCCGGACACCCGCGGTGAAGACGTCCGAGCTCGCGCGGCTCGGCTTCAAGATCGTCATCTATCCTGGCGTTGCCATGTTCGCCGCGATGGCGGCGATCGAGCGCGCACTCGAGCAGCTCAAGGTTACCGAGACTGACGGTGGGGCGGGCGTCACCTCTTCGCCGATGGAATTCTTCCGCAAGGTCGGCTTCGACTGGTGGCACGACATCGAGGAGAGGTTCAGCGTGCGATCGACTCCGCCAGCGTCGTGAGCGCCTGCTCGAAGCACGCGATCGGCGCCCGGACGACGCCCGCGCCGATCTGGCCGACGCCCGACAGGCGATGCGCGATGCCCGTGTTGATGACGGGCTGGATCCCGGAGGCGACCACGCGACGGACGTCGATGCCGACGGGCGCGCCGCGGAATCCGAGCGACGGCAGCGTGTACGCCGGATGCTCGCCGAGCGTGATCTCGTACATCTCGCGCGTGTAGCGCAGCGCATCGTCCACCGTTCCGCCGACGAACTCCACCATGGCTGGCGCCGCGGCCATCACGAAGCCGCCGGTGCCCGCGGTTTCGGTGATCGCGCTGTCGCCGAGATCGGGATTCGCGTCCGCGTCGCTGTAGCCCGCGAAGTAGAGTCCGACGGGCAGCGCGGCCGGCGCGGTGAACCACCGGTCCCCGAGCCCGGAGACGCGGATACCAAAATCGACGCCGTTCCGCGCCATCGCCGTGACCAGGCTCGACCCCGCCACGCCGTGCGCGGCTGTCAGCGCGGCCTTCGCCGCCGCCATCGAGAGATTCAGGAAGAAGTGATTGTTGCCGTCGATGAACTCGAGGATCGTGGCGGCGTCCTTCCGGTCGACGTCGGAACGCACCAGCGCTGCGGCGAGCGCGCGGTGGAGCAGCGACGTGCCCGCGACATTCCGGTTGTGGAGGTCGTCGCCCATCTGGATCGCGCGGGCGATCAGCGACTTCAAGTCGATCGGGGCTCCGAGCTCGCCCAGCGCGCGGGCGAGCCCGGGCGCCAGCACTCGTTCGATCCACCGGAGCCTTTCGAGCACCTCCGTCGCATACGCGCCGTAGCGCAGCACCTTGCCCAGGCCTTCGTTCAAGGTCGAGTACGCGGCCGTCGCGCCCGCCGCGTTCTCGACCACGTACAGCGGCATCGAGGGGGAGATGATGCCGGCCATCGGCCCGACCGCGTCGAAGTGATGACACGGCGCGAAGCGGATCGTTCCGCTCGCCGCCAGCGTCTGCGCCTCGTCTTCGCTCGACGCCCAGCCTTCGTAGAGGAGCGCGCCAAGCACGGCGCCGCGCATCGGCCCGCACATTCGCGCCCAGTCGATCGGCGGCCCGGCGTGCAGGATCGTGCGGTCGAATCCCGGCCAGACGTCGCGGGCGCGGCGGATACCGGTCAAGGTCGGTGTCGCGCCGATCAGCCGCTGGAGGGCGTCGCGATTGGCACGGTCGACGCGCGCGCCCGGGGCGTCGGGATCTCGCGCGTCCTCGGTGAGGAGCGCGAGCGCCCGCGCCAGGTCGGTGTCGCCGCGTGCCGGCGGCTGCCAGTCGACGTGCACCACCGGCGCGCCGCCGATGCGCACCGCGTCCGTGAACATCTCGAGGCCGACGTTGACGACGGCCGGCGCCCGGCCGAGCAATGGATCGCGCGTGTCCGCCATGGACGCCATATTCGGTCCGGGTAGAATGACGCGCAACCTGCTCCTTCGGCGAGGTCCGGTATGACGATCTCGATGGTGGTCGCGCAGATCTCCGACATGCACGTGCTGGAAGAAGGCCGACTCCTCTTTCGCCGCGTCGACACCGCGACGCTGCTGGCTCGCGCGGTGGAGCAGATCGTGTGCATGACCCCGCGCCCCGACGTGGTGGTCGCCACGGGCGATCTCGTCAATGCCGGCGGGCCAGGCGAGTACCGCCGCCTCCGTCAGCTGCTGGCGCCGCTGCCGATGCCGGTCTATCTCATTCCCGGTAATCACGACAGCCGCGAGAAGATGCGGGCCGAGTTCGCGGATCACGACTACTTTCCGCGCGGCGACGGCTTTCTCCACTACGTGGTCGACGGGTTTCCGGTCCGCCTGATCGCGCTCGACACGATCGTGCCGGGCCACGACGGCGGTCTCATGTGCGACGAGCGGCTCGCGTGGCTCGACGCGCGGCTCGCCGAACAGCCGGGACGGCCCACGGTCATCTTCATGCACCATCCGCCGTTCCCCACCGGGATTCGACGCATGGACGGAATCGGTCTCGGGGGCGCCGACCGGATGGGGCAGATCGTCGCGCGCCATCCGAACGTCGAGCGCATCCTGTGCGGACACCTCCATCGACCCATCGAGGCCCGGTGGCACGGCACGCTCGTCCGCACTGCGCCGAGCACGGCCCACCAGGTGTCGCTGGACCTCGCGGAGAAGCCGGAATTCCTGATGTTCGCGATGGAGCCGCCGGCGTTCCTGCTTCATGTCTGGGACGAGGCCTTCGGTCTCGTCACGCACACGAGCTACGTCGGCCATTTCCCGGGTCCCTATCGTTTTCGCGAGGCCACCGACGCCTGATGATCGAGCCATCGTCGTACGACGAGATCCGCCGGCGCTTCCGCTGGGAGGACGTGCTGAAGCTCCTGGATCTGGATCCCGCGGGCGGAATGAATCTCGCGCACGAGCTGGTCGACCGCTACGCGTCGTCGGATGAGATCGCGCTCTCGTGGATCGGCCGCGACGGCGTGATCGAGCGGTACACTTTCCGAGAGCTGTCCCGGCTCAGCGCACGGTTCGCCGGCGTCCTTCGCGAGCTGGGCGTGTCGCCCGGCGATCGCGTCGCCGGCTATCTCGGCCGCGTGCCCGAGACGTTCGTCACGATGCTCGGCGCGTTCAAGGCGGGCGCGATCTACGTGCCGCTGTTCACGGGCTTCGGTCCGGAGGCGATCGACTTTCGCGTCCGCGCGAGCGGCGCGCGGGTGCTCGTCGCGCACGGCGAGCATCGCGGTCGCGTGCCCGACCGGCTGCCCGCCCGCCTGGTGACGGTCTCACGATCGTCCGACGAGCCGCTCGCGCGCGACGACGTCGACTTCTGGCGGGCGATGGATCGCCAGACGGAGGATTTCGAGCCCGTGCGCCGCCGTCGCGACGACGCGGCGGTGCTGCTCTACACGTCGGGATCGACGGGACTCCCGAAGGGCGTGAAGATCGCGAACAACCTGCTCGTCGCGACGTATCCGTACATCCGCTACGCCGTCGATCTACGGCCGGACGACGTCTTCTGGCCGACCGGCGATCCGGGCTGGGGCTACGGCCTGGTCTGCTACGCGCTCGCGCTCTTCCTCGGTGCCCCCGCCGTGTGCTTCGAGGGCGCATTCGCGCCGGAAACGGCCCTCACGATTCTGGAGGAGCACGAGGTCACCGCGCTCGCGACGACGCCGACCGCGCTCCGCGCCATCATGGCGAGCGGGCGCGAGGCCGTCGGGCGACACCGCGTGCGGCTCCGCGCGATCAACAGCTGTGGCGAGCCGCTGAATCCCGAGGTCGTCCATTTCTTCCGGGGGTGCTGGGGCCTGACCGTGATGGACAACTACGGGTCGAGCGAGTTCGGCCTGCCGATCGGCAACGGGTACGCGATCGACATGCCGGTGAAGCCGGGCTCGATGGGGCGGCCGCTGCCAGGCGTCGAGATGAGCATCGTCGACGACGAGGGCCACGAGCTCGGACCGGACCAGATCGGGCAGATCGCGATGCGCCCGAGCGCCGAGGGCTACTACTCGGTCGGGTACCCGAGAGTCTCCGTCGGGGGTGGATGGTGATCGGTGACCTCGGCCGCCGCGATGCCGACGGCTACTTCTGGTTCGAGGGCCGCGCGGACGACGTCATCAAGAGCGCGGGCTACCGCATCAGCCCGTTCGAGGTGGAGTCGACGATCTTGCGACATCCCGCCATTGCGGAGGCGGCGGTCGTCGGCAAGCCGGATGCGCTGCGGGGCCAGATCGTGAAGGCGTACGTCGTGCTCAAGCCCGGGGAAGTCGCGCGGCCCGGACTCGAGGACGAGATCGTGGATCTCGTGAAGTCGGAGCTCGGTCGCCATCTCTATCCGCGCGAGGTCGAGCTGGTGCCGCGACTCCCGACGACGGAGAGCGGCAAGATCCAGCGCTACAAGCTGCGGCCGGCGTGAGGAACGCCGGCGGCATCGTGGGAAGATAGCGAGAGTCGGAGGAACGAGAACCATAGACCACCTGGATCTGCCGCCCATCCGCGCTCTCTCCGGCACGGTCCGCCTGCCGGGATCGAAGAGCATCTCGAACCGCGTGCTGCTGCTCGCCGCGCTCGCGAGCGGTGAAACGCTCGTGCGTGACCTGCTCGACTCGGACGATACGAGCCACATGCTCACAGCGCTCACCAGCCTCGGCGCCTCGTGCGTGCCAGTGCAGGGGCGCGACTATCGGGTCACGGGGGTCGGAGGCGCGTTTCCCGTGAAGTCCGCGGAGCTCTTCCTCGGCAACGCCGGCACCGCCATGCGCCCGCTCACCGCGGTGCTGGCGTTTTGCGGCGGACGCTACCGTCTCTCCGGCGTTCCCCGCATGCACGAGCGGCCGATTCGCGATCTCGTGGAGGCGCTGCGAGACCTCGACGCCGACATCGGGTACCTCGGCAAGGAGGGGTACCCTCCGCTGGACATCCGGCCGGGCGTGCCGCGCCGGAATGCGCGAGCACGCGTTCGCGGCGACGTGTCCAGTCAGTACGTCACCGCGCTGCTGATGGCGTTGCCGCTCGTCGGCGGCGGGACGATCTCGATCGATGGCGATCTGGTCTCCAAGCCGTACGTCGAGATGACGCTGACCTTGATGGCGAGGTTCGGCGCGCCCGCCACGCGCGACGAATGGTCGAGCTTCACCGTGCCGGATGCGTGGTATCGGTCTCCCGGCGAGATCTACGTCGAAGGCGATGTGTCGTCCGCGTCCTACTTTCTCGCGGCGGGCGCGATCAGCGGAGCGCGGAGCGGCGACGCGGTGCGGGTCGAAGGAGTCGGCCGCGGGAGCATCCAGGGCGATGTCCGCTTCACCGAGGTGCTCGAGCGGATGGGCGCGACCGTGCGTCTCGGCGACAACTGGATCGAGGTCAGCGCGCCCCGAGGATCGCGGCTCCGCGCGCTCGATGCCGACCTCAACCACATTCCCGACGCCGCGATGACCGCGGCCGTCCTGGCGCTCTTCGCCGAGGGGACGAGCGTGCTGCGGAACGTCGGCAACTGGCGCGTCAAGGAAACGGATCGGCTCGCCGCTATGGCGACAGAGCTTCGGAAGCTCGGCGCGACGGTGGAAGAGGGCTCGGACTCTCTGCGAGTGACGCCGCCCCGTAGCTTCCAGCCAGCGACGATCGACACGTACGACGACCATCGGATGGCCATGTGCTTTTCACTGGCCGCTCTCG
>QHRT01000150.1 GCA_003220195.1 Candidatus Rokuibacteriota bacterium | reverse complement strand
CCGGGCACGCCGACCAGGCCGAGGAAGTAGTTCACCAGCCCCCAGTTGCTCTCGAACATCCACCGCATGAGCAGGCCGGCCACCGCGGGCGTGATCGCCATGGGGAGCAGCACCACGGTGTTGACGACGCGACGGCACGGGATCCGAGAGTCGAGCAGCAACGCGACAGCGATGCCGAGTACGATCTCGATGACGACGGCGGCTCCCGTGAATCGCGCGGTCACGCCGAGCGCATCCCAGAACGCCTCGTCGCCCAGGATGAATCGGAAGTTGTCGAGACCGACGAACGTCGTTCGCGGGACAGGCAGGTAGTAGTTGTAAAAGCTGAGCCCGATGCTGTACGCGAGCGGATAGAAGAGGATGACGGCGAGCACCGTCATGCTCGGGACGAGAAAGACCAGACGGTCCCGGCGCTGCTGCCGGCTCGCCACGCGGCTACTTCTTGTAGTAGCCCTTTTCCGTCATCAGGTCGTGCATGGCCTTCTGGCCGCGCTTGAGCGCCTCGGCGATCGTCAGCTCTCCCGTCAGGCCCTTCTGCAGCACCTGGGTGGTCTGCAACATTCCTTCGGAGAACTCGGGATTGCCCGGGACGAGCCGCGCGCCCGCCTGGACGTTGTCGGCACCCGCCTTGATGAACCGGAACTTCTGCGTGACCTCGGGGTCCCGGCTGACGGACAGTCGAGTTGGATTCGCCAGGCCGGCGGACTCGCGCATGTTCGCCTTGTTGAGCGTCTTCGTGATCACCTGGAACACGAGCTCGGGATCGTTCTTCGTGAAGGCGCTGATCGAATAGCAACCGACAGCCAGCCGCGGGTGGCTCTTGCCGCCCCGGGTCGCGGGCGGCGCCACGGCGTAGTGCACCTTGCCCACCACCTGGGACACTTGAGGATTGTCCATGCCGAGCGCCCGCGACTGCCACAGGAGCCCCATCGCGGTGAGGCCCTGCTGCATCGCCACCGTCGACTCGTCGTTGTGGAAGGCGAGCACGTTCGGTGGCGCGTACTTCATCAGCTCCTTCATCGTGGTGAGCGCCTTCGCGCCCGCTTCGCTGTCGATCGTGACCTTCCAGTCCTTGTCGTACCAGTCGCCGCCGTAGGTGCGCAGGTAGTACGTGAAGTCGTTCTGGAATCCGTCGCCGGCCTTCAGGGTCATGGCCGTGCCGTACTGCTTCTTGTCGGGCTTCGTCAACGCTTTCGCGGCGGCGATCCACTCGTCGATCGTGGCCGGCGGCTTCAACCCGGCCGCATCGAACAGATCCTTTCGATGGAAGAACAGCATCGAGACGGCGAGGTTCGGGACTCCATAGACCTTGCCCTTGTACGAGCAGACGTCGTGCACCAGGATCGGATCGATGTCGTCCCACTCGACCGCCTGGCGGAACTTCGCGATGAGCGGATCGAGCGGCATGAGCCATCCGCGCTCGGCGAACGTCGACAGGAACGCGTCGGTGGCCATGATGTCGAAGGTCGGCGCCCGCTGGGACAGATGGATCTGCATCTTCTCGAGCGCCTGGTCGAACGGGATCAGCTCGGCTTCGAGCTTGATGCCCGGGTACTCCCCCATCTTCTTCACCCAGAACTCGAGCATGGGGAAGCGATGGCTGATGTACCGCACCGTGGGTTCGGCCGCTCCCGCAATCGGCGCAGCGCCGCGCCAGACCGGGACGATACTCGTCGCCGCCAGGAAGATGAGGAGCAGCACACTGCGTCGTCCGCCGAACCGCCACGCTCGCCGAGTCATCGTCGACCCCTCTCCGCCCGCCGCACCGCGTCGGGACAGGCTCGACGGTATCATTGCGATCCGCCGTAGCGGAGTCAAGGCGCCGACGCGTCAGGCATGGGCCGCGCGTAGCCGCCGCGCGGCCTCGGCCTCGGCGCGAAGCTTGAGGAACACCTCGTCGATGTCGACCTTCGCTGCCGAGCCCGGGGCAAAGCCGCAATCGGGATTGAGCGTGATGCGCGTCGCGTCGACTCGCGCGATCGCGCGATCGACGCGCGCCACGATGGCGGAGACGTCGGCTTTCACGCCGGGTGCCACGTCGACGACGCCCAGCCCGAGCTCGAAGTCTGGCCGCAGCCGGGTGAGGACGTCGGGCTCATCCGCGCCGGCGGCCGCGAATTCGAGCGTCAGGTGCTGGACGTTCAGGCGGTTTACGTGCGCGAGAATCGGCCCGTACCCGCCGGTGTAGTGCCGTTCGCCACGCACCCGAGCGCCCGCGCGACGGCAAAGATGCACCGCGAACTTGACGCCGGTGAAGCCGGCGACCAGCGCGTTCGTCATGTCGACGGCGAAATCCGCGGCGCGATCGGGATCGCTGTACCCGGCGCGCACCCGGGGATCCACGAAGAGACAGAGATGGGGGTCGTCGATCTGAACGATGTCGATGCCGACGTCCCGGATCAGCTCGATCTCGCGGCGCAGCGGATCGACGCAATCACGGACGAAGTCCTCGCGGCGCGGATACGCCTTGCGCGACCGCTCGGGATCCCAGAGCCGCTCTCCGAGCAAGGCGGGCGCCGGCAGCGTGATCTTCGTGCCTGCGCGCGCGACGCTTTTCAGGAAGGCCGCCTCGGCGGCGATGAAGCCTGGCGCCTTCGGCGCGAGCTTGTCCGTGACGACCGTCCAAGGCCGCCCGTCCGCGGGGTTCACCTCCAGCGTGAACCCGTAGGCGAGCTCGGCGATCACGCCGAGGTAGGAGCGCCGGCGCCATTCCCCGTCCGTCACGACGTCGAGCCCCGCGAATTCCTGCATCGAGATCGCATACGAGACCGCAGCGTCCATCGCGCGCTCGTCGGCCTCGTCCCACGCCGGCTTCTCAATCAGCTCGCGCACGTGCCGCGGGCGAGGCAGCGAGCCGACGACCGACGCCGGAAAGCGCGGCAACGTCACGCTTCCCATCCTCGCTGCGCGAGGTCGAGGTCTTCCTGGGTATCGATCTCGCGATACTGACCGTGGGTGTCGGCATGACCGAACGGGACGCCCTGCTCGATCATGTCCTGGAACAGATGGATGAGATACGCCTTCTGAAACGTCGCCGCGCCGCGATAGGGCTTGTCCAAGAACTCCTGCCGGCGGCGATGGTAGTGCTCGCGCAGGAGCGCACCGCCGCGGGCGCTGAACTTCGCGACACCGATGAATTCGCCCGTGGCGTCCTCGTACGGGATCTCGCGCTGCACGCGTACCACGCGACCGTCCTTCATGAGGGCCTTCTCCGCGTCGTGCGGCGGATGCTGGGTGCGGGGACGGTAGTGCGTGCGCCAGTCGGTGTCCATCCCGAGGGCGATGTCGGCCGGCGATGCGACGAGGTCCGCCACGATCGCGCCCGTGTAGAGGATGTCCGAGTAGGTGGTGACGAACGGACGGTCCATCAGATCCTCGGCGCACATCAGCGAGACCAGGATGTTGTTCTGCTCCCATTCCGTGTTGTAGCGGAACGTGAGCTGCGGGTACTCGCGCTCGACGGCCTTGACGCGGTAGCCGCCGATGAAGCAGACGTCGGTGACGCCGCCGGCGGCGAGCGCGTCCAGGATCCAGTCGAGGAGACGCTTGCCGTGAACCACGGCGAAGCACTTGGGAACGTTCTCCGTGGTTGGCATGAGCCGCCGTCCGCGTCCGGCGCCGATGATGATGGCGCGCATGTCGACGGGCATCACGTCGTCCCGAAGCGCGTCAGAGATCCATCTCCACCCACAGGGGTTGATGGTCGGAGCCGGTGGCCTCGACGTCGATTCGACACGCCTTGACCCGGCTCGCGAGCGAGGCCGAGACGAAACAGAAGTCGATCCGCTCGCCGGTGCCGATGGTGAAGCCCTCGTCTTCGCGATGCCCGGCGGCGACCCACGCGTCGACGAATCCGGTCAGGCGATTGAGACGGCCGTAGCGAGCGGTCGGCGGTCCGACGATGCGATCGTACTCGGGCGCGTTCCATCCGAAATTGAAGTCACCCATCATGATCGCGTCAGCCGGCATCGGCGGCATCTCGCCTTCGGTCCATCCCGCCCCCGGATCCGGATGCCCTCCGCACCACGCGCCGCCTTCGCTCGGCGCGCGCGCGTGGATGGCGAGGAGCTCCTCGACCTGCGGCATCCGCGTCGCCGGGCTCAGGTGGCTCAGATGGATCGAGTAGATGCGGAGTGGCCCCGCGTGCGGCGCGACGATGACCGCCTCGAGGGCGCCCTGCTGGATGCTGTGCTGGGTGAGCGTGCCGTACTTCGGCAGGAGATGGTTGCGCGAGGACACGATCGGCGTGCGCGACAGGATCATGGTGCCGAACTGTCGCCGCCGATTGTGGAGCTGTCCCGCGGCATCGCGAAAGCTCGCATCCACGTCGAAATTCGCGCCGTACACCCAGTAGTGCTCGGGGAGAAGTGAGGCGATCACGGCGGGCGAGTCGAGCGAGCCCGAGCGCTGCCAGTACCGATCCACTTCCTGCAGCGCCACGATGTCGGCGCCTTCCACGGTGGCCGCGATCCGAGCCAGGTCGTACCGGCCGTCACGCCCGAGGCCGTACTGGATGTTGTACGTGACGAGCTTCACGCGTCCTGGCGCTCGGTCCGGGGGTTCACGCGGCGATCCGGGCGTCGAGCCGCGCGCCGCTCGTCTTGTCGAACAGGAGCGCGTCCGCGGCGGCGAACTTGAGCGCGACCGCGTCGCCATCGGCATGGCGCGCCTCGGCGCCCGCCTCGATGAACCGGACGAGTCCCAGCGGACTGTCGGCGGTGTAGAGCACCTCGCGGCCCATCGGCTCGACGGCGATCACCCGGGCCGGCGTCCCGTTCGCGTCCACGTGGAGGCTTTCCGGTCGAATGCCGAGCACCACGCTGCCGGCCGCCGATCCGACGAGCGGCAGCTTCGCCTGGTGCACCGTGATCGCGCCACCCTCGGCCTGGCCGTCGAACAGGTTGATCGGCGGCGAGCCGATGAAGCCCGCGACGAACAGCGTCTCGGGCCGCTCGTAGAGATCCCGCGCGGTCCCCTCCTGCTCGACTCGCCCGGCGTTCATGACCACGATGCGGTCGGCCATCGTGGTCGCCTCGATCTGGTCGTGCGTCACGAGAATCGTCGTGACGCGAAGCTCACGCTGGACCCGCCGGATCTCGGCCCGCATGGTCAGGCGCAGCGCGGCGTCGAGGTTCGAAAGCGGCTCGTCGAGCAGGAGCAGGTGGGGCCGTTTCACCAGCGCGCGGGCGAGGGCGACGCGCTGCTGCTGTCCGCCCGAGAGCTGGCTCGGCCGGCGGTCGAAGAGCGTGTCGATGCGGACGAGCCCGGCGATCTCCCGGGCGCGGCGCTCCGCCTCGGCGCGTTCGACCTGCTTGAAGCGCAGCGGGAACATGATGTTCTCGCGCACCGTCATGTTCGGGTAGAGCGCGTAGGACTGGAAGACGATGCCGACGTTGCGGTCGCGCGCCTCGACGTCGTTCACGCGCGCGCCGTCGAAGACGATGTCGCCCGCGCTTGGACTGTAGATGCCCGCCAGCATGAGCAGGGTCGTGGTCTTGCCGCAGCCGGACGGGCCCAGCACGGCGACGAACGCGCCGTCGTCGATCTTGAGGTCGATCCGCTCGACCGCGACCGCGCCGACCCACTGCTTGCGAACGTTCCTGAGCTCGATGGTCGCCATCGTGTTCCCTCCCGGAGGCTACCCTCGGATGCCGCCGATCGTCATCTGCGTCAGGTATTTCTGGCAAAAGACGTACAGCAGCAGGCTGGGCAGGACGTAGAAGACCGAGACGGCGGCCACGATGCCGTAGTCGACGCCCATGATGTCGTCGGAGACCCAGAAGAGATAGAGGCTCATCACCCAGTTCGTGTTCTCGATGAGCAGCGTGCGGACGAAGATGTACTCCTCCCA
>QHRT01000182.1 GCA_003220195.1 Candidatus Rokuibacteriota bacterium | reverse complement strand
TACACAGGACGTACCAGCGCCACCTCTTGCGGTCGCGGCACGGGCCACCGCCGGGAGTCCTGATGAAATCGCACACGATCTCTTCCTCCTCCACGACGACGTTCGAGCTCGACTATGCGGTCGCCGAGCCCGAGATCCGCCGGCTCTACGAAAACGCCAAGCGCGACCAGTGGGACGCGTCGCGCGACATCCCGTGGGCGACCCCCGGCACCGACGACGGCCGCGTCCTGGCCGACGAGCTGGTCGACATCTACGGCAGCCCCCTGTGGGAGCGGCTGTCCGAGGAGGAGCGCGTGACGCTGAATCGGCGCGTCGCCGCGTGGCGCCTGACCGTGCTGATGTACGGCGAGCAGGGCGCGTTGCTCGCCTGCAGCCAGCTGGTCGACACGGTCGCGGGCACCGACTTCAAGTTCTTCCAGGCGACGCAGGTCATGGACGAGGCGCGGCACAACGAGGTGCTCGACCGCTACATCCGCGAACGGCTCGACGGCGTGGTGTATCCGATGCCGAAGAACGAGCGCGACCTCTTCGATTCCCTGCTCGGCGAGAGCCGGTGGTACCTGAAAACGATCGCGCTTCAGCTCGTCGCCGAGACGTTCGCCGTGTCGCTGTTCCGGATGATGGCGGAGAGCGCCCGTGATCCCGTGCTCGGCGAGATGTGCCGGCGCATCCTGTCCGACGAGTCCCGTCACATGGGCTTCGGCATGCTCTCGCTGCCGGAAGTGGTGCAGCAAGCCTCCCCCGCGGAACGTCGCGAGATGGAGGACTACACCGTCTTCGCCCTCGAAAAGACGCTCACCGGATTCTTCCCGCTCGAGGCATACCAGGACTTCGGCATGAGCCCCGCGCAGATCCAGGACGTGCAGCGCTACCGGCGAGAGACGGCGGCGCGCAACGACTACGCGCCCTTCAGAAAATACTTCAAGCGCGACATGCACGGCTCCATGGTGCAGAACCTCGCGCGGATCGGTCTCCTGACCGAGCGGGTCGCGCCGCGACTCGAAAAGCTCGGCGTCACGCTGCCACAAGAATTGAATTGATCACATGGGGGGCCTCGAAGGGCCCCCCAAGCCCCCCGTACGCTCGGAAACGCCCCGGCACAGCCGGCGGAGCCGTGGCGCTCTTCGCTCACGCGCGCGCCTGTGTTGCAGACACTGTTCTCCACGAAATCATCACCGTCGCAGCGGGCCGAAACGTTCGGCGATCGCGCGGTCGCGGAAGAGCCATATTTTCTCGAGCTGTCGGCGGACGAGCACGACGTGCGCCGCCCGCCCGATCGGCCCCAGCGGCAACCGGTATCGCACGTGGTCCTCGATCCACGTGCCGCCAGCCTCGCTGAGGAACAGGTGCCGGTGCTCCCAGCGTGAGTACGGGCCCCGCACCTGCACGTCGATGAACCGGAAGGGCGGGTCGTACTCGCGGATGAACGCGCGCCAGCGCAACGGCACGCCGAGCCACCGGATCCGGTAGTCGAAGACGGCGCCGGCTTCCATCGCCGCGACGGGCTCGAGCAGTCGGAAAGCGAGCGAGGGCGGCGTGACGATCCGGAGATTCGCGGGATCAGCGAAGAACGCGAACACTTCCTCCCGCGGGCGTGCGACCCACGCGCGTGATTCGTGGACGTGGTCGGCCATCCCCGGTCAGTCGCCCCGTCCCCCTTTGCCGAATTTGCGGCGTGTCCGTGCCACGGGCGTCCCGGCGCTCGTCACCCTGGCCGGCGGCTTGCGCTCGGCGGACCAGAGCGCGCGCCGCCGTCGTTCCAGCGGATCCTCCGCGACGCCGAGCCACTTCGCCGCGGTCATCACCCGCCCGGTGCGCCAGAGCCGTTCGAACCGCGCATCGCCGCGCGGGTCCCGCATGGCGTGGTGGTCCATGATCACACGACACCCGGTGCGCTCCACGAGCGCGAGCAGATGGTCGATGCCGCGCTCGATCGTCGCGCTTCCGACCTCGTACTCGATGTACGAGGGCGGGCCGGAGAGATACACGAGCGTCGGCCGCTCCTGGTGAAGATAGGCTGCCGCCACGGGCGACAGCGGGCCCTGCACGTCGGAGGCGAACACGAACCGTTCCCGCTCGGCGGGATCGGTCACGGTGAGGGTGACCAGGTAGCCAAGCGACGTGCCTTCGATCCCGTGCGGCAGCGGCGCCGACACGCGCAACGAAAAGCCGGCTTCCCTGTGGACGGCGCCGTCGGCGCTCTCGACCCGCGTCACCGGCTCGAGCGCGCGCCACCACTCGGCCGCGCGGCGGGCCTGGAGCCCGGCGACCATGCGCCGCGGATCCTTCGCCAGCACCCGGCGGCCCACGTACGTCGACGGGTCGGAGCGGAAGTGATCGTCGTGGTAGTGGCTCACGAACACGAACGCCGCGCGGGACGCGTACGCGGAGATCCGGTCGTTCGCGCGGCGGAGCGCTTCCCACTCCGGCTCGCTCGGCGGCAAGGAGAAGCGCGACGGCGCCAGCGTCGCGCCCGGATCGATCAGGATCCCGGTCGACGCGACCTCGACATAGGTCGCCATCGAGCGGACGCCGAGCGAATCGGCGGCGAGCGGGACGACCTTCACGTCGACCGTCCGCGACCGACGTCGATCGTCGTGCCGGTGATCATCGCGGCGTGCTCGACCGCCAGGACCGTGTGGACCCGTCGAGCAGGGCGTCGGGATCGAACCCGCGGCGACCTCGAGACACGGACCCTTGCGCCCCGCTGCCGGTCGACCACCGGTGCTGCCGCAACGCCACGCGACCGCGACGGAAGCGAACGCCTTCCTGCTCGAGCCGGACCCGTTGCGTCACCATCGACCCGGCGCGTCCGCGCCGGCTGATGCCGCCTTGCGCGTTGACGACGCGGTGCCACGGAATGTCGGCCGGGCACTCGCGCATCGCGCCGCCAACGGCCCGCGCGGCGCGCGGACGGTCGAGGAGCGCCGCGAGCTGCCCGTACGTCGCGACCCGACCGCGCGGGATGCGGCGGACCATGCGATACACGGCCCGGGCGAAGTCTCGCGCGCGTTCGCGGCGCTCGGCCCCGGCGTCGCGGCCGTCGTCACACGAGCTCGTCCCGCGGAGCGAACGTCCCCTGCGCGTGGTATTCGTGGAGCTTCGCGTAGAGCCCACCGGACCTCAGCAGCTCCGTGTGCGTGCCTTCCTCGTGAACCCGACCGCGATGGAGCACCAGGATGCGGTCGGCGCCGTGGATCGTCGACAGCCGGTGGGCAATAGTGATCGTGGTGCGTCCCCTCGTCAACCGTCGCATCGCGTCCTGGATCGCACGCTCGGATTCGGGATCGACGCTCGACGTCGCCTCGTCCAGGATCAGGATCGCCGGATCGTAGATCAACGCGCGCGCGATCGCGAGGAGCTGCCGCTGCCCGTGCGAGACGTTGCCGCCGCGCTCGGAGAGCTCCTCGTCGAGGCCGCGCGGCAACGCACGAATGAAGGACGCGGCGTTCGCGAGCTCCACGGCGCGCTCGAGGTCGGCGTGCGGGACCGCGCCGTCGTCGCCGAGGCGGAGGTTCGCCGCGACCGTGCCGGAGAAGAGCACCGCATCCTGAAAGATGATGCCGACCCGATGGCGCAGGCTCGCGAGATCCCATTCGCGGACGTCGACGCCCTCCACGAGCACCTGTCCGTGGGTGACGTCGTAGGACCGGTTGAGCAGGCGCGCGCACGTCGTCTTGCCCTCGCCGGTCGCGCCCACGATCGCCACGTGTTCGCCCGCCCGGACGGTGAAGGAGCAGTCGCGCAGCACCCACTGCGTGTCCTGGTAGGCGAACCACACGTTGCGCAGCTCGGCGACCGGCTCCGCGACACGCCGCGATGCGAGAGCCGGCGATGTTTCTCCGTCGACGCTGGGCGCCGCCGGCGACACGATCGCCGGCCGACGCTCGAGCAGCCCGAAGATCCGTTCCGACGACGCCATCGCCGCCTGCATCACCGTGTACTTGGCGCCGAGATCGCGGATCGGCAGGAAGAACCGGCTCGTGTACTGGATGAACGCGACCAGCGCGCCGAACGTCAGCGTCCCGGCCGCGATTTCGCGGCCGCCCCACCACACGAGCGCCCCCAGCGCAATGGCGCCGAGCGCCTCCACCGACGCGTAGAGCGACGCCTCGTAGATGGTCGAGCCGAACAGCGCCTGGCGGTACTCGGCGTTCAGCCGTTCGAATTCCGCGCGCTCGTGCCGCTCGCGCGCGAACAGCTGCACCACGCTCATCCCCTGCAGGGACTCCTGAAGATACCCGTTCAGGCGCGCGAGACGCCGTCGCACGCGACGATAGGCGTCGCGCGCGCGGACGCGAAAGAACGCCGTGACGGCGACGAGCAGCGGCACGATCGCGAACGTCACCAGCGCGAGCCGCCAGTCCATCCACAGCATCACGGCGACGACGCCGGCGAGCGTCACGAGATCGCCCACCACCGCGAAGAGCCCGCTGGTGAACGCGTCGTTGACGGCCTCGACGTCGTTCAGCACGCGCGTCATCAGCCGGCCGACGGGATTCTTGTCGAAGAACCCCGCCTCGAGCGACAGGAGATGCCCGAACAGCGTCGCGCGGAGGTCGAACATGACCCGCTGTCCGGTGACGTGCATCAGGTAGTCCTCGGCGGTTCGCACGACGTAGAGCCCACCCAGCACGGCAACGTACGCGACGACGATCGGCCAGAGTCCGGCCCAGTCGCCGCGCAGGATGTGCTCGTCGATGGCGAGCTTCAGCAGATACGGCTGCGTCAGCTCGAGCGCGGCGCTCGGAGCGAACAGCGCCACGGTCCCGAGGATCAGCCGACGGTGCGGACGCGCCGTCGTCCACAGCAGCGTGACCAGCCGCCGGTCGAACGCGCGGCCGAGAACGACGTCGTCCTCGTCACGATGCACGCGCGATCTCCTCCTCCAGCTGCTGGATCCGCCAGAGCCGCGCGTACAGCCCGCCGGCATTCACGAGCTCGTCGTGGGTGCCGATCTCCGCGACGCGCCCGTGCGACAGCACGACGATGCGATCCGCGGCGCGCGCGGCGCGCAACCGGTGCGTCATCAGGAGGACCGTCCGCCCGGCGACGGCGCCTCGAAGATTGCCGAGAATCCGGTCTTCCGTCCCGGCGTCGACGTTCGCGAAGACATCGTCCAGGACCAGGATGGGGGGGATCCCGACCAGCGCTCGTGCGAGCGCGAGCCGCTGGCGCTGACCTCCCGACAGCGTGAGACCACGCTCGCCGACGACGGTGTCGTACCCCTCGGCGAAGCGTTCCATCTCCTCGTCGATCGCGACGGCCGCGGCGATGGCGCGGGCACGGCCGAGGTCGACGCCGTGGCGCGCGAGCGTGACGTTGGCGAGCACCGACCGCGAGAACAGGAACGACTCCTGCGGCACGACGCCGAGCGCCGCGCGGAGCCGGCCCAGGTCCATCGCCGTCACATCCTCGTCCCCGACGAACACCGTGCCGCGGGGCGGCTCCCAGAGCCGCGCGAGCACGTGGCCGAGCGTCGACTTGCCGCTTCCGGTCGGGCCGACGACCGCGACCATTTCCCCGGGACGCACGTCGAACGACACCTCGTGCAGCACGGGCTGACGGCCGGCGTACGCGAACGTGAGACCGGCGAATCGCACGCTCGGCGTGCCGTCGAACGGCCGCGGCTCCGGCGTCGGCCGGGCCGCCTGGAGGATGTCCTGGATCCGGCCCATCGACGTCAGCCCGCGCCGCGCCATCGAGAGTGTCCAGCCGAGCGCGAGCGTGGGCCACGCGAGATAGGCGAGATAGCCATTGAACGCGACGAGCGAGCCGAGCGTCAGACGGCCTTCCACCACGCGGAGTCCGCCAATCCAGAGGACGATCAGCGTGCCGACGCCGGCGATCAACGACATCAGCGGCGTGAAGAACGCCTCCGCCCGGCCCAGCTTGAGGCTCAGTCGGACGAACGTTTCGTTGGCCTCCGCGAATGTGGCCCGAGCGCGTGGCTCCATCGCGTACGCGCGGACCACCGTCATCCCCGCGAGATGCTCCTGCACGCGCGTCGACAGGACGCCGAGCTGCGTCTGCACGTCCTCGCTGCGCTGATGCACCACCGCCGTGAACCGGCGGGCGAGCACGATCATGATCGGATACGGCGCCATCGCGCAGAGCGTGAGCCACGGGTCGACCGCCGCCATCGCGGCGACGGCGCCGACGAACGCGAACAGCGTCCCCGCCAGGCTGATGGCGCCGAACCCGACGACCGATTTCACGGCGGACACGTCGCTGGTGGCGCGCGTCATCGTGTCGCCGGTCGTTCTGGCCGCGAGCTCTGCGGGGCGAAACGACTGCACGCTCGCGTAGATCGCATTCCGCAGATCGGCTTCGATCAGCTGCGCGCCCCCGATGATCGCGAAGCGCGAGCCGAGCCCCGCGACACCGTTCACGACAGCGAGCGCCAGGATGGCGAGCACGAAGCGTCCGAGCGGCGCCGAGGCCGCATCGGTCGACAGCGCCTCGATCGCACGCTTCACCGTCCAGGGGATGCCGAGCGCGGCCAACGTTGCGGTGAGCAGCGAGACGATGCCGAGGAGATAGCGCGCGCGGTGCGGCACGACGCACCGCCAGAGGGCCAGCTGGGGCGAGGTCAGGACCGGACTCCGTCGACGTGGGGCTTGAGCGCGGCGTAGACGGCCGACAGCATCGGGGTCGGCACGCCGTACTTCTCACCGAGGCGCACCGCGTGCCCCTGCAGCGCTTCGAGTTCGAGCTTCTTGCCCCGCACGAGATCGTCGTGCAGCGACGAGGTCAGCTCCGGGGCGAGCTGCTCCGCCGCCTTGACGGTCCGATCGACGATGTCGGGCGGAAGCTCGACGCCGTCCCGCGCGCCGACCGCCGCGAGCTCCTCCAGGAGCAGTCGGTACATGCGCCACGTCTCCGGTGTCTCGCGCACGACGCCGATCGGCGCCCGCGCCAGCGCTGTCATGCCCGCCTGCGCGCAGATCAACACGTACTTCTCCCACAGCACCCGACGAATGTCCGTCGCCACGTCGACGAGAACGCCGGCCCTGGTGAACGCGTCACGGATCCGTTCGACGCGCGCGGTCGCGCGCCCGTCCGGCTCGCAGGAACACGTATGCCGCCCCGCCGAGCGCTCGCCCGGGCCCGAGCGCCGCGTCGATGCGGCCGATCGCGTCGACGCCGTTCTGCAGACTCAACACCGCCGTTTCGCGACCCAGGACGGGGGTGACCACGCCGAGCGCCTCTTCGGTGTCGAACGACTTCACGGTGAGCAGGACCACGTCGGCCGGCGGTTCGCGGTCGAGGTCCTCCCGCGCGTCCGCGCGGATCACCCATTCACCATCGACCGTGGATCGGATGCGAAGGCCCCCCGCGCGAATCGCACGGAGGTGCGCGCCGCGCGCGACGAACGTGACCGACTCTCCTGCCCGCGCGAGGCACGCGCCGAAGTAGCCGCCGACGCCCCCCGCGCCGATCACGACGAAGCGCATGCGTCGTTCATGCTCCGGGAGCGCTCTCGCCTTGTCAAGCCGCGGA
>QHRT01000181.1 GCA_003220195.1 Candidatus Rokuibacteriota bacterium | reverse complement strand
ACCATGCCCGTGGGGTACGTGTGAGACCACGCGCGCGACTCCTCCGACCTCTCCTGGCGGTGCTCTGTCTCCTGGTGCTCCCACCGATCGGGTTTGGCCAGCAACTTCCGATCAAGATCGGCCTGCTCTTTCCGTACACCGGCCCTATCGCCACCGTAGGCCAGGACGCGACGCGGGGATTCGAGCTTCACCTCGCGAAGATCGGCGGCAAAGCCGGCGGACGCGAGATCCAGCTCGTCAAGGAAGACGACGAGTTCAAGCCGGACGTGGGCATCACGAAGACGCGCAAGCTGGTCGAGCGCGATCGCGTGGATCTCCTGGTCGGCCCCGTGAACAGCGCCGTCGCGCTCGCGATCCGCGACTACGTCAACCAGCAGCAGATTCCCCTCGTCGTTCCCGTGGCGTTCTCGAAGGAGATCACCGCGCCGGGCAAAGCGATCCCCTGGCTCTTTCGCGTGATCGAGACGACGGACCAGGGCAACTTCGCGATGGGGGGCTGGATCCACAAGAACACGCCGCACCGCAAGATGGTCATCATCTGCTCGGACATCGTGGCCGGTCGCGACGTCGCCGGCGCGTTTCGGGCGGGGTTCACGGCGGCCGGCGGCGCGATCCTGAAGGACATCTACGTCCCGGTCGGGACGCCGGACATGTCGCCGTACCTGGCGCAGTTGACCGCGCTCCAGGCCGACGCGGTGTACGCGTTCCTCGGCGGATCCGACGCCGTCCGATTCGTGAAGACGTACCAGGAATACGGCTTGAAGGAGAAGCTCCCGCTGCTCGGATACAACGTGCTGGTCGACGACATTCTCCTGTCGGCGATGGGCGATGCCGCGCTCTCCATCATCAGCGTCGGGACGTACAGTGCCGCACTCGACACGCCCGCGAGCCGCGCGTTCGTGCGCGACTACGACGCCCGGTACAACGGATGGCCCAGCGCCCACAGCGAGCGAGGCTACGTGGCCGCTCAACTCGTCACCGCGGCGATCGACGCCGTGAGGGGCGAAGTGAGTGATCGCGTCAAGGTCCGCGATGCGCTCAGGAGCGTCGTGACGAAGATCCAGCCGCCGCGGGGGCCGATCCGCTTCGATCGCTATCAACAGGTGATCACGCCGGTCTACGTCACGAAGGTCGAGCGCCGGGGAAGCCGGCTCGTCAACGCGGTGATCGATCGCATTCCGGACACGTCGCAGGAGGAGAGCTCGAAGTGGTGGAGCAAGTAGGACGACAACGGGCCCGGAGTCGCGAAGACACCGGGCCCGTTCTCACGCGTGCTCGGCTTGCCTAGTTGATCGGGTTCCGCTGGTCCTTCGTCAGCTGGTTCTTCCAGGAGCCGGGGAGCTTCTGCACCCAGCCGTGGTACACGACCGGGATCGGAAGCACGCCCTGGCCACCGAGCCCCGCGTAGAGCGTCGGGGTGTCGTCGGTCTTCGTGTCGTCGTCCGCCACCAGAAGGACGCGACCCACGATCTTCGCGTCGATCGGGTTGCCATCGTTGTTCGGATCCGGGTCCACGACGAGCATGTCGTTCGAGAACTTGCTCGACACGTACGCGTAATAGCCGCCGCCCTGTTTGGCGCCGAAGTTCACGCCGTGACAGCCGCCGCTGCACGGGAGCGACCGCACGACCGTGTCCGTGCTGGTGTCGACGATCAGGATCGTCTGCGTCAGCGTGGTGGCGGTGATCATGTACTTGCCGTGGGGCGCGACCGGTGTCTGGATCGGCAAGGCGCCGATGAGCGGCGCGCCGCTGCCGCCCGGGTCGAGCGGAGCGCTGCCGGTGACGGGATCGTAGCCGGCGAGCAGATGGATCGTCTTCACCGCGACCTTCGTGTTCCCGTCGTTGCACGCCGGGGCGCCGATGGAGATGCAAGTGATCGTGCTGTCCGCGTAGTTCGACACGTAGTACTTGCTCGAATCCGGCATCATGCCGCTGGCGATCGGGAGCACGCCCGTCGGCACCTTCGCCTTGATCGTCCCGTGCACGAGATTGAGCTGTGTCGAATCGTTGGTGTTCGAGTTCGGCGTCACCATCTTCTTGCCGTCGGAGCTCATCCAGTGGGCGTGGGGCTGCGCCGGCCGCTCGAAGCCGAACTGTGTCGGAATCCTGCGCTGCACGTGCGTCCCGCGGGGCGCCAGCTCGATCACGGCGTCCTCGCCGTTCAGCGTGACGTGGACCTGGTCGGTGTCCACGCGCGTCATGACGTGGGCCGGCGCGTCGCCGATCACGATGTCTTGCAGCACTTTGCCGCTGATCCGATCGAAGACGGTGAGCTTGTTGCTGAACCACTGCGTCTGGTAGATGACCTTCTGCTCGCGGTCCGTCCACATGTTGTGCGGGTTGTTCAGGTTCGTCTCCGGCAGACCGAACTTCTTGGTCACCTTCCAGGTCTGCGCGTCGACAGCGGTCACCGTGCCCGGCTTCGTCTTGCCGGCGGTCTTCTCGTACTGGGTGTCGATCCACACTTCGCCGACACCCGGATGCGCCGGCATCACCGGGCCTTCGAGCGTCTTGTTGATGGACAGCGCGGAGAGATTGACCACCGCGCCGCCGGTCAGGCGCACGTCCACGGCCGGCAGGTTCACCTGCCAGTTGAGCGTGGGATTGGTGTCCGGGTTCCGGTCCTGGTAGTTGGCCGGATTGGTGATGAAGAAGAAGGCGCGCAGCAGTCTCTTGCCGAGGTCGCTGGCGCTCGGGACGGTGAGCCCGTTGATGAGCGAGATGTTCTCGCCGATATCGAGGCCCGGCGTGGCGGGATCATCGACGATGGCCGCCGCCAGCATGAACGGATGTAGCTTGCAGACGAAGACGTAGAGACCGGGCTCAGTGAGCGTGACGTCCGCGCTCTCACCCTTCTTGAGCGCCGCCGGCTGATCGAACGGCATGCCGGCCGCACCGGCGGGGTAAACGAGACTCGTGAACGTGTGACTGGTGTCGGTGTCGGCGCCGAGCGTGATCCGCACGGTGTCGCCCGGCTTCACGACCGCCAGTGACTCCGTGCCCGCGGGAACGCAGCCGTTGCCGCTCACGCACTTGAACCAGGAGCCGGGGTTGTCGGTGGCTTCGAACACGACGACGTTCGGCACGGCGCCGCCGATCTCGCCGCTCGCGAGCAGTCCCACCACCGCGGCCACCGGCGCCAGCCGTCGGATGGAGCGGCGATGCGCCGATGACGACGTCGGTGGGTCCGCGGTCACGAGTCCGAGAAATGCGAACGGCAAAGCCGCGAGCAAGGCGACCAGCGCCTGGTGGACGCCGTAGTCGAGGAAGCGTCCGAGGTTCGACGCGATCGATTCCGCCATCAGCATGACCGCCGCGAACCCGCCGCCCGATCCGGCGTCCACGAGCGCATGTCCGACGACGCCGGGAATCAACAGGAACGCGAAGCCGGCGCCGATGATGACGGCGCGCTCGAGAACGCCGCGAACTCCGCGCTCGCCGACTCCGAGGGCTCGCGACAGTCGGAGCCCGGCGAACACGGCGAGCAGGGCGAGCGGCCAGGCGAGCGCGCCGTCGCGCAGCGCATGCGCGAGGTGCCCTCCGTGGGACGCGGCGGGTCCCGATCCCCACGAGTGCACCAGGTGCTGCCATCCGATGGTCCCGAACGCGAGCAGCGACGCCAGGCGCACGCAGTTGCCGAAGGCGCGCAGGCGGGCTTCCGATCCGGTCGAGTTGAGCTTCGTCTCCATGATCGTCCTCCCTCTCGGTCGATTCGGGCGTCTGCCCGGCGACCGAGTGGAAGGGCAACGAGACTGCCAAACGCGGCGAATGATCGCGGTGGCTGGTCAAGTCTCGGGAAACAGGGGCTTTGCGTTCGAGGAGGTCGGTTTTCGAACAGCGGATGAACGCTCGAATTTCACGACATCTCGGGACGCCTCCGAAATGTCGGGAGCAGAGCGCGTGCGGGTGTCGTGGCGTGACGGATCATCGGGGCGACCGGACTGGCGGGCAGCCGGTCGCCCCGATCAGCGCGGGAGGGTCAGGCTTTCATCGACGGCGGATCTTTCAGATACGACTCGGCCAGCGCGCGTCCGGTCGTGCGCATCAGCTGCCGGTCCTCTTCCGGAGTCGGCGCGGCCGGCACGCGAACGACCGTGTCGTTGCAATACGTCGGGATCACGGCGCCGGCTTTTCGACTGAGACCTTGCGGCGCGTCGCCGCTCTGCACCGCACGGATCCCCCGCCGCAGCTGCTGACGAAACATCGTGACGCCACGATCGGTCGCGCCCAGGTGCTCGAGAGCGTGAATCGCGACCGGCCGCTGGCTGACCTGCGCCTCGTAGTCACCGGGGTGGCGCTGGCTCTCCTCGTGCGAGTCGCTGAACGGCAACTGTCCGGGAAGCATCACGCTGCGATCCGCCCACCACCCGGGCGTGACGACGTTTTCCTTCTCGCTCACGTGGCGGAACTCGACGAACATCGTGCGGGTGTCGTCCTGCGGCACGATCCACCGGCTCATCATGGGACCGTCGAAGGGATGCTCGCGGCGGCCGTCCTCCCAGATCGGCGCCACCTGCTGGAGATTGGGCAGCACGTTCTCGACCATCCGCGCCCACACGTTCTCTCCCACGCGGCGCGTGGCGACGTAGACCATGCCGACCGGCGTTTCGACGAAGTCGAGCTCCGGCACCTTGCCGAACTCGTCGGTGAACTGTGATCCGCTGACGATCGTGTGGAGAAACGCCGTGTGGACGGGGTCCATCGCGTTTTCGAGGATCTGGAGCCAGTTGCACGGATAGAAGTATTTCCGCCCGGGGATCACTCGATAGCCCGGCCGCTCGAAGCTGTCGTAGATGGGGAACGGCGGCTGCTGCTCCGGGGGCCCCAGGTACGCGAAGACGATCCCGTTGTACTCGTGCACGGGGTACGCGCCGTGGCAGAGCCGGTCCTTGAGCGTGCTGGTCGCCGGCTCGCCAGGAGTGTCCAGGATGGCGCCGTC
>QHRT01000180.1 GCA_003220195.1 Candidatus Rokuibacteriota bacterium | reverse complement strand
CAACACGACGCTCTTCGACGGCGCCAATCCGCTGAGGGTTCGCGAGTTCTTCGACGCGATGATGGACCTCGGCGTCGAGGGCATGATGCTGTCGCCGGGCTACAGCTACTCGAAGGCGCCCGACCAGGAGCATTTCCTGCGGCGTCAGCGAACCCGCGAACTGTTCGCGTCCATTCTCGATTCCCCGAAGAAGAGGTGGCGCTTCAACCAGTCACCGCTGTTCCTCCAGTTCCTCATGGGCAAGCGCGACTTCGAGTGCACGCCGTGGGGGAATCCGACCTACAACATGTTCGGCTGGCAGCGCCCCTGTTACTTGCTGCAGGAAGGCTACGCGCGGACGTTTGCCGAATTGATGGAGACGACGCGCTGGGAGCGGTACGGCCGGAAGAGCGGAAACGAGAAATGCCAGGACTGCATGGTGCACTGCGGCTACGAGCCGAGCGCCGTGCAGGCGACGTTCACCTCGCTCGTGGGCTTTCGCGACACCGTGATCGCCACGGTGAGCGGCAGGCTGTGATCGAACCCGGGACGCTCGAAGGCTGGGCTCCCTCTGCGGCCAGCGGCGACGAGCTCCAGCACGTCGTCGATCTCGCGTTCGACTACCGCGGCGACGTCACCGTGGAGCTCTCGGACGGCGCCGAGCGCACGGGCTACGTGTTCAACCGCGACGCGGAGGGCACGGAGCCGTTCCTCGAGATGTTCGAGACGGTCGGCGGTCCCCCCGAGCGCATTCGCTATGCTGACGTCCGCACGATTCGTTTCACGGGCAAGGACACGGCGGCGGGGAAGTCGTATGCCGCGTGGCTCGAGCGCAAGACGCGGGCGGAGGCGGACTCGGCGGCGGCCGACGCGTGACGCGCGTTCTCGTCCTCACGGCGCTCGATCTCGAAGCTCGGACTCTTGCCAGACATCTCGGGCTTCCACAGGTCCCCGGCCACCCGTGGCCGCACTTCCGGAGCGACGTCCTTGAAGTCGCCAGCGTGGGACTGCGCGCCGCCGACATCGATGCCCGCGTGGCCGAGTGCCGCACGCCGACGCTCATGATCGCGGCCGGCGCGTGCGGCGCGCTGTCGCCCGAGTTGCGGGAGGGCGCCCTGGTCGTCCCCGAGACGGTCACCGTCCCGGGAAGCCCGGCGCTCGTGACCGATGACGTCCCGGCGCTCCGGCGAGCGGGATCCCTCGTCACCGTCAACTCGGTCGTGGAAACCGCCACGGCGAAGGCGCGTCTCTGGCGCGAGACCGGCGCGCTGGCCGTCGACATGGAGTCCGCGCCGATCGTCGCGTGGGCACGCCAGCGCCGCTGGCTGATTGCCGTGCTCCGGGGTGTCTCGGACACGGCCGCCCGTGGTGTCCCGGCCGACCTGGCCGGCGTCGTGGACGCGGGCGGCCACCTGAGCGCCCGCCGCGCCGTGCGCGTGATGCTCGCGCGACCGCGCGCGGTGTCGGACGCGTTCGTCCTGTGCCGCGGCACC
The DNA here is from genome assembly GCA_003220195.1 of Candidatus Rokuibacteriota bacterium. GTDB lineage: Bacteria > Methylomirabilota > Methylomirabilia > Rokubacteriales > CSP1-6 > AR8. Next base: position 4,099 of record QHRT01000180.1, on the reverse strand, counting down.
GCGACGGCGCTTCGCAATGTCGCGGCCGCGCTGGCCCAGGTCGCGCGAGCGGCCTAGCGCGATGAGCCATCCCGTGTCAATCCCGAGGCGCGCCATGGCGGAGCACGGGCGTGGGCGCACGGTCTCGGCAACACAATCTCGCGGGGAGCCGAGGCATGCCACGGCTTGGCCGGGGCGTGTCCGAGCGTATAGGGTCTGGGGGCCATGTCAGGCGCGTCCGCGCGCCTCTCGAGGCCCCCAGCACGGTTGATTTGGACGCTCTGGTCACCGGCGGCACCGGGTTCGTCGGCGCCAACGTCGTCCGCGAGTTGCTCCGCGAGGGCGCCACCGTCCGGGTCCTCGCGCGCCCGTCGAGCGATCGTCGCGCGCTCTCCGGACTCCCGATCGAGACGTGCGAGGGCGATCTCACGGATCGCCGATCCCTCGCCCGCGCCGTCGCCGGTGTGGCGACCGTGTTCCACGTGGCCGCGGATTACCGGCTGTGGGCGGCCGACCCGTCCGCGCTCTACCGTGCGAACGTCGACGGCACTCGCGCGATGCTCGAGGCGGCGGCGTCGGCGGGGACGCGGCGCATCGTGTACACGTCGACGGTCGGGGCGCTCGGCATTCCGAAAGACGGGTCCCCCGGCACCGAGGAGACACCGGTCTCGCTGGAGGACATGGTCGGCGACTACAAACGTTCCAAGTTCCTCGCCGAGCAGGTCGCCCTCGAGCTGGCGCGCGCCGGCGCGCCGATCGTCATCGTGAATCCGTCGGCGCCGGTCGGGCCATGGGACGTCAAACCGACGCCGACCGGCCAGATGGTCGTCGACTTCCTGTCCGGCAAGATGTTCGCGACGATGGACACCGGGCTCAACCTGGTCCACGTCCGTGACGTCGCGCGTGGCCACCTCGCCGCCGCGGAGCGCGGGCGAGCCGGCGAGCGCTACATCCTCGGGCACGAGAACCGGTCGCTCGCGGAGATCGGCGCGTTGCTCGCAGAGATCTCGGGAGGACGGCCGCCTCGTCTCCGGGTTCCGTACGCCGTCGCCTGGTGCGGGGCGGCGTGCATGGAAGGATTCGCCCGCGTGAGCGGGCGACCGCCGAAGGTGCCGCTCAGTGCCGTGCGCATGGCGCGAAAGCGGATGTACTTCAGCGCCGCCAAGGCGGTGCGCGAGCTGGGGTTGCCCCAGACCGACGTTCGCCTGGCGCTGCGCGAGGCGGCGGAGTGGTTCGCCGAGCACGGGTACGTGCGATGGGCCACGGCGCGGGGGGTGCCCGCGTGATCAACGCCGCCGAGCTCTGTTCGCGTCTCACCCGGCGGAGCCGCTCGAACTTCTACTACGCGTTCCTGGCGTTGCCGCGGCCACGCCGCGACGCGCTCTACGCGGTGTACGCCTTCTGCCGGACGGTCGACGACATCGCGGACGACGTCGGGGCGAATCCGGAGGCGCAGCGGGGCGCGCTGGCCGAGTGGCGCGACGACGTCCGCCGCTGCTACGAGCCCGCCGGCGAGCCGCGGCATCCCATCGCGCGGCGGCTCGCGCTGGCGGTCCAGCGGTATCCGATCCCGCGCACGGCGCTCCACGCCATCATCGAGGGCGTCGAGATGGATCTCGATCGCCCGACGTACGAGACGGCCGCCGACCTCTATCCGTATTGCTATCGCGTGGCGTCGGCGGTCGGCCTCTGCTGCATCGAGATCTTCGGTTACACGGATCCGCGCGCTCGCGACTACGCCGTCAACCTGGGCGTCGCGCTCCAGTTGACGAACATCATCCGCGACGTCGGCGCGGACGCGCGCGTCGGACGCGTCTACGTGCCGCAGGAGGATCTGGCCGCCTTCGGCGTCACGGTCGACGATCTGCGCGCGAGCCGGTATGGGCCGCCGTTCGTCGCGCTCATGCGCCACCAGGCGGCGCGCGCCCGCGAGTACTACGCCCGCGCGACGGAGACGTTCCCCGTCGCCGACGCGCGCGCGCTGGTGCCCGCCGAGATCATGGGTCGCATCTATCGGGCGCTGCTGGAGGAGATCGAAGCGCGCCAGTTCCATGTCTTCGCGGACCGGGTCACCGTCGCGGCGCACCGCAAGGTGGCGATCGCGGTCCGCTGCTGGGCGGCCGCGCGCTTCAGCCGGGAGGCTCCGCACCGGAGTCGCGCGGCATGAAGGCGGTCGTGCTGCGCGCCGGCGGCCGACTCGTGCTCGAAGACTGGCCGAGGCCGGCGATTGCCGGCGGTGAACTCCTGGTCCGCCTGCGCGGTTGCGGGCTGTGCGGTTCCGACATCGCGAAGGTGATGTCGCCGTCCGCCGCCGTGCCGTCCGTGCTCGGTCACGAGCTGGTCGCTGACGTGGTGGAGGTGGGCGGAGGCTCGATGCCGTATCGTGTCGGCGATCGCGTCGTGGTCGCCCATCACGTGCCGTGCGACGAGTGCCATTACTGTCGTCGCGGCAGCTCGTCGATGTGTCGGACCTTCAAGACGTCGAATCTCGATCCCGGCGGCTTCGCGGAGCTGGTGCGCGTCCCGGCGCCGAACGTTCGCCACGCGACCTTCCGGGTGCCGGACGGGATGAGCGACGAGGTCGCGTCGTTCGTGGAGCCGCTCGCGTGCTGTCTCCGTGCCGTGCGCCGCGTCCGCATCGAGCCCGGCGACACGACGGTGATCATCGGCGCCGGATCGATCGGCTGTCTCTTCGTCCAGCTCGCCCGCCGCGCGGGCGGCCGCGTCGTGGCCGTCGACACGGTCGCCGCGCGCGCCGGTCTCGCGCAGCGCCTCGGCGCCGAACGGGTCGGGGATGCGGCCGCGGCATCGCCGGCGATCCTGGAGCTGTCCGACCGGCGCGGCGCCGATCACGTCATCGTCACGGCCGGCGGCGCCGAGGTGTTGCCCTGGGCCGCGAGTGCCGTACGTGACGGCGGCTCCGTGCACTATTTCGCCGGCGGCGGGGGCGCGACCCTTCCGCTGCCGCTCGAGACGCTCTACCATCGCGAGCTCACGATCACGGCGACGTACTCGTCGTCGCCGGCGGACCTGGCGGAGGCGTTCCGTCTGCTCTGCGGCGGTGAGGTCGTTGTCGATCAGCTGGTGACCCATCACGTGCCGCTGGAACGGCTGGCCGACGGGCTCGAGCTCGTGCGCCGCCGCGAAGCCCTGAAGGTCTTCGTCACGACATGACCGGGACGATGCGCGCGATGGTCTTCCACGGTCCGGGCGACTTGCGCGCCGAAGAGCTTCCCGTGCCGACGCCCGACGTCGGCGAGGTGGTGCTGAAGATCGAGGCCGCGCTCACGTGCGGGACGGACGTGAAGGTTCTTCGGCGCGGCCATCCCGTGATGATCCCCGTCGTCCCCACCGTGTTCGGCCACGAGTTCGCCGGGACGGTCACGGCGGTGGGTCGCGGCGTGCGCCGTGTCAAGTCCGGAGATCGCGTCGTGGCAGCGAACTCCGCGCCGTGCGGCGCGTGTCCCCCGTGTCGCGCCGGCCGCGCGAACCTCTGCGAAGATCTGCTGTTCGTCAACGGCGCGTACGGCGAGTTCATCCGGCTGCCCGCACGGCTGGTCGAGCGCAACCTCGTGCAGCTGGCCCCCACGACGCCGGCGGCGCGCGCGGCGTTCGCCGAGCCGCTGGCGTGCGCGCTCGGCGCCGTGGAGCGCGCGCGCGTCGAATCCGGCCAGACCGTCGTGATCTTCGGTCATGGCCCCCTCGGATGCCTGCTGGCAATGGTCGCGGCGGCGCGGAAGGCCCGGGTGATCATCGTCGGCAAGCCGGGCTGGCGGCTCGAGCGCGTGAAAGAGCTCGCCCTCGGCGAATGCGTCGACGCGACAACCACGGACGCCGTCGACGCGGTGCGTGGATCGACCGGCGGGCGTGGCGGCGACGTCACGTTCGACGCCACCGGACGGCCTGAGGCGTGGGAAAGCGCGGTGGCGGCCGCGAGTCGCGGCGGCAGCGTGGTCTTCTTCGGCGGCTGCGCGCCCGGCACGGTGATCACGCTCGACACGCGTCGCGTCCACTACGAGGAGCTGACGCTCCTCGGCGCGTTTCATCACACGCCGGAGCTCATCCGTAAAGCGATAACCCTGATCGAAACCCATGAGCTCGTGCCCGACGGTCTGCTCAC
>QHRT01000179.1 GCA_003220195.1 Candidatus Rokuibacteriota bacterium | reverse complement strand
GGCAATTCCCGCGCGAGCAGGGCGGGGATCCAGTAGCGCCGCATCGTCGTGCCCATCGGGGTGCCGGCGCCGATGAGCGTGATGAGCTCGTTGTCTTCGCGTGTCAGCATGGTGTCGCCCTCCGCTGTATGGGTCAGCCCGTCCGCACCGCGGCTTTGCGCTGATTATACGGTCGCTGCCGCCGCATCGCGCGGCGCCAGGTCGAGAAGCGCGTCCGGCTTTGCCGGCGCGCTCGGTTCGTGGAAACAGTCGAGCGCGGAGCGGTCGATTGTTTCCACGAACTCTTCGAGCGTTGGGGTGTCGGGGGCCATTACGGGCGCGTCCGCGCGCCCCTCGGGGCCCTGACGTGGTAGATTTGGCCACGTCTTCCATCCACGCCGTCAGGGAGAGCCGTCATGCAATTCGGATTGCTCTACGAGGCGCAGCGCCCGTTCAGCGGAACCACCGTCGACTGGAACGCGCTCTACAAGGAGACGCTCGAACAGTGCGTGCTGGCCGAAAAGGTCGGCTTCGACAACGTGTGGTTCGTGGAGCATCACTTCCTCACCGGGTTTTCCGGCTCGCCATGTCCGGAGGTTCTGCTCGGCGCGTTGAGTCAGCTGACCCGGCGAATCCGGATCGGCTTCGGCGTGTGCATCTTGCCGTACCACCATCCGGTCCGCGTCGCCGAGCGCGCCGCCATGCTCGACCAGTTGTCGGACGGCCGCCTCGAGTTCGGCACCGGCCGCTCCAACGCGTACGAGCAGATCGGCCAGGGCGTCGATCCGCGGCAGACGCGCGCCATGTGGGAAGAGTCGCTCACGATGCTGCCGCGCATCTGGCAGTCGGACGAGTTCTCCTGGGAGGGAGAGTTCTGGAAAGTGCCGAAGCGGCGCGTGCTGCCGAAGCCCTACCAGAAGCCCCATCCGCGTCTCTATCTCGCGTGCACGCAGACCGACAGCTTCGACGTCGCCGCGGACAAGGGCATCGGCACCCTCTCGTCCGCCACGTTCGCGACGACGATCCTGGCCGAGCACGTCAAGCGCTATCGCGCCCGGATCAAGCAAGCGACGCCGGTCGGCGCCGTGAGGAACGAGTTCTGGGGCAACAACGTCCACGCCTTCTGCGGCGAGAACAACCGTGAAGCGCGGGAGCTGGCGGCCCTGTCGCTCAAGACGTTCTTCGGTCCCGACAAGCCGTACATCCGCGACCGCGTGAACGCGTACGAGCAATTGCTCGAGTCGTGGGGCGGCGTGCCCGATCACCTGAAGGCCGATTTCGGCCGCTGGTTGCGCCAGTCCGACGAAGCGCACAAGCAGCAGGCCGCGCAGGTCGGGATCTCGCTCGACAGCGGCCCCGGCGCCGCGCGCGCCGCGTTCGGGCAGATGGACCCGGACACGCTCTGCGAGCGCGGCATCATCATCGCCGGGGATCCGGACAGCTGCATCGAAGGCGTGCGCCTCTACGAGGAGGCCGGAGTCGATCAGGTGATCCTGATCATGCAGACCGAAACGATTCCGCACGAGCGCGCGCTCTCGTCGATCGAGATGTTCGGCAAGTACGTGATCCCGGCGTGCCGGAAGGAAGCTCCCGCGAAGGCGGTGGCCGTCCAGGCGTAGCGAGCGCCCGAAGAAACCTGGTGGGCCGCGCCGCCAGGTCGCCTATGCTGTTCGTGCACGATGGCGCAAGCGACGCGACGCCTTCCGGAGTCCGGTCCGACGACCGGGGCCGTGCTCACGATCGACTCGCACGCGTGGACCGTCGGTGACCGGGCCACCTACGGGAGCAGCGAGAGCGGCGACGTCGAAGAGTGGGAGTGCCGCAGCGGAACGGCCGTCGCGTATCTCCTGCGCGAGGGTCGCGAGTCCCCGAAGTGGTTCTTCACGCGCGAGGTGCCGCCCGAAGCCGTCGCGTTGCCCGGCGGTGAGGTCCTGACGCGCTGGATCGCGCGCTCGGGAGCCACCGCGCCGCCTGCCGAGCTGACGTATCGCGGCCAGACCTATCGACTCGCCGAGCGTGTCGACGGGACGTATCGCGAATCCGACGGCGACGCCACCGCCAAGACGACCTGGGAGTACTGGGATCCGGGCCACGCGTTCAACCTGGCGATCGAGCGGTGGCCCGACGGCACGATCGACGGCTATCACGGCCGATACCTCAGCGCCGACGAGATCGCGGTCGGTGGGACCGCGGCATCGAGAGCGGCCTGGGTGCGGCGTTACGTCGGGCCCGCGCTCGTCATCCTGCCGATGGTGTTCTTCTTCCTGGCCCTGACCATCGGTCAGGTCGACAGTGCGCTCAGCGTGATGTTGCTCGTGGTCTCGGGCGTCTGGTTGATCGCGGCGTCGGTCCGCGCCTCCGGGCCGGGCGGAATCTCACTGCTGGCGACACCGATCAGCGCGCTGCTCTTCGCGCGCTTTCCGCCGCTCACCAGCATGCCGGGACTCGCGGCGGTGCTCGTCCTGCCGGCCGCGATCACGCGGTGGGGCACCATGCGCGACGCGACGGTCGGGCGTGCCAGCAGAGGCGCGGCCACCGCGATGATCGCCGTCGCCGTGCTCGCGGCCGGCCTCTACCATTACTTCTGGTTCGCGCCGGGGCCCCGCACGTTCGAGCAGTATCTGCTGGCCATCGGCCCCGCCCTGATCGCGGCGGTCATCGCGCTGCTGGTCTCGAGCCTGGTGATCAAGGTTTCGGATTGAGCGGGCTGTTCCTCGACACTCGCGCGGGGCGGCTCGCGCTCTACCTGAACGGGGATCTGCAGTTCGACCGCGACGACGAGGAGCTGTACCACCAGCCGCTCGCGCTCGTGCCGCTTGCGCTGGTCTCGCGCCGCGCTGCCGGGCGGAAGCTCCGCGTGCTCGTGCTCGGCGGCGGTGATGGCCTGGCGCTGCGCGAAATTCTCAAATGCCCCGGCGTCGACGAAGCGCATCTCGTCGATCACGATGCCGCAGTGCTCGACCTCGCGCGCAGCCGGCTCGCGGACTTGAACCGCGGAGCGCTGTCCGATGCTCGCGTCCGCGTGCACGTGGGCGACGCTCGGGATTTCCTGTCCGGCGCGCGAGGCTTCGACGCGATCGTCTGTGACCTGACGTTTCCGCGCGATCTCGCCGGTGCCGCGGTCTTCACGGTGGACTTCTTCCGAAGCGTGCGCCGCGCCCTGACGCCGCGCGGGGTGATCGCCGTGAACGCGGTCTCGCCGGAGCTGACGCCCGAGGCGTTCGGCTGTATCGCCGTGACGCTCGCGACGGCGGGACTGGCGTCCGTTCCGTACGCGTTCGTGTTGCCGTCGTTCGTCACCGAGGGGTACGGGCGATGGGGCTTTCTGTTCGCGTCCCCGGAGCCGATCACCGACCAGGAGCTCGACGAGATCCAGTTCCCGGCCGCGGCGCGGGTGACGAGCGCCGACCTCCGGGCCGGGCTCGAGCTGCCGCACTCCGCGCTCGATCGCATGAAGCTGTCGCCGAACGTCCGGGACGAATTGCTCTACTACGTCGCCAACGGCACGCCGATCGCCTGGACAGAGCCGTTCCAGCGCCATCGTTTCGCCGCCACGAACGAAAGGCGCGAATCCAGCGATCTCATCGGCAGCCCGGGGCCTCGGCTCACGGCGGCGCAGGCGTTCGCGGCGTGGCTTCGTGAGCCCGCGGGTCGCCGATCGCTCGCGGAACTGCTCGCGTGTCTTCCGCTCGCCCGGCGAGGGCAGACCCGCGAGCTGGTTCTCGAGTGGAGTACGAACGCCGACTCGCTGCTGCGCGGCGTCGACCTCCGGCTCTTCGTGGACCGCCTCCTCGAACGCGCCGGCTCGCTTCCGGCGGCCTGGCGACGCGAGCTCAGCGAGCTGGCGGCGCGGGTCAAGAGCGGCATCCCGTCGATGCGCGAGCTCCTCGAAGGCGCGTGGCGCGTGTTCGCGGTCTTCCTGCTCGTCCTGCTCGTCGCGAATCTCACGTTTCCGGACAACGCGTACGCGAAGCACACCGGGAGCAGCGGCTCGGGTCCGCAACTGGCGTTCAGCGATCCCGCGCCGTCCTCCGCGCCGTTCCGTTACCACGTCGGCGGCGGACCACGGTTCGGGTATTACGTGTATGACTCCGGCGGTCGCGAATATCGAGCGCAGCCCTTCATGTTCGCCGACCCGGCGCGCGGTCCCCGGCCGCTGATCTCCTTGCTGGCGCTGTCACCCGATCTCAGACTCCTCGAAACCGGAATGGTGTCGTACGCGGTGCCGATCCCCGCCTACGAGTTCGTCGTGCAGCCGGACCGTCTGGGCGTGCTGAATCTCGCGGGCCGCGAGGTGCTCGCGCTCCATCCCGGTCCGTCGCTCCCGGGGCAGACGACGCAGCTCCTCGCGACACAGGCGCCGTTGCTCGACCGGGCGCTTGCCGACCATCAGCGATGGCTCGACTGGACACGCTGGGCGAGAGGATTCGGTCCGGGGCAAGAGGCGAGTAGCGAGCTCACGCAGCTCGAGCGCATCCGCGCGGCGCTCGGGTCCGCGCGGACGACGTGGATGAGTGCGCCCGCCGCGCCGCGCCTCGGCGAGGACCGGCAGCGCAGCATGATCTTTCCCGGGGTCGTGTTCGATCAGTCGCGCCAGGAGCTGGTGGTGATTCACGCCGACGGAACGGAGCGCGCCCATTCCCTGACGCCGCCGGCCATGCTGACCGAGGAGGACCGCTTCCTGTTCTGGGTCCTCTACTACCGGGTCACGTCGCTTCGCGATGCGCGATTCCGCACCGTGGTCGATCGCTGGCGCGACGCGTACGGCGCGCATCTCGCGGGGAGCGGCTGATGCGCGTCGCTCCGCTCGCGCCGTCGGATCGCCCCGCGTGGGACGCGTTCGTGGTCGAGCGCCGCGCGGGCTTCATGCAGTCGTGGTCGTGGTCCCGGGTGAAGGAGCTGGAGGGATATCGCGCGCTGCGCCTCGGGCTCCACGATGGCGACAGGGTGATCGGTGGCGCCATCGCCTACGTCTTCCCGACGTCCGCCGAGGCGCAGCTCGCCGCGGTCCCGGACGGGCCCGTGCTCGACTGGACGGCCCCGGACGCGAGCGTCGCGTTCTCGACGATCGTGTCGGCGCTCGAAGCGGCCACGGTCGGTGATTGCGTCGCGGCGCTGCGCGTCGAGCCGCGGCTCGAGACGATTCCCGAGGCGCTCCGCGATCTGCCGCGGGCGCCGCTCGACCTGGTTCCGGTCGACACGCTCGAGATCGAGCTGGGCCCCGAGGCGGAGATGCTCGCGCGGATGAAACCGAAGGGACGGTACAACGCGCGCCTGGCGGCGCGACACGGCGTCGAGGTCACGACGTCAGGAGACCCGTCGACGGTCCACGACTTCTACGATGTGCTGAGCGCGACCGGCAGCTATCACGGGTTCTTCGTCGAGCCGAAGAGCTTCTTCATCAACCTCGCGCAGACGCTGTTCCCGACGATGGGGCGCGTCAGCTTCGCGCGCTACAAGGGGATGACGCTCGCCGCGGCGCTGACGGTCCACCACGGCGACACCGTGACCTACCTCTCCGGTGGTCACGTGCCGCTCTTTCCCGAGGTGATGGCGAGTCACGCGCTGCACTGGCACGTCATGCGCGAGGCCGCGGCGGAGGGCTATCGAGTGTACGACTTCTACGGCTACGTCCCGCCCGGCGATCCGACCCACCCGTACGATCGATTCTCGCGCTTCAAGGAAAAGTTCGGCGGACGCGCCGTGCGCCGCATCGGATCTCGCGACGTCATCTTCTACGATCGGCTCGCGGACGCCGCGGTGCGGACCGTGGCCGGTCTGGCAGGAGCCCGTCGATGATTCACGGCCTCGAGACGCTCGTGATGCTGGCCGTCTGCTTCGCGCTCTGCTTCCTCGGCAAGCTCGCGTACGGGCTCTTCCACCCCTCGACCAATGTCGATCGGGAGCTCACGGCGCGCGACAACTTCGCGTTCGCGCTCCAGCTGGGCGGCTACTACCTCGGCATTCTCATCGCCGTCGGCGCGCCGCTCATCGTGCTGCTCAACCTTGCGTCGCTGATCAAACGGCAGCTCGCGCTCAGAGGTATCGACCTCGCTCGTGAGGTCGTCGAGCGTGGCAACGTCGCCGCCGGCATCGTCCTGGCCGGCGTCCATCTCGCGAACGCGCTGCTCGTCCTCGGCGCGCTCTCGGGCGAGGGCGGAGTGTTGCCGGCCGCGGTGTTCTGGCTCTACGCACAGGCGCTGCTCGCCATCGCCCTCGTCGGCTTCATGAGGCTCGTGCGCTACGACGCGACCGCGGCGATCCTGGCCGACAATCGCGCGGTCGCACTCATGATGGCGGGCGTGCTGGTCGCGATGGCGAACATCCTGCGCGTCGCGATCACGGGCTCGTTCGACGGCTGGATGCGCGGATTCGTCTCGGCGACGACGTACGCGATCGGCGGATTGGTCTTGTTGTTCGCGAGCACCTGGATCACGGACTGGCTGCTCCTGCCCGGCGTGACGGTCCATCACGAGGTGGTGGAGCAGGAGATCCCGAACGTCGGGGTCGGCTACATCGAGGGGCTCTTCTACGTCGGAGTGTCGCTCCTGGTCGGCTGGAGTCTGTGACCGCGAGCGCACGCGGCGCCACGTCCTGTATCACATGAGATGCATTGACGCGCCCGGGACCGCACACGTAGCCTGATCACGTGAGTGAAGGCGAGCGGCTCCGTACGTATCGGTGGACGCGGCGCGAATACGGGCAGCTGATCAAGTACCGTCTCCTCGACGAGGACGATCCCGTCGAGCTCGTCGACGGCTTGCTCCTCGTCAAGGAGCCTCAGTACACGCCGCATGCGACGGGCACCGCCCTCGTGGCAGAGGCGCTGAGGACCGCATTCGGGCCGGGCTGGCACGTCCGTGAACAACACCCGATGGCGCTCGACGATCGTTCCGAGCCGGAACCCGACGTGTGTGTGGTTCCGGGCTCGGCTCGAGATTACCTGGTGACGCATCCAACCGGCGCTGCGCTCGTCGTAGAGGTCGCGGCGTCCGGACTCGCCATCGCCCGGGGACGGAAGGCCGCGATGTACGCGCGAAACGGGATCGCGGATTACTGGGTCCTGAACCTGCTGGATCGCGTCCTCGAAGTCCACCGGGAGCCCGTTCGTCGTCCCGGGACGCGGTACCGCTGGGGATACGGCGCGATCGACCTCATCCATCCGGAGGGCAGCGTCAGCCCGCTCGCCCTTCCCGCCGTGCGCATCCTGGTCGCAGATCTGCTGCCTTAACGCGTTCGCCGCTCACCGCGTCACGTCACGCCGCACGCACTGGTTCCGCAGCCTCGAAGACGTCATTCTCCGCCGACCGCCCGTGATAGCGTGGCATCGATGGCGGGCCACGTCTTCGTCGTCAAGAGCGATCTCCGCAAGCTCTCCTGCGATGCGTGGTTGATGCCCTGCGGCCCCGATGCGCGCCCCGAGCCCGGGTGGACTGTCGAGAACCCGGCGTTCGAGCCGCCACCGCCGCCGCCGGGATGGGACCGAGAAGAGCGCCGCGCGTTCCGCGTTCCCGGATGGCCGGCCGACAGTCCCGCACCGTGGCTCGTCAACGTCGGTGGCCACGAAGGGCAGGCGATCGGCTGGTACGTTCGCGGGGCCGCCGAGTTCCTCGAGCGTGCCGCGTCGGCGCTGCGCGGCCGTCCCGCGCGCCTCGCGCGCGCCAAGACGCTCCTCGCGCTGCCGATCGTCGGCACCGGTGGCGGCGGCGCCAAGCGCGCCGCGGGCGAAGTCGTTCGCGAGCTGCTGCCGGCGCTGCATCAGGCGACCGTCACGCACGACGTCGACGTGGCGCTCGTCGCGCAAGAGGAAGCGCCGTTCACCGCGGCGCAGGCGGAGCGCAGTCGCGCGACGCACCTCGACCCGTGGCGCGAGCTCGACGAGCGCCGCGAGCGCGAGGCGGTGCGGCTCGCCGACCACGCCGCGCGCGGCCGGCTCGTGCTCTTCATCGGCGGCGGCGTCAGTCGCGGCGCCGGGCTGCCGCTCTGGGACGAGATGCTCGAGCACCTCGCGATGGGCGCCGGGATGCCGGACGACGAGCGCCAGGCCCTCGCCGAGCTCGACCCGGTGGACCGCGCGCGCGTGATCGAGAAGCGGCTGAAAGGCCAGTCGCTGGCCGACGCGGTGGTGGAGATGTTCCGCCACGTCCGGCATCACGCGATTTCCCACGCGCTCCTGGCGGCGTTGCCCGTCGAGGAGATCGTGACGACGAACTACGATCTCCTGTTCGAGCAGGCGTCGAACGCGGCCGGCGTGCCGGTGCGCATCCTGCCGCGCCAGCCCGGGCCGGAAGAGCGCCGCTGGGTGCTGAAGATGCACGGCTCGATCGAGCATCCGGAAGACCTGGTGCTCACCCGCGAAGACTACCTGCGCTACGAGGAGCAGCGCGCGGCGCTCTCCGGCATCGTGCAGGCGCTGCTCATCACGCGCCACATGCTCTTCGTCGGCTTCGCGCTGCGTGACGAGAACTTCCACCGCATCGCGGACGCCGTGCGACGCGCCGTGCGCGCACAACCGGACGCGACGGGACGCAGCGACAAGTTCGGCACGGTCCTGGCGCTGCTCGACAACCCGCTGCATCAAGAACTGTGGGAGGAAGATCTTTACTGGACCGCGATGGAGCCGCTCGTCCCGGAGGCGGAGCGCGAGATGGCCGAGACCGAGGCGGCCCGCCGGCTCGAGATCTTCCTCGATCGCGTGCTCGCGAAGACGAGCTCCGCGGGCCATCTGCTTCATCAGAGCTACGGCACCCTGCTGTCCGATCCGGAACGGAGCCTGGCCCGGGCGCTCGCGAAATTCACCGAGGAGCTGCCCGAAGACGCCACGCGCGCGCCGGCGTGGGAGCGGGTGAAGCAGCTGTTGATCTCGCTCGGCTGGGACGAGCGAGCGCGGATGCCACTGACATGATGCCGCGCTATCACTTTTCCGGCATCGCCGGGGCCGGGATGAACCCGCTCGCGCAGCTGATGCGCGCGCGCGGTCACGAGGTGCAGGGCTCCGACCGCTCGCTCGACCAGGGGAAGAACGCGGCGATCGCGGAGCTTCTGGCCGCGCTCGGCATCGAGCTGCGGGCCCAGGACGGTCAGGCGATCACGAAGGACATCGATCGCTTCGTCTACTCCACCGCGGTGGAGGCCGACACGCCGGAGATGCGGAGGGCCCGCGCGCTCGGTCTCGAATGCGTGTCGCGGCCGGCGCTCCTCGCAGAAGTCGTCAACGCGGGACGTCCGGGCGTCGCGATCGCCGGGACGAGCGGGAAGAGCACCGTCACCGGGATGATCG
>QHRT01000178.1 GCA_003220195.1 Candidatus Rokuibacteriota bacterium | reverse complement strand
CAGGACGAGCGAGCCCACGACCGCCAGCGAGATCGTGACCGCCATCGGGCGGAACAGCTTGCCCTCGATGCGCTGGAACGTGAGGATCGGCACGTACACGGTCATGATGATCAGCACGGCGAACGTGAGCGGCCGCGCGACCTCCATGGCGGCGTGCTGCACTTCGCGGACGACGCGACGACCGGTCGCCTTCTTCTCGGCGAGATGGCGGAGGATGTTCTCGGTCATGATGACCGCGCCGTCGACGATGATGCCGAAGTCGATCGCGCCGAGCGACAGGAGATTCGCCGGGATCGCCCGCAGGTCCATGAGGATGAAGGAACAGCGTGAGCAGCAGGACCACCAGGATCGCGCCCTCGACCAGGTTGCGCAGCACGGTGGTGACCGTCGTCCGCACGAGCACGTCCCGGCTGTAGTAGGGCCGCATCGTCACGCCGGGCGGCAAGAGCTGCTGGACCCCCGCGATCTTCTTCCGGACACCGTCGATCACGGCGCCGGGATTCTCGCCCTTGCGCATCAGCACGATGCCCTGCACGAGATCGTCGTCGTGGTCGCGCCCCAGCACGCCGAACCGGATCGCGTGGCCGATCCCGACCGTGGCGATATCGCGCACGCGCACCGGCGTGCCCTTCTGCGCGGCGACGACGATCTCCTCGACGTCGCGGAGCGACTGGATCAATCCGATGCCGCGGACCATCAGCGCGTACTCGCCCTGCCGGAGATAGCTGCCGCCCGCATTCGCGTTGCTCGCGGTGATCGCGTCGAACACCTGCTTCAGCGTGAGGTTGTACGCGCGCAGGCGTCCCGGATCGACGGTCACCTGGTACTGCTTGATGCCGCCACCCCACGACACGACGTCCACGACCCCCGGGACCTTGCGGAACTCGCGCTCGAGCGTCCAGTCTTCGAGCGCCTTCAGCTCCACGAGCGGCATGGTCTTCGACTCGAGCGTGTAGCGGTACACCTCGCCGATCACGCTGGCGAGCGGCCCGAGCCCGGGCTTCGCGTCCGCCGGCAGCTCCGCCTGGGCGATGCGCTCCTGCACCTGTTGCCGCGCCCAGTAGTTGTCGGTGCCGTCGGCGAACAGGACCCGGATGTTCGACAGGCCGAAGTTCGAGAACGAGCGGAGAAACGTCACGTTCGCGATGCCGTTCAGCTCCTTCTCGATCTGGATCGTGATGTACCGTTCGACTTCCTCGGCCGCGTGACCGGGCCAGAGCGTGATGACGTCGACCTCGATGTCCGCGACGTCGGGATAGGCCTCGATGGGCAGCCGGGAGAACGCCGCGATGCCTCCCGCGGTCAGGAGGAGCGCGAGCGCCAGCGTGATGAACCTCTGGTGGAGCGCGAACGCGATCACACGCGTCATGGTCCGACCTCCACGACGTGAAGCCCGGGCTTCGCGTCTTCGCCGGCGGTGACGAGCGGGGCGCCAGCGCGCGCGAAGGCGCTGGCGCCGGGTCACCGCGGCTGATCAGCGACTCGACATCCGTGAGAGTCGGTGCGGAGGTGGAGTGGAACGGGGGCCCGCGCGTGTGCCACCGGCTACCGGTGTGGTTCCGCGGTGTCGGGTCAGCATGGGTGTGAGGCGCCCTCACGACGAGATCGGGCCCCGCGAGCGCGGCGAGGTCGACGGTGGTGACGACCGCGGCGGCGGACGTGACGGCGAGGACGACGTCGTCGAAGTCGGCGTCGTCGTAGAAACCGCCGAACCACGTGGGATCCGGTGGGCTCGCATGCGCGAGCGGCACCAGCGCCGAAACGCACACGACCAGGAGCAGCAGGAGCAGTCGGTGGAGGCTCATAACGGTACCGCGTCGGGCTCGCGCGTGGCTCCGTCCCGACGGCCGAGCAGGGCGTAGATCGCGGGGAGCACCAGGAGCGTGAGCGCGGTCGACGAGACGAGCCCGCCGATGACGACGCGCGCCAGCGGCCGCTGGATCTCGGCGCCGATCCCGTGCGAGAGCGCCGCCGGCAGGAATCCGATCACGGCGACGATGCCCGAGACGACGATCGGGCGGAAGCGGATCTCGCAGCCCCGCACGATCGCGTCGAGGAGGCCGAGACCGTCCGCGCGCGCCTGGCGAATGGACGACACCAGCACGACACCGTTGAGCACGCTGACGCCGAAGACCGCGATGTAGCCGACGGCGCCGGAGATGTTGAAGTTGGTGCCCCAGAAGTAGAGCGCGAGCGTTCCGCCGATCACGGCGAACGGCAAGTTCAGCATGATCAGGAGCGCGTCGCCGACGGACTGGAACGTCCCGAAGAGCAGGATGAAGATGATGAAGACGACCAGCGGGACGACGACGTAGAGCTTCGCCAACGCACGCTGCTGGTCCTCGAAGCGGCCGCTCCACACCATCTGGTATCCCGGCGGCAGGCGGACGCCCGCCTCGACCTTCTGCATCGCCTCCTTGACCAGGCTGCCCATGTCGCGCTCGCGGACGCTCCACTTGATCGCCACGCGGCGCTGGTTGCCTTCGCGGAGAACCTCGGCGATTCCATCGGTCTTGACGAACTCGGCGAGCTGCGCGACCGGGATCCTCTCGCCGCTCGGCGCGCTGACCACGGCGTTCCGGAGTCGTATCAGCGCGTCGGCGTCGCCGCCGAGCTTGACGGCCAGGCCGAACCTTCGCTCTCCCTCGAAGACCTCGGTCACCACGCGGCCTTTCGTCGCGGCCTCGACCACGTCCTGCACGTCCTGGATGTTGATCCCGTGGCGCGCCGTCGATGCCCGATCCACGACGATCTGGAGCTGCGGCAGCCCGATCAGCGTGTCGTAGCCGAGGTCGGCGACCCCGCGCACGTTCTGCAGCACCGCGGCGATGTCGCGGGCCGTCCGGTTCAGGGTGAACACGTCCCGCCCGTAGAGCTTGATCGCGAGCTCGCCCTTCACGCCGGCGAGCGCCTCGTCCACGTTGTCTTTGATCGGCTGCGAGAAGTTCGTCATGATGCCGGGGATCTGCTGGAGCGACGCCGTCATCAGGTCGATCAACTTGTCGCGGTCCTTCGTCGTCTGCCATTCCTCGCGAGGCTTGAGGCCGACGTAGAACTCCACGTTGTCCGGCGCCTCCGGATCGGTGCCGTCGTCCGGCGCGCCGAGCTGCGAGACGACCACGCGCACCTCGGGGAACTTCATGAAGCGCTCCCGGATCTCCCGGGTGTACGGGCGCACCCCCTCGATCGAGATGCCGATCGGGAACTGCACGCGCACCCAGAAGTCCCCTTCGTCGAGCTCGGGCAGGAATTCCTTGCCGAGGAGCGTGAAGGCGAAGAGCGCGACGCCAAGCGCCGCCGCGGTGACCGCGGCCGGCACGGCGGGCCACCTGACGCACCAGCGGAGCGCGGGCAGGTACGGCCGGCGCAGCCAGGAGACGAGCGGGCTCTCCCGTTCCGAGGGCGGCCGGCGGAACGCGAGGCTCGCCAGCACGGGGATCAGCGTCAGCGTGATGAGCAGTGAGCCGATGACCGCGAGCGAGATGGTCACCGCCATCGGACGGAACAGCTTGCCCTCGATGCGCTCGAACGTGAGGATCGGCACGTACACCGTCATGATGATCAGGACGGCGAACGTGAGCGGACGCGCGACCTCGACGGCGGCGTGCTGGACCTCGCGGACGACGCGGTGCCCGGTCGGCTTGCGCAGGGACAGATGGCGGACGATGTTCTCCGCCATGATGACCGCGCCGTCGACGATGATCCCGAAATCGATCGCACCGAGCGACAGGAGATTCGCCGGCACGTTCCGGAGATCCATGAACACGAAGGCGAAGAGCAGCGACAGGGGAATGGTGAGCGCCACGATCACCGCGGCGCGCAGGTTGTAGAGGAAGAGCGTCAAGAGGATGACCACGAGCGCCGCGCCCTCGACCAGGTTCTTCAACACCGTCTTGACGGTCGCGTTCACCAGGCGGTCGCGGCTGTAGTACGGGCGGATCTCGACCCCGGGCGGCAGACGCATCTGGATCTCGGGCAGGCGGGCCTTGAGCGCGGCCATGACCCGACCGGGGTTTTCGCCCTTCCGCATCCTCACGATGCCGCCGACCACGTCGTCGTCGCGGTCCCGGCCGAGGACACCGAGCCGGATGGCGTGGCCGAGGCCGACCGTCGCCACGTCGCGGACGCGAACCGGCGTGCCCTTCTGCGCCGCCACCACGATGTTCTCCACGTCGGCGAGTGACTGGATCAGGCCGATGCCGCGCACGGTGAGCGCGTACTGGCCCTGCGCGATGTAGCTTCCGCCGGCGTTGACGTTGTTGGCGGCGACCGCGTCGAAGACCTGCTTCAGCGTCAGGTTGTAGGCGCGGAGGCGACCGGGATCGACGGTGACCTGGTACTGCTTGGTCCCGCCGCCCCACGAGATCACGTCGGCCACGCCCGGCACTTTCAGGAACTCGCGCTCGAGCACCCAGTCCTGGACCGCCTTCACTTCGTAGAGCGGCATCGACGGGGCGGAGAGCGTGTAGCGGAAGATCTCGCCGATGATGCTCGACAGCGGCGCGATCGTCGGCTTGACGTCGGACGGCAGTTCCGCGGCGGCCAGGCGCTCCTGCACCTGTTGCCGCGCCCAGTAGTTGTCGGTGCCGTCCTCGAACAGCACGCGCACGTTGGCGAGCCCGAAGAGCGAGTCCGATCTGAGGAACGTGACCCGGGCGATCCCGTTCAGCTCCTTCTCGATCGGCACCGTGATGAGCCGCTCGACTTCCTCCACCGCGTGGCCGGGCCAGAGCGCGATCACCTCGACCTGGACGTCGCCGACGTCCGGATAGGCCTCGATCGGCAAGCGGAAATAGGCCATGACGCCGCCGCACGTGAGCAGGAGCGCGAGCGCGATCGTGACGAAGCGCTGGTGCAGCGCGAAGGCGATGAGCCGCGGGATCACTTGACGACGCGCTTCAGGAGAATGCTTCCGGCGCTGACCACGCGATCGTTCGGCGTCACGCCGGAGAGGACCTCGATCGAGCCGTCGAGCTCGGTGCCGAGCTTCACCAGGCGGCGCTCGTACCGATCGTTGCCCCGCGCGACCAGCACGAACGGCGCGCCGTCCTCGCGATGCACGGCCGATTGAGGAACTGTCAACGCCCGGGTCGATCCGGTTCCGATGGCGACCCGCACGAACATCTCCGCCTTCAGCTGCCGGCCGCGATTGGGCACGACGGCGCGCACCTTCACGGTCCGCGTCTCCTTGTCGACGGAATCGCTGATGTACGTGGCCTTGCCGTCGTAGTGCTGGCCGGGACAGCAGGGGAGCGTCACGCTGACGGCCTGCCCGAGCGACACCCGGGGAATGTCGGGCTCGTAGACGTCCGCCAGCACCCACATGCGGGAAAGATCGGCGATGACGAAGAGGTTCACCGGCGTGTCCGAGGCGCCGTACGAGACGACCTGGCCCGGGGTGACGTTGCGCTCGACGATCACGCCGCTCCGGGGCGCCACGACGTCGATGCGGGTGCCGCTGTCGGTGCGCTCGGAGATCTCGGGAAGCCGCTCGTCGCCGATCCCGAGCGTCCGGAGTCGTGATCGCGTGCGCTCCCGCTCGGCGACGGCCTTCTTCGCGTCGTTCTCCGCCTCCCGGACGTCCTTCTGCGGAATCGCCTTGACGTCGTAGAGCTCGCGCACGAGGCGCAGAGCCTTCTCGGCTCGCTCGACGTCGGCGAGCGCCTTCAGATAGTCGGTCTTCACCGCGCCGAGGTCGGGACTGTCGAGGACGAGCAGCCGGTGACCTGGCTCGACGACGTCCCCAGGCCGGGCCAGCACCTCCACGACGCGGCCCGTGACCGGCGCATGCACGCGGACCAGGTGCTCCTCGTCGAACTGGACTTTCCCGCTTGTCTCCAGCACGTTCGCGCGCGTGAGGTAGCGTGGCGACACGGTCTCGACTCCCGTCGTCGGCGGAGCGGCGGCCGTCGCCGCCTTCTCCACCGCCGGGGCCGCCGCGGGCTCGGACGACGACGAATGCTCTGTGCATCCCGTCGCGAGAGAGGCCAGCAGGATGAGGAGGGTGAGGTGAATGCGCATGCTATTTCTCCAGCGGGCCGCCGACGGCGGCCTCGAGCTGATACACGGCGCTCGAGTAGTTGCCGAGCGCACGGAGCTCTTCGAGGGCGGTCTCGCGGTACGTCCGCTGTGCGTCCAGGAAGTCGAGCAGGCTGAGACCGCCACGCCGGTACGCGAACTCGACGGTATCGCGCGCCTGCGCGGCCTTCGGCAGGTAGACCTCGCGCAGCGCGCGCAGCTTCTCCCGCTCGCCGCGCAACGTGGAGAGCGCGGTGTCGACTTCCGACAGCGCCTGGTTGACGGCAGCGTCCCGCTGGGCCCGGGTCCGGTCCATTTCGGCGCGCGTCCGCGGGCCGATCGTGTTGGCGTTGCCGATCCGCTGGTACTCGATCTGCGGCGTCACGTCCCACCAGGCGTTCGCGCCCGCGAGGTCGAAATCGGCTCGCGCCTTGTCGCGCGCGGCCGCCGCGGCCCGCAGGTCCGGGCGGTGTTCGAGCGTCAGCTGGTGCAAGGCGCTGCGATCGCTCGGGATGTCGCGGAAGAGGAGCGCGCCGCGCGCCTCGAAGTCGTCCTGGATGCGGCCGTAGCCCATCACCGTGCGGAGCGCGATGCGGGCGGCGCGGCCGGCCTGCCGCGCGTCGGTGGCGTCGCGCTCGAAGGCGAATCGCTGGACCTGGATCCGCAGGAGCTCCAGCTCGGAGATGTCGCCCTTCTCCGCGCGCAGACGCTGAATGCGCTCGACCTCGTCGAGCGTCCGGAGATTCTGCTCGGCCAGCGCCAGCGTCGCCTGCGCGACCAGCACGTCGTTGAACGCCTTCTTGACCTGCGCGATGACCTGACGGCGGACGTCCTCGAGCTCGAGCGTGGTGACGCGCGTGGCCGCTCTGGCGCTCGCCAGGCGGCGGTCGCGCTTGCCGCCGGTCTCGATCGGCTGGGCGAGGGTGATCGTGTGCTGCACGACGGCGTCGCCGCCACCCGGCAGCTGTTCCGTCGAGTACGACGCGGTCGGATTCGGACGGAGCCCCGCGGTGATCTCGCTGGCGCGGGTCGACTGGACCTCGTACTCCTTGGCGCGCAACGTCGGATTGTGCCGCAACGCGACGGCGACGGCCTCGTCGAGCGACACCGCGGTGAGCGTCTCCTGCCCCGCGGCGTGCGACGCGGTGAACAACGCCAGGATCACGATGAACATGAACGAACCTCTGACCATGCGCCTCCCCCGAAAGTGATGACCGGGAAACTGACGTGCGGGCGCGAGCTAGACGGAGGGAGCGTCGAGCGAAGAGCGAGCGAGGCGCGCCGTGCCGCGGATGGCCAGCGTTGGAGCGACCGGTGGCTGGGTCACGACACGCGCGGGGTCTCGTTCGCCCGGATCGCAGATCCGGTGGGCGGGGATCTGACTGTCGAAGAGGGATGGCGGACCCGCCCACACGCGCTTCAGGTCGTGGGGCGGCTCCGACAGCTTCACGGCCGTGACCGAGCGCGGGACGGCCGTCGGAAAGTCGGAGCCGTCGATGTCGAGGACCTCGAAGAGGATGAACGAGCAGACGAGCGCCAGGCTCGCCATGTACACGACCAGGAGGAGGCTCGATCCCAGCGCGCTACGGGTCCTCATCGCGGGCTCCTCATCAACGGACGAGGGTGGCACGACTGTCTGCGCGAAGTCAAATCCGATCCGGTCCGGAGGCTCGTCCTTTTTCGTCGTGAAGAGCCCGAACCGGTGCGTATCATGAGGATAATTGCCGCGCGAGCCCGGGCGCGCTCTCACGTCCCATGACCCAGAGAATCCCCGATCGCCAGAGAATCACCGATCGATTGACCAGCTCCATCCGGACGGCTCTCGCCGCCGCCGGGCTTCCGGACGCGGGCGAGTGCCCCTGGGAAGTTCCTCGCCAGACGGAGCACGGCGATTACGCGACGAACGTGGCGATGACGCTGGCGCGTGTCGCGAAACGGCCGCCCCGGCAGATCGCGGACGCCATCCGGACATATTTCCCCGCCTCGCCCGAGGTCGATCGGGTGGAAGTCGCGGGTCCGGGGTTCCTCAACGTCTTTCTCTCTCCGGCGTGGGTCGCGGGCTCGGTGCGCGAGATTCTCGACTCGGGCGGCGCCTACGGACGGGGCGACGAGCACCGCGGCCTGCGCATCCGGCTCGAGTTCGTGTCCGCGAACCCGACGGGACCGCTCGTCATCGTGAGCGCGCGCGCCGCGGCCGTCGGCGATTCGCTGGCTCGACTCCTTTCCTCGCAGGGCGCCGCCGTGGCGACCGAGTACTACGTGAACGACGCCGGGACGCAGTTCGAGAAGCTCGCGCTGTCGCTGGAGGCGCGCGTGCGGGAGGCGTTCGGCGAGGAGGCGACGATCCCGGATGGAGGCTACGCCGGCGACTACATCGTCGACCTCGCCGTACGCTATCTCGAGGCCCACGGCACGGCGCCCGGGGCACGGCGCCCTGACGCGCTCGAGCTACCCGAACGCGAGCGCATCGAGCATTTCGGCCGCTGGGCGGTGGCGCACTACCTCGCTGACCAGCGTCGCGTGCTCCACGACTACGGCGTCAGCTTCGACGTGTGGACCTCGGAACAGCGCGACGTCCGCGATCGTGGCCTGGCCGAGAAGGTCGTGC
>QHRT01000177.1 GCA_003220195.1 Candidatus Rokuibacteriota bacterium | reverse complement strand
ATGGGCGGCCTCGCGCCGAGGATGATGACGACGACGGTCACCATGACGATCGGCGGTATCGGCCTCGCCGGCGTCCCGTGGATCTCGGCGGGGTTCTTTTCGAAGGAGGAGATCCTCGCGGTGGCGCTCGACGGAAACCGGGTGATGTTCGCCCTGCTGCTGCTGGGAGCGCTGCTCACCGCGTTCTATACGTTCCGGCTGCTGTTCCTGGCGTTCTTCACGGGGCCGCGCATGACGCAGGATGTCGCGCGCCACATCCACGAATCTCCGGCAGTCATGACCGCCCCGCTGATGGCGCTCGCGCTCCTGACCCTCGTCACCGGCTGGTTCCTGGGGATCCGATCGCCGTCCGCCGGGACGACGCCGTTCGCGCGCTTCCTCGCGCCGGTGTTCCCGATCCACGAGGCGGAGCACGGAGGGCACGGCGGGATGCTGCTGCTGATCGCCTCGCTCGTGGTCGTCGCGATCGGATTCCTGGTGGCGCTCCAGCTCTACGTGCTGTCGCCGCGCCGGGTGGAGGACATCGGCGAGCCGCGGACCCCCATCCATGCCTCGCGCGATCGTGCAGCCGATCTACGCGCTGTCGGTCTTCGCCGCCCGCGTGCTCGACCTCGGGGTGATCGACGGCCTGGTAAATCTCGCCGGCCGCGCGGTCGTCGGCTGGGCGGGCGCGATGCGCCGGCTGCAGACAGGCTACACCGTGAATTACGCGCTCACGATGCTGGCCGGCGCCGTCCTGATCGTCGGCTTTCTCCTCGCTCGATGACGCGGCCGCGGCTCGCGCCGCGCGCGATGACCGATCCGTCGTGATCGGTCTGGTCTCCGCGGTGGTCTTCCTGCCGGCCGCCGGCGCTCTGGCGCTTGCGCTCGTGCCGCGGGAGAACGATCGCCTGCTGCGCCTGGGCGCGTTCGCCGTCGCGCTGGTCACCTTTGTGGTCTCGCTGCCGCTGTACTTCCGATTCGACGGCGGTTCCGCGGACTACCAGTTCGAGGAGTTCGCCCGGTGGATGCCGAGCTTCGGCATCGGCTATCACGTCGGGGTCGACGGGATCAGCGTGCTGCTGGTGCTGCTGACGACGTTCCTGATGCCGCTGACGCTCCTCTCTGCGTGGCACGCGATCGAGGACCGCCCGAAAGAGTTCGTGATTACCCTGCTGGTCCTCGAGACAGGGATGCTCGGGGTCTTCGTGAGCCTCGACCTCTTCCTCTTCTACGTGTTCTGGGAAGCGATGCTGATCCCGATGTACTTCATCATCGGGGTGTGGGGCGGGCCGGCCCGCATTTACGCCGCCATCAAGTTCGTGCTCTACACGATGGTGGGCTCCCTGCTGATGCTGGTCGCGATCCTGGCGCTCTACTCCCAGCACGGCCTCACGACCGGAACGTTCACGTTCGATCTCCCGACCGTCACCCGGTGGGTCATGCCGGAGGGGCGTGCCCAGACGCTGATGTTCCTGGCGTTCGCGCTCGCGTTCGCGATCAAGGTGCCGCTCTTCCCGTTCCACACCTGGCTGCCCGACGCGCACGTCGAAGCGCCGACCGCCGGCAGCGTCATCCTGGCCGGCGTGCTGCTGAAGATGGGTACGTACGGATTCGTGAGGTTCTGCCTGCCGCTCTTCCCCGATGCGAGCCTCGCGTTCGGGCCGCTCGTGTGGGCACTCGCGGTGATCGGCATCGTGTACGGCGCGTGGGTCTCGACGGTGCAGCCGGATCTGAAGAAGCTCGTCGCGTATTCCAGCGTGAGCCATCTCGGGTTCGTGATGCTCGGCATCTTCACGTTCACGGCGCAGGGCCTGGTCGGGGGTCTGATCCAGATGGTCAATCACGGCCTCTCCACCGGCGCGCTCTTCCTGATGGTCGGCATGATCTACGAGCGCCGGCACACCCGGCTCATCGCCGACTTCGGCGGGCTGTGGCAGATCATGCCCGCGTTCTCGGCGCTCTTTCTCGTGGTGACGCTGTCCTCGCTCGGGCTCCCCGGGCTGAACGGGTTCGTCGGCGAGTTCCTCGTCTTGCTCGGCGCGTTCCAGGTGAACCGCGCCGTCGCGGCGATCGCCACGACCGGCATCATCTTCGCCGCGGTCTATCTCCTGTGGATGTACCAGCGCGTGATCTTCGGCGAGGTGACGCACGAGGAGAACCGGCGGCTCGCGGACCTCACACCGCGCGAGTGGGCCGTGCTCGTCCCGGTCCTGGTCTTCATCGTCTGGATCGGCGTGTACCCGGTCGCGTTCACCGGCAAGACGCGGGCGGCGGTCGAGGCGCTCATCGCCGAGGTAGAGACGAAGGCGCGCGTCACCGCGCTTCCCGTGGCTCGCGCGTCGCTGCCCTCCGGGATGCTCGATTGATCCAGGCGCCTCCGATCTCGGTGATCGTCCTGCTGCCCGTGCTCATCGTCGTCGGCACGGCCGCGCTGGTGTTGCTGCTCGACCTGCTGCCGCCGCGGCACACCAAGGAGCATCTGGCCGGCGTCAGCCTCGCCGGGATCGTCCTCACGCTGATCGTGAGCGTCTGGCTCTGGGGCTCCGACACGCGGGCGTTCCGGGACATGGTCGTGCTCGACGGGCACGCGGTCTTCTTCGACATCGTCATCTGCTACGCGGCGGCGCTGATCGTGCTGCTGTCCGTCGACTATCTCCGCCGCACCGGCGCCGAATCCGGCGAGTACTACGCGCTCGTCCTGTTCTCCGCGGCGGGCATGATGCTGCTGGCGTCGGCGGACGACCTCATCGTCGTGTTCCTCGGCCTCGAGCTGATGTCGCTCTCGCTCTACGTGCTCGCCGGGCTCTTCAAGACGCAGCTGGCGTCGAGCGAGGCGTCCATGAAGTACTTCCTGCTGGGCGCGTTCGCGACGTCGTTCCTGCTCTACGGCGTCGCGCTCGTGTACGGCGCCACCGGCAGCACCAACCTCGAACGGGTCGCGGTGGCGATCGGCGGCCGTCCGCGCGACACGATGCTCCTGATCGGGGTCGGGCTCCTGCTGGTCGGCTTCGGGTTCAAGATCTCGTCGGTGCCGTTCCACATGTGGGCGCCCGACGTCTACCAGGGAGCGCCGACGAGCATCACCGCGCTCATCGCGACCGGGTCCAAGGCCGCGGCCTTCGCCGCGTTGATCCGTGTCCTGTTCTCGGCATTGCGCGCGACGGAAGCCGACTGGACGCGGCTCTTCTGGATCCTGGCCGCGCTGACCATGACGGTGGGCAACGTCGTGGCGATCGCGCAGTCGAATCTCAAGCGCATGCTGGCGTACTCCTCGGTGGCGCACGTCGGCTACATGCTGGTGGGGCTGGTGGCGGGCGGCGCCAGCGGCGCCGGCGCGGTGCTGTTCTACCTGCTCGCGTACACGTTCACGACCGTCGGCACGTTCGGCGTGATCACGCTCTCGGAACGCGCGACCGGAGAGGAGGCCGCGGAGGTCGGCGACTACGCGGGACTCGGACGCCGCCATCCGCTGCTCGCGCTGACGCTCTCGCTCTTCCTTCTGTCGCTCGTCGGCATTCCGCCGCTCGCCGGCTTCGTCGGCAAGTTCTACGTCTTCGGCGCGGCCGTGCGCGGCGGCTACATCTGGCTCGCGGTGATCGCGGTGCTGAACTCCGCCATCGCGGCGTATTACTACCTGCGCGTGATCGTCTACATGTACATGCGCGAGCCCGACGGTCCGGCGGCGAGCCTGGCGCCGTCGTTCGCCGGCGGTCTCGCGCTGGCGATCGCGCTGGTCGGCATCGTGTTGCTGGGCGTGATGCCGGCGCCGTTCGCGGATCTGGCGATCGCGGCGGTCACGCCGTTGATGCGGTAGGCCGGCGCGCGCGGCATGACCATCCGCCTCCCGCAACGCGGGTGGCTCTTCGATCTCGACGGCACGGTGTATCGCGGCGAAGCGTTGATGCCCGGCGCCGACCGGGTGATCGCCGCACTCCGCTCCGACGGCCGCCGCGTCGGATTTCTCTCCAACAAGCCGCTCTACACGCGCGAGGACTACGCCGCCAAGCTGACTCGCCTCGGCATTCCGACGAGCGCTGGCGATGTCGTGAATTCCTCGCTCGTGCTGGCGCGGCATCTGGCGAAGCTCGATCCGGCGGCGCCCGTGTTCGTGATCGGCGAGGCGCCGCTGATCGGCGAGCTCCGACAGCACGGTTTCGAAGTGCGGAGCGACCATCGCGTCCGCTGGGTCGTGATCGCGTTCGACCGCACGTTCGATTACGCGAAGCTCAACACGGCGCTGCAGGCGGTGCGACAGGGCGCCCGGCTGATCGCGACGAATCCGGATCGCACCTGCCCGACGGAATACGGCGAGATCCCGGATTGCGCGGGGATGATCGCGGCGGTGGAGGCGGTGACGGGTCACACGGTCGAGGCGATCGTCGGCAAACCGTCGCCGATCATCCTCGAGGTGGCGCTGGCCTCGCTGGGGGTGTCGGCCGCGGACGCGGTGATCGTCGGCGACCGTCTCGAGACCGACATCACGATGGGGAAGCGGCTCGGGCTGGCGACGGTGCTGGTGCTGAGCGGCGTGACACGTGCGGACGATCTGCGGATACACGCCATCGCGCCGGATCTCGTCCTCGGGGCGGTGGCGGAGCTGCTCGTGGACTGATAGTTTCTGGACCGCAGTCTTCCTGACGCATCCGCTGAGGTCGCCAAAGCTCGCGTGCTACGATCCGGCGTGGAGTGGATCCGACGATGACCTCTTCCGCCGCCCCCGCGAAGCCGGCGCCGCGTCGTCTCGAGGACGCGGCGTACGATGTCGTCGTGATCGGCGGCGGCATCGCGGGCGCTGGCGCCGCGCGCGATCTGGTGCTCCGTGGGCTCTCCGTGGCGATCGTCGAGAAGGCCGACTTCGCGTCCGGCACCACGTCGCGCTCCTCGAAGTTGATCCACGGCGGCCTGCGCTATCTCGAGCTCTACGACTTCGGCCTGGTGCGCGAGTCGCTGCGCGAGCGGGAGACGCTGCGGAACCTGGCGCCGCACGTCGTGCGCGCGCTGCCGTTCGTGGTGCCCATCTACCGCGAATCGTCGCGCGGCCTGATCAAGGTCCGGATCGGGCTCAAGCTCTACGACTGGCTCACGCCCGGCCGCAACCGCGAGCGTTACCGCGTGCTGCGGCCGGTCGACGCGCTGGCGCTCGAGCCGGCGATCCGCGCCGAGGGGCTCCGCGGCGCCGGATACTACTTCGACGATCTGCTGGTGTTTCCGGAGCGCTTCTGCCTCGAGAACGTGCTGTCGGCGTGCCGGCACGGCGCGCACGCGTTCAATTACGCGGAGGTCGAGGAGCTCATCCGCGACGCCGGCGGCGTCCCGGTCGGCGTGCGCGTCCGTGATCTGCTCACGGATCGTGTCGCGACCCTCGGCGCCCAGGTGATCGTGAACGCGACCGGACCATGGGTCGACCGGATGCGTGAACGAGTGGCCGTCTGGGAGCGCGGCCGGCACATCGTGCGGACGACGAAAGGCATCCACTGTCTCCTGCCGCGGTTCAACGAGCGCGCGATCTATCACGCGACGAGCGACGATCGGATGATCTTCGTGATTCCGTGGCGCGAGTTCTCGCTCGTCGGAACCACCGACACGGATTTCGACGGCGATCTCGACCGCGTGCACGCGACCGGCGACGAGGTCGCGTACCTGCTGGACGAAGTGCGGAAGGCCGTGAGCGATCCGCGCGTCGCCTCCGACGCGGTCGCGTACACGTACGCCGGCGTGCGACCGCTGTCTTTCGACGAGGGGACGCGGCCGTCGGACGTTTCGCGCGCGCACAAGGTGATCGCCGAGGAGAACGGACGGTTCCTGTCGATCACCGGGACCAAGCTCACGTGCTACCGGAGCCTCGCGGCCGAGCTCGGGGATCGCGTGATGAAGACCCTAGGCCGCCGCAGCGAGAGTCGCACCGATCAGCTCACGCTGGACGGCCTCGACGAAGACGTCACGACGCTCGACGCGCACACGGTGATCGACGTGTCCGCGGAAATGGCGGCGTCGGGGCTGTCGCGAGAGACGATCGAAACGCTGGTCGGAACGTACGGGCGCTCGTATCGCCGCGTCGTGGAACTCGCCGGCAAGCTTCCCGATGGCGCCGAACGGCTCTGTCCCCAGAATCCCGACGTCGTTGCGCAGCTCCACGTCGCGGCGCAGGACGAGCTGGCGGTCTCGCTGCAAGATGTGATGCTGCGGCGCACCGGCATCGGCACCAGCCGGTGCCAGGGCCTCGACTGCGCCGAAGCGATCGGCGGTCGCCTGGCGGAGCTGCTCGGCTGGACCTCGCGGCGGCTGGACGCGGAGCTCGATGCCTACCAGGCGCACGTCGCGCGCTCCCAGCGGTTCCGCGGCTGACGCGTCTTCGTCACGCCGACGTCACGCAGTCGAGCGAATCCCCCATGCTATAGTGCGGCACCGTTCAGCGGTTCGAGCAACGCCCGACAACTTCCGATCATGGCCGGCGCGATGATGGCGCTCCTGCCACCCGTTGCGGTGATCATCTTCATGCAGCGCTGGTTCGTGCGCGGGCTGATCGAGAGCGAGAAGTAGTGGTGAACGTCATCGC
>QHRT01000176.1 GCA_003220195.1 Candidatus Rokuibacteriota bacterium | reverse complement strand
CGGAGGTTCGGGTACTTCGACCTCAGCACCGGTCCGAGGTGTTCGGGATAGATGTGGCACACCGATCGTCCCGTCTCGAAGGCTTCGGGGATGAGCGCGGGCGGCGTGACCTTGTCCTTCACGATCAGGTTCTGCCAGAACTGGATGGCGTCGAGCGCCTCCGGCGTATCGAGATAGCCTTTGACGGTCTTCCCATCGGGGCTGATCGCCTGGTACGTCGTCGAGCCCTTCTCGCCGGCCGAGCGGACGAACGCCAGCGATTCGTAGGTCCCCGCGCCGAGGACCTGGCGAGACGTCACGCCCCAGATCTCGGGCGGCTTGCTCACCTGCAACCAGACCTCACGCCAGCGCTGGAAGTTCCACGCCTTATCCAGGGTCGACGGCGGTTTGATCCCCGCCCTGTCCATGAGGTCGACGTTGTACCAGACGGCCTCGCACGACTGGCGGCGACCGATCGCGTGAACCGCGCTCTTGAACGAACCTTCCTCCAGGCTTTGCGGCAGGAAGTCCTCCAGTTCCGCCTTGGAATAGAGCCACGGCTCCAGGGGGACGATCACCTTGTTGTAAGCGAGGTGCTTGATCTCGGGCCCGTCGGCCCAGATCACGTCCGGTGGGTTGCCGCCGGCGGCCTCGGTGGTGATCTTGCGACCGAGTTCGGCGAATGGCGCCTGCTCGAAACGGATCTGGATGTTCGGATTGGCCCGGCTGAATCGCTCGATCAGCTGGCTGTGGATGCTCTGCATCGGCTCCCCGGCGACGGTGAGGAACCGTAACTGGACCGTCCGGGCTCCGCCCTTCGCGGTGGCCGGAGAAGTCTGGGCCGAGGCGGACGTGACCGCCACGCTCGGCAGCACCGTTGCGGAGGCTGCGACGACGCCGGCCCCGCGTGCCAGCGACAGGAACCGGCGACGCGTCATCGCCCCATCGCGAGCCCGGGAGCGCATGAGACGATCAGCTCGCCTGCTGGAACTCGATCGTGTTGCCGTCGGGATCGTTACAGAGCATCTGCACGCGGCCGCCCGGCTGCACGTTGACGACGTGCTGGATCCCTTCGCGCTCGAGCGTGGCTTTCATCGCGTCCATGTCGGCGACCTCGAACGCGGTGTGGCGCGCCTGGGGACTGATCGGCGCCTCCGGTCCCGGCGGTGTCAAGTCGGACTGGATGATGTGGATCTGCGGGAAGATCCCCGGCGTGCCGATCCAGTAGCCACCGGCCCTGAACGCCGGCCGCTCCAGGACCTGCCACCCGAACACGCGGCAATAGAAATCCCTCGACCGATCCGCATCGGCGGTCACGATCCCCTCGTGCTGTACGCGCACGATGTGCGTTCCGGTCGTCGGTCGGATCCGCTCTCTCGCGTCTACCGCCATGGTGACCCTCCTCGGCGCGTTGGTCCGCGCGCGCGAATTATACCCGCCGGCCCCGATAGCTCCGCGGAGCTTTGCGGAGGCCGTCGTCGATCGCGCTCGTGGCGGCCTCGGGCGGTGCCCTGTACGATTCATCGCGGACACGCCGAAGGGCGGGCTCGAGTCGCGACCGCGGCCGGCTGAAGGGTCGCGCGAGAGAGGGAGCTCCAGCGATGGTGGACACGAACGTCCTCGGATTCATCGGCCTCGGCGTGATGGGCGAGGCCATGTGCCGGAACCTCGCGAAGAAGTCCGGCGCGCCGATCGTCGCGTACGACGTCCGGTCGCGTCCGATGGACGCACTCGCCGCGGACGGTGTCGAGCGCGCGTCGTCCATCGCGGAGATTGCGAGCCGTGCCGGCACCATCTTCCTGTGCCTGCCCGGAGAGCCGCAGGTGCGGTCGGTGTGCCTCGGAGACGACGGTCTCGTGCGACACGTGCGAGCGGGCCAGACGGTGGTGGACATGAGCACGGTGCCGGTGGCGCTGGCGCGAGAACTGGAAGCCGCGTTCGCGGCGAGGCGCGTCGCCTTCGCGGACGCGCCGATCGCGCGTACCGCGCAGGCCGCGCGCGAGGGCACGCTGTCGATCATGGTGGGGGCGGAGCCCGAGGTGTTCACGCGGCTCCGACCGCTCCTCGCCTGCATGGGGACCGAGATCACGCACTGTGGCCCGGTCGGCGCCGGCGAGGCGGTCAAGCTCATGAACAACATGGTCATAGCGCAGACGGTGGTGGCGCTCGCGGAGGCCCTCGCGGTGGCCCGGGCCTCGGGCGCCGTCGATCCCGAGGTGTTGTTCACCACGCTGACCAAGGGATCGGCGGACAGCTTCGTGCTGCGCAACCACGGTCTCCGGTCGCTGCTCCCCGACCGCCATCCGACCGAAGGCGCGTTCCCGACGACGTACATCATCAAGGATCTGTCGTACGCGATCGCTTTGGCGGAATCGGCCGGGCTCACGCTGGAGCAGGCGAGCACCACCCGGCGCCTGATGGAACAGACGGCCGCCGCCGGCTACCGCGACAACTACTACACTGCGGTGATCAGGGCGATCGAGAAACGCTGACCGTCGGTCCGTGCGTGGTCGCGGTCGAGTCCTGATCGACGGCGAGCCGCCGGCCAATCATCGAGGAGGAGAAGAGGTCATGGCAGACACCGGGGTCCTGCTCGACGGGTTTACGCGGGTCCGCGAATCGCTGCACCGAATGCTGCCGGATCTGACGGAGGCGGAGCTGACCGCCGAGCCTCATCCGCCGATCGGCTGGCTCGCCTGGCGGCTGACCCGGATCATCGACAGCAACGTGGCGCGGCTCTCGAGCCGTGATCAGCTCTGGATCGGCGACGGCTGGGCCGCGCGCTTCGGCATGCCGCCGGAGCCGTTCGATTTCGGGCGCGCCGCCACGCACACGCGCGAGCAGGTGCGGGCATTCCGCGCGTCCTCGAAGCTGCTCCTCGACTATCACGACGCGACCCACGACCGACTGACGGCCTATCTCGCGCCGATGACCGCGGTGGATCTCGCGCGCGTCCTCGACGAGCCGCAGTATCAGCCGTTGCCGACCGTCGCCGTGCGCCTGATGAGCCTGCTGGAGAACGGAATGCACAACGTCGGGCAGATCGGCTACCTGAAGGGCTGCTGTCGGATCGGCGGCTGGTTCCCCCGCGAGGTCCCGAACCCGATGTCCCTTCGCTGAGCGCGTGCGGGGATCGCCGGCGATGAGCCTGCGCGTCGCGTCGTTGCTTCCCTCCGCGACCGAGATCGTCTGCGCCGTCGGCGCCGAGACTGACCTCGTCGGGATCTCGCACGAGTGCGACTTCCCCGAGAGCGTCCGGCACCTCCCGGCGCTGACGCGCGCGCGCCTGCGGCCGGTGACCGGCAGCGGCGCGATCGACCGAGAAGTCCGAACGGTCCTGCAACAGGCCCTGGCCGTCTACGAGATCGAACTGGCCCAGCTGGAAGCGGCCAGGCCGGACGTCATCGTCACCCAGGACCTGTGCGACGTCTGCGCGGTCTCGTTCGACGACGTGTGCGCCGCGACGGCGAAGCTGGTGCATCGGCCGATTCGGCTCGTGAACCTGCACCCGACCCGTCTGGATGACATCTGGGCGGATATCCGCCGGGTGGCCGAAGCGCTCGGGCGCTCCGCCGAGGGCGCGAACGTCGTGAGCGCGCTTCAGGCGAGGATGGCGGGCATCACCGAGCGCAGTCGCGCGTGCGCCGGGAGGCCTCGCGTCCTGGCCATCGAATGGCTCGATCCCGTCATGATCGCCGGCATGTGGATGCCTGAGCTGATCGGACGCGCTGGTGGCGCCCCTCTGGTCACCCGACCAGGGGATCACGCACCGACGTTGACGCGTGAGGAGCTGATGGCTCTCGATCCGGACGTCGTGCTCATCACGCCGTGCGGGTTTCCGCTGCAGCGAACGCTGGATGAGCTCGAGCTGTTCCGCGCCTCACTGCCGTGGGAGTCGTGGCGTGCCCCACGCGACGGCCGTGTCTACGTCGCGGATGGCAACGCGTTCTTCAATCGTCCGGGGCCGCGTATCGTCGAGTCGCTCGAGATCCTCGCGGCGTGTGTGCATCCTGAAGCCTTCGGCGACGTTCGCCGGAAGCATCGCGATGCCGTGATGCGCGTCGCTACCGACGTGCACCCGCATCGGTTCGACGCGTAGCCGCCGACTTCGAGCCTGAGCGGTAGCTCTCCGAGCACTGCACGCGGCGTTCGGGACGGAAGTCGATGTTGTGAGACGCTGCCCGTGACAGTGACGCGGTTCAACGGCCTCCGGTCGCCTGCAATGTCACGCCGGTGATGTAGCTCGCCTCGTCGGAGACCAGGAACAGCACCGCGTTGGCGATCTCGATCGGCTGGCCAAGGCGGCGGAGCGGCGTCATGCGGTTCGGGCTGTACTCGACGGTCGCGTTCAGCGTCTTGAGATTCGGTCCGGCGCGCTCGGTGTCGATCGGTCCGGGCGCAATCGCGTTGACCGCGATGTTGTACTCGGCGAGCTCGAGCGCGACGTCCCGGATGAAGCCGTGGATGCCGGCCTTCGCCGCGGAGTAATTCGCGCCACCCTGGTAGTACGCGGTCCACGGCGTGCCCTCGCGGGCTCCGGACGACAGGCACACGATACGACCCGAGCGCTGCGGCATCATGTGTCGGACCGCGGCGCGCGTGCACAGGAACGCGCTCCGGAGATTGAGCCGGATGACGAAGTCCCACTGCTCCGCCGTCATCTCCCAGATCCTCGCTGAGCGGCTGCCGCCGACGTTGTTGACCAGGATGTCGAGCCGACCGTACCGCGCGACCGCGTCGTCGATGAGCCGCGTTGCCGGCGCTTCCTCGGTGACGTCACCGACGACGCCGAACGCTTGACCGCCCGACTTCGTGATGTCCGACACGGTGCGCTCGAGCCCGGCGGCCTCGATGTCGCCGAGCGCCAGGCGCGCGCCCTCCTCCGCGAGGCGCAAGGCGATCGCGCGCCCGAGTCCGTTGGCGGCGCCCGTCACGACGGCGATTCGATCCTCTACACGACCCATGGGGTTCCTCTCCGGTCTGAATGTGCGGAACGGCGCGCCGGCGATTATGGCGACGTGCTCGGCCTTGCGCAAGGCGCTCCCGGGCCGTTCGACGCTCGCGCGCCCGGCTCATAGTCGGAGGCCCGCCGGCGTGATCGTGCCCGATCGGCGTCGTGCCGCAGCGCTGGCGCATTCAGCAGACGCCGGTCGCCTTGACCGTCTCCCGGGCGGTCGCTAGACTCCGCGCGAGTCCCGATGTTGCCGGTCACTTCCGTCCGAGCGTAGCGAGTGCTGGGCCCCTTCATCTGGCGAACGCTGCAATCGATCGCGCTCCTGTGGCTCGTCACCGTCGTGGTGTTCGCTTTGCTCCATCTCACGCCCGGGGATCCGGCGACGGTGATGCTCGGCGAACAGGCCACGCCCGAGCAGATCCGCGACCTGCGTTCGGCGCTCGGCCTCGACGAGCCCTTCGTCATGCAGTACGCGCGCTTTCTCGGGCACGCGGTCACCGGGGACTTCGGCCGATCGATCCGCGCCCAGCGGCCCGCGCTCGAGGTGGTCCTGGAGCGGCTGCCCGCGACGCTCCTGCTCTCCGCCGGCGCGTTCGTCTTCGCGCTCTTCGTCGGGATGCCGATCGGCGTCGTCTCCGCCGTCAAGAGGCTCTCGCTCTGGGATCACGGGTCGATGGCGCTCGCGCTCCTGGGCCAGTCGATGCCCGTGTTCTGGCTGGGGCTCATGCTGATCGTCGTCTTCTCCGTCAACCTCCGCTGGCTTCCGGTGTCGGGCTGGGGGACGCCGCAGCACCTGGTGCTGCCGGCCGTCACGCTCGGCACGTTCCTGATCGGCCTCATCATCCGGCTCACGCGGTCCAGCATGCTCGACGTGCTGGGACAGGACTACGCGCGAACCGCGCGCGCCAAGGGCCTGGCCGAGCGCGCGGTCATCGTGCGGCACGCGCTACGCAACGCGCTGATCCCCGTCGTCACGCTGCTGGGACTCCAGCTCGGACTTCTGCTGGGCGGCGCCGTCATCACGGAGACCGTCTTCGCGTGGCCGGGGGTCGGCATGGTGACCGTCACGGCCATCCACCAGCGCGACTATCCCGTCGTGCAGTGCGCGGTGTTCGTCTCGGCGGTGCTGGTCGTCGTCATCAACTGGGCCGTGGACACGCTCTACAACGTGCTCGACCCGCGCATCCGTGTCGCGGAGTAGGGCGTGACTCGCGAGACGCCCGGAGGCGCGATCGCGTGATCGCGCCGAGCCAGCGACTGCGCCGCTTCTGGCGTCATCGGCTCGCGGTGATCGGCCTCGCGATCATGGCGACGGTGGCCGGGCTCGCGCTCGCGGCCGAGCGCATCGCGCCGCGCTCGCCGACGGCGCAGCAGGTGCTCCTGCGCCTGAGGCCGCCCGGGTTCAAGGATCCGCGGTCCGGCCGGGTGGCGTGGCTCGGAACGGACCACCTGGGTCGCGATATCCTGAGCCGGATCATCTACGGCAGCCGCGTCTCGCTCGTGGTGAGCCTCCCGACGGTGGCGCTCTCCGCGCTGATCGGAATGACGCTCGGACTCCTGGCTGGCTACTACGGCGGGCTGATCGACGTGTTCGTCATGCGCTCGGTGGATCTGCAGCTCGCGTTCCCGTTCATCCTGCTCGCGTTGAGCATCGTCGCGCTGATGGGCCCGTCGCTGCGGAACATCGTCATCGTGTTCGTCATCACGACGTGGCCGGTGTACGCGCGCACCACGCGGGGCGTGGTGCTGGCGCTCCGCGCGCAGGACTTCGTCCAGGCGGCGCGCAGCCTCGGCGCTGGCGACCGTCGGATCCTGTGGCGCCACGTCGCGCCAGGGGTGGTGAGCCCGCTGACGGTGCTCGCCTCGTTCGAGGTCGCGCGCATGATCATTCTCGAAGCGGCGCTCGGATTTCTCGGCCTCGGCGTGCCGCCGCCCACGCCGACGTGGGGCAGCATGCTCGCCGACGGCCGCGACTACCTGAGGGACGCCTGGTGGATCGCGCTCTTCCCCGGCCTCGCCATCATGCTGACGGCGGCGGGCTCGAACTTTCTCGGCGACGGGCTCCGCGACATGCTGGACCCGACGCTGCGCAACGTCGAGGGAGCATGATCTTCAGGCGTCCAGCGAGGCGTCCCAGAACATCAAATATTCGTCGCGGCGCCCGGCGAAGCCGCGC
>QHRT01000167.1 GCA_003220195.1 Candidatus Rokuibacteriota bacterium | reverse complement strand
GACGCACGAATTGCGTTGGTAAAATGGCCACGACCTCACGATGCCGGGTAAAGGGGGATACTGGCTGATCGGGCAGGTTCGGGCCCTTCCGCCGGAGCGGGGCGGCTCAACACCCGCCGCCGCTCTCAGCGCCCATACCGGTCCCGAGCACCGCGCGAGCCTCTTGCGCGCGGAGAAGGAGAACAAGGTGTCATCCATCGATGAGATCAAACGCACCACCCCACCCCGGACGACCAATGGCACCCAATGGGAAGTACAGCTCTGCGCGATCCCGTCGCGCGAATGGCTCGAGCTCTTCAAGCTCGCGGGCGAGGCGTCGCCGACGGCCGGCCCGCAGCGCGTCGTGTTCGACCGTGACGCGCTCTCCTTCAAGAGTGACGAGGAACGCGTGGAGCAGTGGATCCAGTCCATCGACAAGTGGATCGCCTCCACGAACGCGCGCTACGCCCGGCAGGTCGAATCGGCGAGCCGCGAGCGGGCCGTCCGTGAGGACGCTGAGACGAAGGAACGGGAGCGGATCACCCGGCTCAACGACCGGTTCAAGAACCTCTGACGCCGGTGCAGCATCCCGGCGAGCGATCGCTGCGGTCCCCGCCGCGCGCGGCGGCGAGGACCGCCCCGGCTCGGCCGGGCGGTTCCGAGCGTCGGGGCCGGGGGAGTGCGAGGGGGGCGTAGCCCCCTTCGCTTCAAGGATGGGGGGCCATTCGGGGCCCCCCATGTAATCAGTCGATCAGTCCCGGCGGCCGGTGAAGCGGAGCAGCATCAAGAACAGGTTCACGAAGTCGAGGTAGAGCGCGAGCGCGCCGACGATCGCGTAGCTGCCGGCTTCGCCCTCGGGCAACGCGAGCGCCATCTGCTTCAGTCGCTGCGCGTCATATGCCGTGAGGCCGGTGAAGACGATCACGCCGACCACCGAGATCAGGAACTGCAGCGCGTCGTTGTGCCAGAAGATGCCGACGATGGACGCCAGGATCAGACCGACCAGCCCCATCATGAAGAACTGTCCGGCGCCGGCGAGACTCCGTTTCGTCGTCGAGCCGAAGAAGGCGAGCGCGCCGAACATGCCGGCGGTCACGACGAAGGTCGTCGCGACCGACTCGCCCGTGTACGCGATGAGGACGACCGACAGCGTGACGCCGTTCAGCGCGGAGTAGAGCGCGAACAACCCGGCGGCGGAGCTCGGCGCCATCTGGGTGGCGCGCGCGGAGAGGTAGAACACGAGTCCGAGCTCGGCGATCACCAGGCCGAAGAACACGAGGCGGTTTCCGACGAGCACGCGGAGCATCTCCGGCGAGCTCGCCACCACGAACGCCACGACCGCGGTGATCCCGAGGCCGATGGCCATCCAGGCGTAGACCTTCCAGAGAAACGCGGAGATTCGCTCGACCGTCCCGGCCCGTGTCGTCGTCCATGCGTCCATGTGTGAACCCCTCCCTCACGCCATTGTAACGGGAACCTGTCGGGCGTTCCGTGATCTGCCGGCTCTCCGAGGCACCGCGCGTGTCGCGTCGCGACGAGCCGTTCTCGCCAGGATTTTCGAAACCGGATCTCTCGGATCAGCGCAGAAGCGACATGGCAATGTCGACGATCAGCCCGATCACGATGTTCCACAGCGCCATGCCATGACGATCCATTCGTACTTGAACACCGTTCTCCTCAGTCGGCAGCGGCGCGCGCGTCCGCCAGCAAACGGCCGTGACGGCGGATCTCGCCCGTGTCGAATGGCGGCGAGATCAACAAGATCAGCCTGGCGACTCCGACCCGCTCGAGCATCTGACGCCCTCGGGAGTCCGGGCGAAGCCACGACTCGCCCATGCCCGCGAAGACCGTGACGAGGAATCGCGACGCATCGCGTCCCGCCGCGGCCTGCGCGTCGCGCGCGATCTTCACCAGATCGCCGAGCTGCGGATGCATCGCCTGCGTGTTGAATCCGTCGGCGTGCTGACCCGCGATGCCGGCCATCCGAGGGCCGAAGCCGCCCACGATGATGGGTGGCGGTGGATCGGGCCGCAGATATCCCAACGGCCGTTCGAGCCGGTACGTCTCTCCGGAGAAATTCGACCGGTCACCGGACCAGAGACGACGTATGACCTGGATCGCTTCGGCGACGCGCTCGGCCCGAACGGGGTCAGGCTCGACCGTCAACCCCAGCGCGTGTTGCTCGGCCGCGTACTGCGTGCGGCGACTGCCGCCGGCGCCGATGCCGAGGATGAAGCGCCCACCCGAGATCGTCTGGAGCGTCGCCGCCATGTTCGCGAGGAGGCCCGGATGCCGGTTCGAGACGTTCAGTACCAGCGGGCCGAGCGTGACGCGGCGTGTGACCTCGGCCAGCGCGGCGAGCGCGGTCAACGCTTCGGGCACGCCGGGGCCGGACCCGTCGTCGGGATCGCGGAGATGATCCCACGTCCAGAGCCCGTCGAATCCCGCGTCCTCGACTGCGAGCGCGGCCTCTCGCATCTCCGCGTAGCGCGCGCTCATGGGGATCAGCAGCACGTCGATCTTCATCGTGGGATGTCCGAACGTCAGGACACGACGGCGCCGGCGCGAATCAGATATCGGCCGTCGTCGTCACGTCCGAGGATGTCCGCGGCGCGCACCTCGCCCCACGCGAGCAGGAAATCGCGCCACGCCGTCTCCATGTGCGCCTCGACCAGCTCGCCGAAGTGGCGCGGCCGCTCGGAGAGCTCGGCGACGAGCACTCGAGCCAGCGGGTTCAACGATAGTCCTCCAGACGCACGGCATCCTTCGCGAAATAGCGTAGCCGCTCGTAGTGCGAGCGAGGAACGCCCTCGGGGATGGTCGCGTCGATCCCGAGCTTCGCCGTCGTCGGCAGGCCGCCCTTGCCCATGGCGGCAGCGCGGACGCTCGGATCGATGTGCTTGCCGCGGGCGCCGGAAACGATCAGGACGTCCTGGTCGGCCTGCACGCGAAACGTCATCGCCCAGTCGAGCTGGTCCGGATCGTCGATGTCGATGTCGTCGTCGGTGACGATCGCGAGCTTCACCTCGGCCACCGACAGGAGCGCGAGCAGCGCGTTCTTGCCCTCACCTGGACGCTTCTTGATGGACGCGACGAGCGTCCAGTAGCAGCAGCCGCCGACCGGCGCGCGAATGGCAACCGGTTGCACGCTGGCAACGCGCAACGCCTGGAGCCCCGCCGCCTCGATCACGGGCGCCGCCAGCCAGTCGTTCTCCCACGGCATCTGCAGCACGTAGAAGATGGGATCGCGGCGGTGGGTGATCGCGCGGATTCGGAAGATCGGGTTCCACTTCACCTCGCCGGTGATGTGGCTGAACTCGCCGAACGGTCCTTCGTCGGCCGTCCATCCGATCGGCAGCAGCTCGCCCTCGAGCACCAGCTCCGCGTGCGCGGGCACCTCGAGGTCGACGGTGCGGCACCGTACCAGCTCGACTGGCGCGCCGTGCAGGCCGCCGGCAACCGCGAGCTCGTCGACGTCGATCGGCGCCTTGTACGACGCGGCCAGGAGCTCGAACGGATGCACACCGATCGCGACGGCGATCTCGAGCGGCCGACCCCGATCGAGCGCGCGCTGGTAGTACACCCGCATGTCCGACGGCGACACCAGGTCGATCCCGGTCTCGCGTGGCGTGCGATACATCAGGCGATATGAGCCGACGTTGCGCCCGTACTCGGGATCCTTCGACACGACCAGCGTGGCGGAGATGTACGGGCCGCCGTCCTTGACGTGCATCATCGGGATCGGCACGCGCGTGAGATCCACATCGTTGCCGGTCAAGACGACGTCCTGGCAGGGCGCTCGATCGACCAGCGTCGGCTCGATCGGCTGGCGGATGCTCTCTTCGAAGCGCGTCGCGATCGCCGCTTCGGAGCATCCCATCGCGATGGCGAGACGGCGTCGCGTGGACACGAGCGCGCCCGCGACGCGCCAGTCCGGGTAGCCGGCGATCTGCTCGAAGAACGTCGCTTGCGACGCCTGCGCCATCAACGCGGAGAGGTGGCGGGGGTCGACCGCTTTCTTGACGCGCTGCAGCTCGCCGGCGTCCTCGAGCGCGCGGAGAAATTCGCGAAACCCGTGGCTCATCGCCGCGAGTCTACGCCGATGCCTCCTTGACCACCACACGAAGTCCCGCCAATCCGCGAAATGCGGGGATCGCGCGCCAGTCGAGCGGCTCGTCGGCAAGGCGGAGATGGGGGAAGCGCCGGACGAGCGCCGCGATCGCCATCTGGGCCTCGAGTCGCGCCAGCGGCGCGCCGAGACAGAAATGTGCGCCGCCGCCGAACGAGTGATGGTGCACGTCCTCGCGGCTGACATCGAACCGATCTGGCTCGGGATACACCGCCGGGTCGCGATTCGCGGCGGCCACGAAGCTCAGCACCGACTCACCGCTCGTGATCGGGCATCCACCGACTTCGAGATCCTTCATGGGGATCCGCGCCGTCTGCACGACCGGCGATTCGAAGCGAAGGATCTCCTCGACGGCGTTCTTGATCAACGACGGATCGTCGCGGAGTTTCTGGAGCTCGGCCGGATGTCGCAGCAACGTCCACACGCCGTTGCCGATGAGGTCCGTCGTCGTCAGGTTGCCGGCGGCCAGCAAGAGCCGACACATCGTGACGATCTCGTCGTCGGTGAGCTGATCCCCCTGCTCCTCGGCGAGGATCATCGCGCTGATGAGATCCTCGCCCGGCTGGCCACGCCGCTCCGCGATGACTCTCTCCAGATATGTGTCGGACTCCTCGATCGCGGCCGCGATCCCCGCGCGTTCTCCGTCCGTGAGCCGCGGGTTCAACGTCATGCCGATCCAGTACGACCACCTCTTGAAATCCCGGTGATCGGCCGCATCGACGCCGAGCATCTCGGCGATCACGATCACCGGAAGAGGTCCGGCGAACGCCTCGATGAGATCGAAGCTCTCCTGTCCCTCCACGGCGTCGAGCAACCCGTCGATGATGTCGTGAATCCGGGGCGCCAGACGCTCCACGCGCGGCGCGGTGAACGCCTTGCTGACGAGCGCGCGGAGGCGCGTGTGAGCAGGCGCATCCTGCATCAGCATGCTGTGCTCTCTTCCCCTGGTCGAGAGGAAGAGGTGCATGTAGGTACCAGGAGTGGCTTTGCGTGGATCGACCGCCATCGTGCGATCGCGAAGCACGCGATCGACGTCGTCGTGGCTCGTCAGAACCCAGCGCTTGATGTCGTCGTCTCGATGCACCGGCCCGCTCTCGCGCAGGCGCGCGAAGACCGGGTACGGGTCGGCGCGAAACGTCGGATCGAGCGCGGTCAGCTCCACTCCGGTAGGAAGGTGTTCCGGGGACGTGTCCGGCCGATCGGGCATGCGACGCCTCCGCCGAGTCGAAAGACGTTGCGCGATCTTCCGTGCGCACCTCCCGGTTGTCAAGAAGCCCGGTCCCTTCCTTGACCGGGTCACGGCCCGGCGCTACTGTCGGCGCATCGTTCGACTGTCGCCAGGGAGAGACGCCATGGCAGAGGACCTGATCATCTCGGCCGACTCGCACATGAACGAGCCGCCCGACCTCTGGGTGAAGCGCATCGACACGGGCTTTCGCGATCGCGCCCCGCGCATCGTGCACGAACATCAGGGCAAGCCTGGCTACTGGTTCATCTGCGAGGGGCTCGAGCCGCGGTCGGTCGGTGGGACGTTCGCGGCCGGAAAGAGCGCCGAGGAGCTGAAGGCCGCCCAGAAGGCCGGATACGAAGCCGCGCGTCCCGGCGGCTGGGATCCCGTCGAGCGGATCAAAGATCAGGCGATCGACGGTGTCGCCGCAGAAGTCCTGTACACCACGCTCGGCTTCCGGCTCTTCGGCCTCACGGACGCGCCATTCCAGGCCGCCATTTTTCGCGCGTACAACGACTGGCTCGCCGAGTTCTGCCGTCACGATCCGAGGAGGTTCGCGGGTCTCGCGCTCGTTCCGCTGCTCGACGTGGACGACGGCGTGCAAGAGATCCAGCGATGCGCGCGAATGGGACTGAAGGGCGCCATGATCATGGCCTCGCCGCCGGAGGGACACGACTACACGGACCCGCGCTACGACCCGTTCTGGGCGGCCGCGCAAGATCTGCGAATGCCGCTCAGCCTGCACACCAACGTCAACCGCTACATGCGCGCGATGACGCTGCCGCACGAGACCCAGCGCACGCTGACCACGCTGATCTTCGGGGGCGTCCTCGAGCGCTTCCCCGGGCTCACGGTCGTCTCGGCCGAGAACGACATCGGCTGGCTCGCGCACTTTCTCTACCGGGCGGACTTCACCGCGCAGCGATTCCGCTTCACCGATCCGGCGCCGATCACACTCCTGCCGAGCGAATACTTCCGGCGACAGGTCTTCGCGACGTTCATGGACGACCCGGTCGGCATCGCGACGTGGACGTTCGTCGGCGCCGGCAACTTCATGTGGGCGTCCGACTATCCGCACACGCTGGCGACGTGGCCCCATTCGCGCGAGGTGATCGCGCGAGACTTCAAGGGTGTGCCGGACGACGTCAGGGCGAAGATGACGAACGAGAACGCGGCGAAGCTGTACGGGTTGCTCGGCTAGCGGCGCGATCTCCGTGTCGCGCCGCTCGCATCCGGGTCCGAGCGCCGCGGAACGTGGCGAGAGCGAGCGCGATCATCACATGATTCCGCGGCGCACGTTCGTCGTCGCCGCAATCGCCGGCGCCCTGACCGCATCGAGAACGGAAGCCCAACCGGCGGCGACCACTGCGCGTCTGGGAATGCTCATGGTGACGTCGCTTTCGAACCCGCCGCCGATGCCCGAGCTCGATGGCTTCATGACCGAGCTCCGACAGCTCGGCTGGAGCGAGGGGCAAAACCTGACCGTCGAGCGCCGCCCTGCGGGCAACCTCGACGACCTTCCCGGCCTCGCCGCAGAGCTCGTCAAGCTCAACGTCACGGTCCTGTTCACCGCCGGGCCCGAGGCGACGCGCGCCGCGCGCGGCGCGACGGCCACGATCCCTATCGTCATGATCGCCTCGACGGAGCCACGACAGCTGGGCGCCGCGGGGCTCGCGCGGCCGGGCGGCAACCTGACCGGACTCACCGTCGGCCAATCGGAGCTGGTGGGAAAACGCCTGGAGCTGCTCAAGACCGCGATTCCACGGCTGGCGCGTGTCGCCGTGCTGTGGGATGTCCCACGGCCGCCGGACGACGACGAGATCCTCAAGAAGATGACCGCCGTCGCGGGGACGCTGGGGTTGCGACTTCACTACTTGCAGCTCCAGGGCGCGCGTGATTTCGACCGCGCATTCACCGCGGCGAAGCAGGAGCGCGCCGGCGCGCTGCTCTTGATCGAGGGTCCTCGCGCCGTCGCGAATCGGGCGCAGGTCGCGGAGCTGGCGCTCCGGCATCGCTTGCCCATGATGGGCGCGTTCCGTCAGGTCGTCGAAGCGGGGG
>QHRT01000166.1 GCA_003220195.1 Candidatus Rokuibacteriota bacterium | reverse complement strand
ACGCGCTCCCGCTCGTGCCGACCGCCGCCATCCTTGCCGGCCTGGCAGTGAGCGCGTTCGGACCGCGTCTCCGGCTTCTGACGGGGGGTGCGGTCGCGATCGTCGGCACGGTCCAGGTGCTCGGCACGACGTTCGGCGTTCCGGCGCCGTACACGCTGCCGCGGCTCGACGTCCCCTCGTGGTTCGCGGCGCCGCCGAGCGGCGAGACGTGGCACCACCAGGAAATCCTGCAGCTCATCACCCGTCACAGCGAGGGTCTCGCGGCGAACGTCAGCATCGTCCCCAACGTCGCGGAGTTCTCCACGAGCAACTTCCGGTACTACGCGGTGCGGGACGGCCTGCCCGTCCGCATCGGGAGAGCGTGGGATTCGCCGCTGGGAATTCGATACATGGTGTTGAAATCGGGTGACCAGGGACCAAGCTGGACCGTCGAGAAGCCGAACCGGATTACCCGGCTGCTGGCGACGGACGCTGACCTCGCGCGTGTGTTTCCGATCATCGGACAGTTTCCACTTCCCGACGGGTCCACGGCGACCGTGCGCGCCCGAAACGTTCCGCCCGTCACCGACATGCCGGCGGCGGCGCTCGCCGAGTCGATCGATGCCGCGATCCGCCGGGAGGTCCGGGACTACGCGCGCGACGTCGAGCGTCTCGGCGTCACGCTCGAATACGACGACACGATCCGCCTGGGCCACATCCGCCGCCTTGGCCTCACCGCGGCGGCCGCGACGCTCGGCGAACTGCGCCGGCCGCGGTCCGCGCTCTTGCGGGTGCACGACGTGAAGATCGTGGTGGACGAGGTCGTCGTGGATCCGTACAGCGCACGAGCAGCCGGGCGCCTTCAGGCGCTCGACACCGGACGGGCTCGGTTCGTCGGCGCGCGGATCACCGCTGGTGACCTCGAGCAATTCCTCCACGGCGTGAAAGGCTTCCGGGGCACGTCCGTGACGCTCGCGGAGGGGGCCATCGACGTCGTGATGCGTGGCCGCGGTCCGACGCTCGCTGCGCGCGTCTCGATCGAGCCGAGGCAGGACGTGCTGTTCCG
Organism: Candidatus Rokuibacteriota bacterium; assembly: GCA_003220195.1. Taxonomy (GTDB): domain Bacteria; phylum Methylomirabilota; class Methylomirabilia; order Rokubacteriales; family CSP1-6; genus AR8. The sequence continues at coordinate 4,824 of QHRT01000166.1, read as the reverse complement.
CCTCTCCGCCGACCGCGTGAGGTATGGTGGGATCCCGGTGCCGGAGAGCCTCGTCGGCTGGCTCCTCCGCCAATACGATCCCGGAGCACGGATCGCATCGCGCCTTCCGATCCACGTGGAGCTCGGGCGCGTCGACATCACGCCCGACGCGATTCATCTCCGCGACGCACTTTCGGCAGGGAAGCCATGAGAGAGTCTCTCGCCGACAAAAGGAAGCGCGCGACTCGCATCGTGAAACTGCTGGAGCGGGCGTATCCCGATGCGAGGATCGCACTCACGTTCACCACGCCACTCGAGCTGGTGGTGGCGACCATCCTGGCTGCGCAGTGCACCGACGAGCGGGTGAACGTCGTGACGCGCGAGCTGTTCAAGAAGTACCGGACGGCCGACGACTATGCGCGGGCGAACCTCGGGACGCTCGAAACCGAGATCCATTCCTGCGGCTTCTTTCGCGCCAAGGCGCGCGCCATCACCGCCATGGCCAGCGCATTGGGCGAACGGCACGGCGGTCGGGTGCCGGAGACCCGCGAGGAGCTGACCGCCTTGCCAGGCGTCGGTTTGAAGACGGCGAACGTCGTCCTCGGCAACGCGTTCGGCCGGCCGGCGATCGCGGTCGACACGCACGTGTTTCGCGTCACGCAGCGCCTCGGCCTGGCCAGGGCCGATGATCCGGATCGCCTGCACGACCAGCTGACCCAGGTCTTGCCGCGGCCCAGCTGGACACGCTTCTGCCACCTGATCCAGGCCCATGGCCGGCAAGCCTGCACCGCGAAGAAGCCCGCCTGTCCGGTCTGCCCCGTTCGGGCGCTCTGTCCGTGGCCCCAGAAGATGGTCAACCGGCCTGGGCGTGGGATTTGACAGGCGAGGCCTTTTCCTTTAGTCTAGATCGTTCGGATTTTCCTGATCTGACGGCCACTTCGAGTGCGAGCGCGAGGAGTGTTCACGGGACGTTGTCAGGTGTTTAGAGGAGACCGATGCCGACGCCGATGCCCACGGAGAGCGAGATCGATCGCAAATGGTACGTCGTCGATGCCGACGGCAAGGTGCTGGGGCGTCTCGCCACGCGAATCGCGACGATTCTCAGAGGCAAGCACAAACCGTGGTATGCCCCGCACGTCGACGTCGGTGACCACGTGATCGTGGTCAACGCGGAGAAGATCGCGCTGACGGGCCGCAAACGGGCCGGCAAGCTCTATCGCTGGCACACGGGGTACATCGGGGCGCTCCGCGAGGTCCGCGCCGAGACGATGCTCAAGACGCATCCGGAGCGTGTCATCGAGTGGGCGGTGCAGGGCATGCTGCCCAAGAATCGGCTCGGCCGGCAGATGGCGAAAAAGCTGAAGGTCTATCGCGGGGCGGAGCATCCCCATCAGGCGCAGCATCCCGAGTCGCTGCCCGAGACGCTGGAGGTGCGTTGATGGCGGCACTCATCGACACGTTCTACGGCACCGGGCGGCGAAAGACTTCGGTCGCGCGGGTATGGGTCCGCCCCGGCTCGGGCCGCATGGTGGTGAACCGGCGGTCCTTCGAGGACTACTTCCCCCGCGAGACGCTGCGCATGATCATCGCGCAACCGTTCCAGGTCACGAACACCTCGGGGCAATTCGACCTGATCGCGACCGTGGCCGGCGGTGGACCGACGGGCCAGGCGGGTGCGGTCCGCCACGGCCTGGCGCGTGCGCTGGCCCAGTTCGACGACAAGCTCCGCCTGCCGCTCAAGAAGGCGGGCCTCCTGACGCGCGATCCGCGGATGCGCGAGCGGAAAAAGTACGGGCAACCGGGAGCGCGACAGAAGTTCCAGTACTCGAAGCGGTAACGCACGGGCTCCACGTGACGAAAATCCGTGTCGGCGTCGCCGGAGCGAGCGGCTACATGGGAGCCGAGCTCTTGCGGCTACTGCTCGCGCACCCGGGCGTCACCATCAGCGGCGTGACGTCCGAGCGACGCGCGGGCGAACGGCTCGACCATGCCTACCCGCACCTCCGCGGACTGAGCGACCTGACGTTCCACGAACTCGACGGGGAATGGCTGGCGGCTCACGCGGACATCGTCTTCCTGGCGCTTCCCCACCTCGAGTCCCAGCGTCTCGTCCCGATCTTGCGCGCCCGGGACTGCAAGGTCATCGACCTCTCGGCGGACTATCGCCTCCGCGCCGCCGAAGATTACGTGACCTGGTACAAGGCACCTCACACCGACCCGCGCGGGCTCGCCGAAGCGGTCTACGGGTTGCCCGAGCTCCACCGGAAGGAGATCGCGGGTGCCTCACTCGTCGCGTCACCGGGCTGCTATGCGGCCGGCGCGATCCTCGCCACCGCGCCTCTGGTTCGCCGCGGGCTCGCTCGACTGGACGGGATCGTCGTCGACGGGAAGTCGGGCGTCACGGGCGCCGGCGCGCAGGGACGCAGCGTGGACCCGATGTACATCTACACCGAAGCGAACGAGAACATCCAGGCCTACGGCATCGCGTCGCATCGACACACGGCGGAGATCGAGCAGGAGCTCGGGTTCCTGGCCGGCGCGCCGCTCCGCGTGGCATTCACGCCGCATCTGGTCCCGTTGAATCGCGGCCTCTTCACCACCGCCTCGGTGCCGCTGACGCGCGGGGCGTCCACTCCGGAGCTGGTCGAGCTCTATCGCGAGTGCTATGCCGGGGAGCCCTTCGTGCGCGTGCTCGGCCAGGGCGAGCGTCCCACGACGCGTGCCGTGGTCGGCTCGAACTATTGCGATGTCACCGTGGTTGCCGACCCGCGGACATCCCGGGCAGTGTGCGTCTCGGCGATCGACAACCTCGGCAAGGGCGGGTCGGCGAACGGTGTGCAGGACCTGAACCTCGTGTGCGGGTGGCCCGAACGGCTGGGACTCGAGGCCCCGCCGGTCTATCCGTGATGGTCGAGATCTAGCTTGGCCGAGCTCGAGTGGCTCGACGGCGGCATCACGGCCGTGCCGGGGATCCTGGCCAGCGGTGTGGCCGCCGGAATCAAACCCAGCGGCAAAAAAGACCTCGCGCTCGTCTATTCTTCGGCGCCCGCCCGCGCGGCGGCCGTGTTCACCTCGAATCAGGTCAAGGGCGCTCCGGTGATCGTCTCGATGGAGCACGCGCGCGGCGGAGTGGCGCAGGCGATCGTCGCCTCGAGCGGCTGCGCGAACGTGTGCACCGGAGAGCAGGGCGTGCGCGACGCGCGGGAGATGACCCGGCTGGTGGGCGAGCTCTTGCGGATCTCGCCGCAACACGTCCTGATCGCAGCGACGGGCGTGATCGGGGTGCCGTTGCCGATGGAGAAGATCCGCGCGGCTCTTCCGAAGCTCGTGAAGGCGCTGTCGCCACAGGGAGGCCGGAGCGCCAACGAGTCGATCCTCACGACCGACACGCGGACGAAGGAGGCGGCGGCGCGCGTCGACGTCAATGGCCGCTCGGTGACGATCGGCGGCATGGCGAAGGGCGTCGGCATGATCGAGCCCCACCTCGCGACGATGCTCTGCTTCATCGCCACCGACGCGGTCGTGAGCCGTGAAGCGCTCAACACGGTGACCCGCCGGGCGGTGGACCGCTCGTTCAACCGGGCGACCGTCGACGGTGACCAGTCGACCAGCGATACCGTGGCGGTGCTGGCGAACGGTCTCGCCGAGAACACCGCGCTCACGGAGGCCGGACGCGGGCTCCGACAGTTCGCGCGCGGGCTCGAGGCCGTGATGGGGCGGCTGGCCCGGATGCTCGTCCAGGATGGGGAGGGCGCCACGAAGCTCGTCACGATCACGGTCTGCGGCGCGGCCACGCGCAAGGATGCGCTCGCGGCGGCGCGGTCCATCGCGAACTCGTCCCTCGTCAAGACAGCCATCAACGGCCAGGACCCGAACTGGGGCCGGCTCATGATGGCGCTCGGCAAGTCGAGCGCGAGGGTCGATGCCTCACGTGTCAGCATCTCGTTCGAGGAAGAACGCCTCGTGGAGGGGGGCGTCATGCGCCCCGGCGTGCGCATCGAGCGTCTTCGCGAGATCATGGGAAGAAACGAGTACACGATCACGGTCGATCTCGGCCTCGGACGGGGCGAGGAGACCGTGTGGACGTGCGATCTCAGCGAGGAGTACGTCCGGATCAACGCCAAGTACACGACGTGAAGGGACGAATCACGCACGCCGCAATTCTTCGGTGGGAGCCAGCGAAGGCTCTTCCAGTGCGGCGGAGGCAAACCGAGGAGGACACATGCCAGCGTTGACGATGAAGGAGTTGCTGGAGGCCGGAGTGCACTTCGGCCACCAGACCAAGCGGTGGAACCCCAAGATGCAGAAGTACATCTTCGGCGAGCGGAACGGGATCTACATCATCGACCTCCAGAAGACGCTCAAGAAATTTCGCGAGGCGCACACATTCGTCCGCGACCTGGCGGCCGGCGGCGGGACCTTGCTTCTCGTCGGCACCAAGAAGCAGGCCCAGGACACGGTGGCGGAAGAGGCCGCTCGCTGCGAGATGTTCTTCGTCAACCAGCGGTGGCTCGGCGGGACGTTGACGAACTTCGCGACCATCCGGAAATCCATCGCGCGGCTCAAGAAGCTCGAAGAGATGCGCGAGACGGGGGAATACGAGCGCCTGCCGAAGAAGGAAGCGCTCGAGCTCGAGCGGGAGCGCGAGAAGCTCGAGAAGGCGCTGGCCGGGATCAAGGGCATGGAGCAGCTGCCGTCGGCGGTCTTCATCATCGATCCCCGCAAGGAAAAGATCGCCGTGGCCGAGGCTCAGCGTCTCGGGATCCCGATCGTCGCGATCGTCGATACCAATTGCGACCCGACGGGGATCGACTACGCGATCCCCGGGAACGACGACGCCATCCG
>QHRT01000241.1 GCA_003220195.1 Candidatus Rokuibacteriota bacterium | reverse complement strand
ACGCGCCCCACGCCTCCATCACCTTCCGGTCGGGATCGGAGAGGAGCGGAAACGGAAGCCGGTACTTCGCGGCGAACTTCGTGTGGGAGGCGGCATCGTCGGCCGAGATACCGAGGACGACGACATCCGCCTTCTGCAAGTCTTTCCAATGGTCGCGGAACCCGCACGCCTCCTTCGTGCAGCCCGGGGTGTCGTCCTTGGGATAGAAGTAGACGACCACGTCCCGGCCTTTGAAGTCGGAGAGCGACACTGCCTTGCCGCGCTGATCCGGCAGAGTGAAGTCGGGCGCCTTGCGGCCTTCGACGATCTTCGTCGCCATCGATCTCCTTACACGCGCGCCGTGGCTCCGGTGCGCGCCGGTCAGTTCGTCAAGCGATCGACTCGTTCACGAGCATCAGGATACGCGGAGCGGCGTCACGGGACGGCCGCGCACACGTAGAGCACGTGCGGGTACGGAAGCATGTCGACCATGAGATGACGCCGCACACGGAACCCGCTCGCCGTGAGGGTCTCCGTCAGCTCGTCGCTGCTCCAGTACGCGACCGGCGTGGACGGACTCATCGCCTTGTCGAGCGCCCACGTGAACCAGCGCTTCGGCGCCGGACGCGTGTCGACGTCCTTCACGAGCAGGATGCCGTCGCGGTCGAGCGCCCGGCGCAATTCGGCGAGCAGCGACGGCACGACCTCCCGCGGCACGTGATGCACGATGTCGAGCATGTACGCCGCGGCGAAGTGGCCGTCGCCCTTGAAGTGCCGCGCGTCGTTCTCCTCGTAGACGACGTTGTCGATGCCGAGTCGGGTGGCGGCGCGCCGCGCCATCGCGATACGGCGCCGATCAAGGTCGATGCCGCGAATGATCCGCGCCGGCGCGATGGCTGCGTAGTAGAGCGAGAAGAGCCCGAACCCGCAGCCGACGTCCAGGACGGCGCCCGACTCCGGCAAATACTGTCCGATCTCGTCGAGAAATCGCTGGCGCAAGATCCCGAAGCGGATCCAGCAGTACGCGCGGACGACCGGGTCGTCGTAGGCGCGGATGATCTTACGGATCGTTTCGCTGCGCAAAGATCACGTACCCGTCGCGCCGCTGCGCGACGACGAGGTAGCTCCGCTCGAGCCATCGCGCGAAAGCGGGAAAGCTGTCGACGCGGTCGTAGGTGCCCCGGGGCCAGCCGCGCTCGAACACGACGATGAACCGCGGCGGGTGGGCCGTCAGATCGCGCAGGAATTCCGCCTGGAACCTTCGGACGACCGGCTCGTCGACCTCCTGGAACAGCGGAAAGTCGTACACGAACCGCGTCGGCTGGACGGCGTGGAGCCGCAGCAGCGCATGCAGTCCTCCGGCGGTCGTGTCGAGCACCTGCACGAGATCGCCGCTCCGACGGCGCGCGGCGAGATCGCTCACGACCAGGCGCACCAGGCGCTCCTTGTCCCAGATCCACGCGGCGTCGGCCGCCTCGCCGCCCTTCACCGTCAAGAGAATTGCGATCCCGACGAGGCTCGCGGCGATCGGGACGCCGAACGAAAAGGATCGCGCCCGCATGAGGAGATCGACCTCCGAGAACGCGAGGACGGCCGCGAAGGCCGCGAGAGGATAGAGCTGGTATTCCCAGCCCTTGCCCTGCCCGAGGAAATGCACGAGGCCGTATCCGACGCCGAGCGCCGCGATACCATGGCGCGCGTCGAAGCGGCGGTGCCACGCCGCCGACGTGATCGAAAGGAGCACGGCGACCGCGATCACGATCCAGACCCGCCACCGATAGATCACGAACCGTTCGGGCCCGGAGAGATGCGTGTAGACCGGCACGAAGTATCCGAACGTGACCTCGCGCCAGGCGCTGAATGCGCCACGCGCCACGAGCCACGCGAGCGCCACGGCCGGCGCAAGCGCAACGCCGACGACGAAGATCACGAGCTTCGGCAGCGCGCGGCGCCGCCACGCGGCCACCGCGATCACGATGGCCAGCAAGACCGCCAGCAGCGCGGCGTGCGGCTTGATTGTGAGCGCAGCGCCCAGGAGCCCTCCACCCCATCCGAGCGACGACGCGCTGGAGCCGCGCTCGATCCAGCTCGCGACGGAGGCGGCGCCGAGCACCAGCAACGGACACAGGAGGAAATCACGCTGTCCCGCTTGCCACGCGCCGCCCGCCAGGTGATACACCGCGAACAGCGCGGCGCTGCCCGCGGCGGCCGCGCGTCCCCACGGCCGCGCATAGACCGCGAGCGCGGCGCAGGCCGCCGCCAGCGCCGCCAGGTCGAACAGTCGCCACGCCAGGTCGCCGGCGCCGAGCAGCTTGAGAATCGCGAGGTGGATCGCGTAGAGCCCCGGCTGGTTCATGTCGAAGAGATCGCGATACGGCGTCGCGCCCTCGGCGATGCGCCACGCGAGATAGTGCATGATCGGCGCGTCGTGGATGAGGGGCCACGGCAGCGAGGCCCACACGAGATAGCCGAGGGGCGCGACGAACATGCCGACCAGTCCCCAGCTGAGCGCGCGCGCGATCCCGGACGCGTGGCGTGAGGTCGCTCCGGGATCTCTCATCCGGCAGTCACGCGCTGGTGCAGTACCATCGGCCATTTCCGCGTGTCAAGAGGTGTCGGGCCCTCGAATCGGTGATACGGTAAGTGTCCCATGGCGGTGCAGCCCAGCCCGCAACCCACAGTGCTCGTGATCGAAGACAACGACGACGCTCGCATGGCGCTCGTCGCGCTCCTGGAACTCGACGGGTACCTGGTCCAGCCGGCCCCGGATGGCACGGCAGGCATCGAGGTGATCCGCGCCAAGAATCCGGACGCCGTGCTGATCGACATCGGGCTGCCGGGGATGGACGGCTACGAGGTCGCCAAACGCATCCGCACGATGCCGGGACGGCAACCGTTCCTGGTCGCTCTCACGGGCTATGGCGAAGCCGAGGACCGGCGCCGTGCCCTCGACGCCGGGTTCGATGCGCACCTGGTCAAGCCCGTGGATCCGGCCGAGCTGTCCGCGCTGCTCATTCGCGAAATTCCTGGTCGAGGATCTCGCGGATGAACCGGTCGATCGAAACCGGGTAGAACCGCACGTCCGGGGACTCGATCACCCCGGTGTTCACGATCTCCCGTTGCGTCAACTCGTCGAGCACCCGCTCCAGGTGGCCGGATGTGTCCCGTTCCTGTCGTCGGATCCGGAGCTCTTCGCTCTCCAGCGCGACCCGGGAGGCATAGCGGAAGCTAAACATCCGCGCCACCAGGCGGTGGTCCATCAGCTCCCGGTCGCCGAACAGTTCCCCGTACGTCGGCCCGTCCCGCCCCGGCGCGACGATCAGGCGAGGCGAGACACGGATCCGGCCGCGGACTTCCACCGAGCGATGCGGATGCTCGTGCTCGGGACCGACCAGGATGTACGGGAGCACGTGATAGCCGGCGATGATCCCGGTGAGCGGCTTGCGCACGACGCGCGTCTCGTCGAACACGTGCCGGAGGAATTCCTCGTCCTGCCACGCGGCGTCCATCCGGCGTAGTGTACGCGTTCTCGAGGAGCGTATTGTGTTGACCGGGTCGCGCGGGGATGCGACGCTGCCCACCGTGGAAACTCGACAGACCGTGACCGACGAGTGGATCCACATCTGCGAGCGCTGTGGCGAGCGGATGGACGAGCGGAAATGTAAGATCGTCTGCACCAACTGTGGGTTCATCAGAGACTGTTCCGACCCGTAATCGTTTCCACGAACGGATCTTCCTGCTCTCGCCCGCCACCTGCAGCGGCTTGCGGGCCGAGCTCCTGACGTCCGGACGCGCGCGATTCCCACTCGCGGAACGGCTGCGCTCGCCGGCCGGCGCTCCGCTCGGCGAAGTCTTCTCGTTTCTGAGCGGGCTCTACTTTCGCGGCAAGCTCACGTACGCGCGCGCGTTCGCCCGACCGCCGGCCGCGCTCGAGCCCGGTGTCCTCGTCATCACGCCGCACGCGGGTCTCTTCCCGGCCGATGCGCCGGTCACGGCGGCCGATCTTCGCGCCGCCGCGCGCGTCGACATCGACGTCAAGAACCGTCGCTACCGCCGGCCGCTCGAGGCGACGGCCGAGACCGTCGCCTCGCTCGCCGGCCCGGCGTGCTCCGTGGTGCTCCTCGGCAGCGTGGCGTCCCCGAAGTACGTCGACGTGCTCAGCGCGATCTTCGGCGACCGCTTGTGGTTCCCCATCGACTTCGTCGGCCGGGGCGACATGAGCCGCGGCGGGTTGATGCTGCGATGCGCGCGGGAAACGCTTGAGCTTGAGTACGTGCCGGTCGCGTCCGCCGTGTCGCGCCACGGACCGCGACCGCCGAAGCTGCCGAAGCTCCCGCGTCCGACGAGCGTCTGATGCCGCGCGCCCGCACGCCCCGGCGCGCCGATCGCGATCATCACCCGTCGGAGCGACGCGGGCCGCGCGCCGCCAGTGTCCGCGCCTCGCGCGTGCCCACGATCACGATTCCCCGGAACGCCGACGAGACGGTCGAGGTCAGCGGCCGGACGGTGAAGCTCACCAATCTCCGCAAGCCGTTCTGGCCCGACGAGGGATTGACGAAAGCCGATCTCCTCCAGTACTACGCCGACGTCGCGCACGTTCTGCTGCCCCACGTTCGCGACCGCGCCATGGTGATGAAACGATATCCGAACGGCATCACCGGCGAGTTCTTCTTCATGAAGCGCGCGCCGAGCCCCCGCCCCTCGTGGATCGAGATCTGCTCGATCGAGCACGGCTCCGGGAACGTCATCGACTTTCCGATGGTGCAGGACCTGGCGTCCCTGCTCTGGGTGGTGAACCTCGGCTGCATCGATCTGAACCAGTGGTACGGACGCTGCGACGACGTCGACCGGCCGGACTATCTGCACTTCG
>QHRT01000240.1 GCA_003220195.1 Candidatus Rokuibacteriota bacterium | reverse complement strand
CAGATCCTCGATCTCGCGCTGGGAGTATCCCGCTTCCGCCAGGATCGCGCCGCTGTCTTCGCCGAGCGCGGCGACGTGCGACCGAACCGCGGCCGGCGCGTCGGAGAACCGGAACGGCGGGTTCAGCGCGCGGAACGTTCCCCCGGCGTCCTGCACCTCGCCGAACGCGCGCCGATGCTCGAGCTGCGGGTCGGCCATGGCTTCCTCCACCGTCCGGTAGCGCGAGCACGGCACCCCGAACCGATCGAACGCGGCCTGGCACTGCACCGTCGTGAGCCGTCGCGACCACTGCTCCAGCTCCTCGACGAAGAGATGCCAGTTGCGGCGGCGGTCGGCGTAGACGGCGAATCGCGGATCGGCGAGCCAGTCCTCGCGCCCCGCGGCGCGCGCGAGGTCCGCGAACGTCCGCTCGCTCGCGACGGCGAGCATGATGTAGCCGTCGCTGGTCTCGATCGGCCCGAACATCGGGCGGCCGGGCAGCGCCATGGGGAACTGCGCCCGCTGCATCTCGGAGAGCGTCATGGTCAGCATGCTCTCCAGCATCGAGACGTCCACGAGCTGGCCCTGTCCGGTCCGGTCGCGGTGGTGGAGCGCGGCCAGGATCGCGCCGAACGCGTAGGTACCGCTCAGCACGTCCGCGATGAAGATGCCGTTGTTGTCCGGCTTCGTCCGGCCGTCCTGATACGAGAGATGCGCCACGTCGTAGCCCGATGCCGCGTGGATCACCGGCGCGTACGCCGGCAGTCCCGCCGACGGTCCCGTCTGGCCGTAGCCGGAGATCGCGCAGTAGACCAGCGCCGGATTGATCTTCGCGAGCACGGCCCAGTCGAGGCCGAGACGCTGCATCACGCCGGGCCGGAAGTTTTCCACGAGCACGTCCGCGCGACGCGCGAGCCTCGTGACGACTTCGACCGCCGCCGGTTGCTTCAGATCGAGCACGAGGCTCTTCTTGCCGGCGTTGAGCTGACCATAGGACGTGCTCGCGCCCCGACGGAGAGGCGGACGCGTCCGCATCATGTCGCCGTCGGGCGATTCGATCTTCACGACGTCGGCGCCGAGATCGGCGAGGAGCCGCCCGCAGTGCGGGCCGGCGATGGTGGTGGTGAAATCGAGCACGCGCACGCCGCTCAGGATCTCGCTGGACATGGTCCTGTCGAATACAGGCCGCGTGCCGACCCTGTCAAGCGTGCTACGCTCGCGCGGTCGCCCTCATGGACGCGCCGCTCAGAGCGTATCTGCTGAAGCGCCTCGGCTTCGCCGTGCTGATGCTGGTCGGCGTGTCGATGATCCTGTTCACGTTCATGCGGCTCGCTCCGGGTGGCCCCGAGGCCGTGCTCGTCGGCGGGGAATTCTCGCAGGAGGCGGCCGCGCAGATCCGCCAGCGGCTCGGGCTCGATCGTCCCCTCCTCGTGCAGTACCTGTCCTGGGCGGCCGCCGCGTGTCGTGGCGACCTCGGGCGCTCGTTCAAGACCGGCGATCCCGTCGCGACGCTGATCCTGGATCGTCTCGGCCCGACGCTCCAGCTGACCGGCAGCGCGCTCGCGTTCGCGCTGGTCGCCGCGATTCCGCTCGGCGTCCTGGCCGCGGTCAGACGCGGAACGATCTGGGACACGCTTGGATCGTCCCTCTCCCTGTTCGGCGTCTCGTTTCCGAGCTTCTGGCTCGGCATCATGCTGATCCTGATCTTTTCCGAGCTCTTCGGCCTCTTGCCCGCGTCCGGCCTCAGCGAGTATGGACGTGAGAGCGATGTCCTGTCGCGCGCTCGCCATCTGATCCTGCCGACGCTGACGCTCGGGCTCATCCAGATGGCGGCGTTCATGCGCTTCACGCGGTCGAGCTTGCTGGAAGCGCTCCGGCAGGACTACGTGCGCACGGCGCGCGCCAAGGGGCTCTCGGGTCGTCGCGTCGTGTGGCGCCACGCGCTGCGCAACGCCTTGATCCCGGTCGTGACGGTCGTCGGACTGTCGCTGCCGAGCCTGGTCGGGGGCGCCGTGTTGACCGAAACGGTGTTCGCGTGGCCGGGCATCGGTCGTCTTGCCGTCGGCGCCGTGTTCGAGCGCGACTACCCCGTGATCATGGGCGTGAATCTGATGATCGCCGCCGTCGTCGTCACGGCGAATCTGCTGACCGACCTCGCGTATTGCCTGATCGATCCCCGGATCTCGTACTCGTGACGCGAACGACGACGTTCCGGCTTCTCATCGGCAGCTGGCGCGGCTCGCTTGGCGGCCTGGTGGTCGCGCTGATGATCGCGGTGGGCGCGCTGGCCCCGGTGATCGCGCCGTACAGCTACTCGGCGCAGTCGCTGTTGCACCGGCTCCGGGCTCAGTCGGGTGTCGCTCGAGATCGGCTTCTTCGCCGTCAGCGTGTCGCTCGTCGTCGGCACGGCGCTCGGCAGCGTCGCGGGCTACGCCGGCGGGAAGGTCGATACCGGCATCATGCGCGTGGCGGACATGTTCCTCTCGGTGCCGGCGCTCTTCCTCATCCTGGTGGTCGTGGCGCTCTTCGGCGCGAGCCTCGTGAACACGGCGCTGGTCATCGCGCTCGTCACGTGGGCGCCGGTCGCACGCATCGTGCGGAGCGAATGCCTGAGCCTGCGCGCGCGCGACTTCGTCCACGCGGCTCGCGCCCTCGGCGCCGGTACCGCGCGCATTCTCGGACGGCACGTGCTCGTCAACGCGGTCCCGGTCGTCATCGTCCAGGGCAGCCTGTCGCTCGGCCAGACGATCCTGATCGAGTCGGGCCTCTCGTATCTCGGCCTCGGCGCCCAGCCGCCCTTGCCGAGCTGGGGCAACATGCTCGTGGAGGGCCGGCAGCATCTCCTGTCGGCGTGGTGGATCGCGACGTTTCCCGGCGTCGCGATCTTCCTGACGGTGCTCGGCTTCAACCTCTTCGGCGACGGGCTCCGGGACGCCGTCGATCCCACGCTCCGCTGCAGGCCGATGCTGCGCGGCTCGTTGTGATAGGTTCTCGTCCTCATCCAAAGGAGGGTCGATCGTGATCCACGCGCTCGCTTTCGTCTCGCTGCTGATCGCTGCGCTCGTCTCGCCGCCGGCCGCACTCGCCGCGGGCAAGGACTTCGTCATCGGTCTCTGGGGCGACGCCACCGCGCTGAATCCGGTGATCGCCACCGACAGCATCTCGTACATCACCGAGTGGCCCGTGTTCGACAGCCTGCTCGAGCTGGACGCGAACCTCGGCGTCAGACCGCTGCTCGCGGAGTCGTGGGAGGCGTCGCGCGACGGGCTCACGTACACGTTCAAGCTCCGGAAGGGCGTCACCTGGCACGACGGCAGGCCGTTCACCGCGCGCGACGTGGCGTTCACGTTCTACGCGGTGCTGAATCCGAAAGTCACGACGCCGCACCGCGCGTACTTCGACGCGCTCGTCGGCTTTCCCGAGCTGACGGCGAAGGACAACCCCAAGAAGCCGGAGGAGCTCGCGCAGAAGCCGATCGAGGTCGTCGACGACCACACCGTGCGCTTTCGCCTGCGCTATCCTTCCGGATCGTTCCTGGCCGTCCTGACCAACCCGCGCGCCGGCATCGTCCCCGAGCATCTCTTGAAGGACGCCGACCTCAACTCGGCGGAGTTCAACCGGAAGCCCGTCGGCACCGGCCCGTTCAAGTTCGTCGAGTGGCGGCGCGGCGAGCGCATCGTCATGGACGCCAACGAGCGCTACCACGGCGGCCGCCCGCAGCTGAACCGGCTCATCTTCCGCATCATCCCGGACTCCGTGGTGCTCTTGCAGGAGATGCGGGCCGGCGGGATCGATTTCATGGAGAACCCGCCGCTCACCGAGGTCGCGCGGCTCAAGCAGACCGCGGGGCTCAAGGTGCTGGTGGGGGACAACACGTCGTACACGTACTTCGGCTGGCGGCAGGACCTGCCTCCGTTCAACGACCTCCGCGTGCGGCGCGCGCTCAACCACGCGATCGACGTGCCGACGATGGTGAAGGAAGTTCTGCAGGGCTACGCCGCGGTCGCGACCGGACAGTTCCCGCCGTCGAGCTGGGCGTTCGATCCGCGCGTGAAGCCGTACCCGTACGACCCGAACCGCGCGAAGGCGCTGCTCGCGGAGGCGGGATTCACGCCGGGACCGGACGGCGTGCTGACAAAAGATGGCAAACGCTTCAGCTTCTCGATCCGTCACGACCAGGCGAACCAGACCATGAAGGACACCGGCGTGATCATCCAGGAGTACTTGAAGAAGATCGGCGTCGAGGCGAAGCTCGAGCCGCTCGACTGGCCGACCTTCGTCAAGAAGCTCTTCGCCTCGGAGTTCGAAGCGATCGTCGTGAACTGGACGAACCATCACGACCCGGACCCGTTCGCGTACACCATCTGGCACTCGAGCCAGTGGAAGGGCCGCAACTTCGCCCACTACAAGAATCCGAAGGCGGACGAGGAGCTGGAGGCCGCTCGACGCACGGCGTCGCAGGCCGACCGCAAGAAGCACTACGCGGAGTTCTCGAAGATCCTGATGGAGGACGCGCCGTACGTCTTTCTGTATTTCCCCCAGCAGGTGTACGTGGCGAAGCAGGGCTACGACGGCTTCGTGACGATTCCCACGTTCGCCGGCATCTACCAGTCGCTGCGGAACGTCCGGTGGAGCGGGAAGTAGGCTTCGACTACGACCGCGGCGACATCCACCGGACGTACGCGTCCGGTCGCGCGCTGTCGCCCGCGCAGTTCGCCGTCTGGGAAGAGCTCGTGAGCGAGGCGCTGGGCGGCGATTCCGTGCGCCGCGTCGTCGATCTCGGGTGCGGGCTCGGCCGGTTCTCGGCGTGGCTCTCCGGGCTGACCGACGCCGCGGTCGCCGGCGTGGATCGGTCCGAGCGCATGCTGGCGCAGGCGATGGCGGATCCGGCCGAACGCACCATCCATTGGATTCGCGCCTCGGCCGAGAAGCTGCCGATCCGCGACGCGAGCTGCGACTTCGTGTGGATGTTCCTCGTCTACCATCACCTGGTCGACCGTCCGGCTTGCCTCGCGGAATGTGCGCGGATTCTCGGACGCGGACGGACGCTCGTCATCGTGAACTCGACGGCCGAGACGCTCGACAGCTATCTCTGGCTGCCGTTCTTTCCGTCGGCGCGGGCGATCGACCTCGCACGGCTTCCACGTCGGGCGTCCGTGATCGAGCTCGCGCGCGACGCCGGCCTCGGGCTCGTGTGCCATCGCACGGTCATGACCCCCGTCGCGCCGGACCTCCCCACGTACGCGGAGCGGATCGCCTCGCGCACGATCTCGACGCTGCAGATGGTGTCCGACGAGGAATGGGCGCACGGCATCGCCGGGTTCCGTCGCTACTGCCAGCGGGAGGACCGCGGTCAGCCCGTCCTGGACGAGATCGACGCGTTCACGTTTCGCCGCGTCACCTGAGAGCGGTACGCCGGCTTCATCGAGGCGACCTACACGGGCCAGCGCATGCTCGACCGCAAGACGAAGGAGCTCTTGCAGATCGTCGTCGAGGCGGCGCTGCGCGCCGACGTCGATCAGATCCGCGCGCACGTGCGCGTCGCGTTGCGCGAGGGCGCCACGCCGCGCGAGATCCTCGAGGCGCTCGAGGCGGTCATCATGCCCATGGGCGGGCTGGCGTTTCGTCGCGGCGTGCAAGCCTGGGCTGCCGAGACGGGATTCGCCGTGCCGGAGAGCAGCGGCTCGTCAGCGTGATTCGATGACGGGACGCCGCGCGACGCGGTGCTCTTGCCGGCGCAACACGCGCCCGGGCAAGGCCCCGGTGTGGTCGCCGCCGTCGATCACGACGTCGCCGTTCACGATGACCGTCGAGGTTCCGGCGGCGAACTGATGCGGGTTCTCGTACGTGGCGCGATCGGCAATGCGCGCCGGATCGAACACGACGACGTCGGCGGCGTATCCCTCGCGCAATAGCCCACGGCCTCCGAGACCGAGCGCGGCCGCCGCGCCGCCGGTGACTTTGGCGACGGCCTGAGGGAGAGTCAGCCACTTCAACTCGCGCACGCACTGGCCGAGCGTGCGGGCGTGCGTGCCGTAGTAGCGCGGATGCGGTTTGCCCTGGCCGGTGACGCCGTCGGGCGCGATCGCGTTCCCGTCCGAGCCCGCGAGCACCCACGGCGTCGACGTAATCGTCCGGACGTCCTCCTCCGACATCGACGTGATCAGGATGCGAGTGGCGCCGCGATCGGCGAGGATCACGTCGCACACCGTGTCGAGCGGGTCGGCGCCGCGCCGTCGCGCGATGTCGCCGAGGGAACGGCCGGCCTCCTGCGGCAGACCGGGCGAGATCGCGATCCGCACGACGTCCCACGACGGAATGCGGCCGAAGTTCGTGAGGCCCTGTCGCGCGATCTCGTCCCGGACACGCCCCCGCACGTCGCGCCGCGCGAGCCGTTCCAGCATCGCGGCGATCCCGCCCTCCATGACCCAGCGCGGAAGCAGGTTGCGCAGAGGGTTCGTCGCGGTGTCGTACGGATAGGCGTCGCAGTCGACCGCGAGGCCGCGCTGGCGTGCTCCGTCGATCTCGGCCAGCAACCGTTCCGCGCCGCCCCAGTTGTCCAGGCCGGAGAGCTTCAGGTGCGCGATCTGGACGTGCACGGCCGTCTTCTCCGCCACCGCGATCGCCTCACGGACGGCGTCGAACACGTGGTTGGCTTCGTCGCGCACGTGCGTAGCGTAGGTGGCGTCGTGACGGCGCAGCACACGGGCGAGGGCATGGATCTCGTCCGGCGGCGCGGCGGCGCCTGGCGCGGTGAAGAGCCCCGAGCTGAGGCCCCACGCGCCCGCCACGAGCGCTTCTTCCAGCAGGCGTTCCATCTGCGCCAGCTCGCTCGCGCTCAATGGCCGATCGTCCATGCCGGCGGTCATCAACCTGAGCGTGTTGTGACCGACCTGGAGGATGACGTTGAGCGAGGTCGCGGGGAACCGGGCGGCGTACTCGGCAAACGTCGTCTCGCTGAAGGGGAGGCCCGGCGCGCTCGACGCGAGGTATTCGGCGAGAACGTGCGCGCGACCCGGCAGCGCCGGCGCGGCCGAGAAGCCGCAGTTGCCGACGACCTCCGTCGTCACGCCTTGCCGGATCTTCGACTCGGCACGCGGCGCCAGCGGCAGCGTGAAATCGGAATGCGTGTGGATGTCGATGAGGCCAGGCGCCACGACCTGGCCGCGCGCGTCGATCACGCGATGCGCTGCGGCCGCGCCCGTACCGCGCGCGTCGATGCTGGCGATCCGGCTGTCCCGCAGCCACACGTCGGCATCACGCCCGGCGCCGCCGGTTCCGTCGATGACGTGGCCGCCGCGGATCACGATGTCCACTGGCGTCCAGTATCCTATGGCGCGTGCGTTCGAAGGTAGCGGCGGTCCGCGCTCGGCTGCATTACGGCTGGATCGTCGTCGCGACGCTCTCCGTCACCGAGACCGTCTCGTGGGGCATCGTCTACTACGGCTTCCCGGTCTTCCTCCGCTCGATGGAGGAAGACCTGCATGCCTCACGCGTCGCGATCACCGGCGCGTTCTCGGTCGGGCTCGCGGTCTCCGCGGTGGCGGCGATCCCGGTCGGCCGCTGGCTCGACCGCCATGGACCGCGCGCGCTCATGACGGCGGGCTCATGTCTCGCCACCTCGCTCATGGTGGCGTGGTCACGCGTCGAGACGTTGTGGGCGTTCTACGCGATCTGGTGCGTGATGGGGCTGGCGCTCGCCACGATCCTCTACGAGCCGGCGTTCGTGGCCGTGATCCAGTGGTTCGCGCGCGGGAGAGATCGCGCGCTCCTGACGCTCACGCTGGTGGCCGGTCTCGCCAGCACGATCTTCATGCCGCTCGAGGCGTGGCTCTTGGCGCGGCTTGGCTGGCGGGCGACGCTGCTCACGCTGTCCGTCGTGCTCGGCCTCGTGACCATTCCGCTCCACGCGCTCGCGCTCCGGCCGGCGCCGAAGCCGGCGGACGACGAGCCGGGAGGACCCGGGACGCTCACGATTCCTGGCGTCGATCTCCACGCGGCGATCCGGACGGTGATCTTCTGGGCGCTCGCGATCGCGTTCCTCGTCGGCAACTTCGCGACGAACTCGGTGACCGTCCACCTGATCCCGTACCTGGTGGATCGCGGCTACGGGGCGGCGGTCGCGGCCGCGACGGTCGGCTGGATGGGCGCCATGCAGCTCCCGGGGCGTGTCTTCTTCGTGCCGATCGCGCGCTGGCTGGGCGCGCGCTGGGTCACCGCCTCCATCTTCGTCGCGCAGGCCGTGGGCGTCGTCCTGATCACGTTCGTCTGGTTCGTGGGCGTGGGGCCGGTCATCGTGCTGCTCGGCGCCGCGAACGGGATGTCGACGCTGGCGCGCGCGACCGTGATCGCGGAGATCTTCGGGCGCCGCCACTACGGCAGTATCTCGGGGGCGATGGCGCTGGGGGCGAACGGGGCGCGCGCGGTGGCCCCGGTTGGCGCGTCGCTCCTGATGATCG
>QHRT01000239.1 GCA_003220195.1 Candidatus Rokuibacteriota bacterium | reverse complement strand
CGTCAACTCCGCCGAAGACGCGATCGACACGTTCGAGCGCTCGGGCCTGCCGCACCTGGCGCTCGACCGCTGGCTCATCTCGAAGAAGTGATCGCTGACTTCTCCTTCATCGAGCGCTCGTCCCACAGCCGGATCAGGTAGCCGTCGGGATCGGCGAGCTCCGCGCCGTAGCCCCAGTAGGACTTGCGAGGCTCGTGCGCGAACACGACGCCTCGCGCGGACCAGTCCGCGAAGGTCGTGTCGACGTCGGCGACCTGGAACCAGAGAGCGCAGTCGTTCGTCATGACGTCGCCGGGAACTTCCTGGATGAAGATCGTGAACCCCTCGCTGTCCTGGAGCGCGACGGTTTTCTGATCGGGCACCTCGAACTCGACCGTGAGGCCGAGGACCCGGACATACCAGTCGCGAGATCGGGTGAGATCGGTGACCGGAATCCGGAGATGGTCGAACTTGATCACGCCTTATCTTTCACGAGAGTCCAGATCCAGCCGATGAATGTGATGACGAGAACCGGATAGGCGTAGAAGGGCAACGGCGCTGACGTCGGCAGGAGCAGTTCGCCCCAGAAGATGCGTGCCGCCACGGTCAGGAACAGCAGCGATCCGACGATGCCGGCGGCGCGAACCCACGTGGCGAACTCCTTCGGAACGCTCACGAGCAGCAGCGCAGCGGCCCAGAGCGCCACCCCGCCGCCGAACGACGGCACACTGCCCGCAAGGCCCGCGGCGGTACCCGAGACCAGGAGACTCTCTCCGATCGCGAAGACGAGAAAGCCGGCGGCGACGAAATCGCTGCCTCTCCTCAGGAACTTCACCGTCAAGAGCGCGGTCGCGACAATCAGTCCGACACCGTCGATGGCCCAGAAGAGTTGCCGCAGCGAGTCCTGAGGGACGAACGTCCCGGCCAGGCCGAAGACCGCGCCGACGCCGAGTCCGACGGCCGCGACGATGTCGAGGCTTCTCTGCGCAGTCGGATTCATTTCTGACGATCGGTCATGACGGCCCACCGCCAGTGACGAGGCTGCGAACGGTGACGGCCTCACCGAGATGCATCGCGTTGTGCGTGATCGCTGAAGTGGCCAGCTCCAGCGCTCGGGGCTGCGCTTCAAACACCTTGAACCAGGTGGGCACGCGCGCGGCATCGATCGCCGTGATCGGCTCCGCCCACTGTGTCGTCGGAAGCGCCGCGACGACGTCTCGAGTCCTGAGCCCCACCGCGTCGCGATAGGCGCGTACCGCAGTGATATCGACGCGCGCGGAAAACTCGGTCAGCTCCCCGTCGCTCATGCCGTTGCCGACGTCGCTCCTCATGACGCGGAGGCGGGAGGCCCAGCCGTCGTCGAGCACCGGGTGCCTGTCGGTGACGACGAGATTGACGCCGATATCCTCGACGCGCGCCATGTGCCACAAGAGCCACACCAGGGAGTTGAGCCCCGGGCCGGGTCTGGCACGCATCTGCTCGTCCGTCAGTCCGCCGAAGACCTGGTCGGCGATCGAGGGGACGGACGACACGCTCGACGAATGGACGCGACCGTGCTGAAGGCGGAAGAACGACACCGTGTCCATGGGGATGTCTGGAGTCATCGGATGACTTCGTCCGCTCGCACGACGATCGACCGCGGCATCGTCAGGCCGAGGGCTCTCGCGGTGGCAAGGTTGATGGCGAGCTCGAATTTCGTCGGCTGCTCAACCGGAAGCTCCGATGGCGCCGCGCCTTTCAGGATCTTGTCGACGTAGGCGGCGGCCCGCCGGTAGAGGTCGCCGACGCTGGCCCCGTAGGACATCAGACCTCCATCTTCCACGAATTCGCGACGCCAGTAGATGGCCGGCAACCGGCTCTTTGCGGTCAGCTCGACGATCCGTTTCCGGTTGCTGCCCAGGAGCCCGTCCGCGATGAGCAGCAACGCGGTGGCCTGCTTCGCTCGGATCGTCGCGAACGCTCGATCGATATCGTCGAGGCGTCTCACCTCGACGGCGAGAATGCTCACGCCGAGCGCCGGAGCGGCTTCCAGAATCAGCTGCAACTGGGGAAGGTTGCTCCTGTTGGCCGGATTCAGCAACACGCCGACTCGCGTCGCGGCAGGGATGACTTCCTTGATGAGCTCGAGCCGTTTGGCCACGACCTCAGCGGTGAGGTCCGTCAGGCCGGTCACGTTTCCACCCGGCCGCGCGAGGCTGGCGATGAGGCCCGTGCCCACCGGATCCGCCGGAGTGACCATGACGATGGGGATGACGCGCGTGGCATTCTTCGCGGCGTGGGCTGCGGGTGTGCCGGTCACCACCAGGACGTCGACCTTGAGGCGGACCAGCTCTGCTGCGAGCTCGGGAAGTGTCTCGAACTTGCCCGCGGCGTATCGCCGGTCGACGACGATGTTTTTGCCCTCCCAATAGCGAAGATCGCGGAGCCCCTGCAGGAACGCCGCGAGGTAACCCTGTTCACGCTCGGGCGAGGACGACGAGAGAATGCCGATTCGCGCGCTGGCCCACGCCTGCTGCGCTGCGGTCACGACCGGGATGAGAAGGATGATCAGGGCGACGATGGTCGGGCGTGCGACGGCGAGGCAGCTCGGACGCAGCGTCCAGAGGCGCATTCGGCGCGGAGGCGGCACCGGAGGAATGTTCACCCCGGTCGGCGCCTGACGTACCCGAGCGCGCGGTCGCGCGTCGTCCGCGCTGGATCGCGCTCCGCCGGCGGGCCGTACCCGCCGCCGCCCGGCGTGCGCACCAGGATCCGGTCACCGCGGTTCGCCACGTGCTGCTTCCGATGATCGATGCGCTTGCCGTTGATCCGCACGTCACCTGGGCCGCCGGCGTCGCCGCCCGCCAGCCCCGGCGCTGCGAAGCGTGTGCGCTCCGCCATGAAGCTCACGATGATCGGACGCTCGGACTCGCTCTCGATCAGCATGTCCTGGCCGAGCCCGCCGCGGAATGTTCCCGCGCCGCCCGAATCCGGACGCAGGCGCTTGTAGTGGAAGAAGAGCGGACTCTGGCGCTCCGCGACCTCGACCGGCGTAGACGAGATGTTGCTCGGCCACGAGAGCGCGTCCTCGCCGTCTTTCACGGGCGTGGCCCCCATCCCGCCGTTGAAGAACAGCACGGTCGTGTACGGCTTGCCGTCGTCGCGGACGCCGGATTGGGTCACCGCCCAGAGCGGCGAGCCCGCCGCGGCCATGACGCGGTCCGGAATCACCTGGTGGAGCGCGCCGAGCACCAGCGCCGGCACGTAATGCCCGGTCGTGGCGCGGCTGACCACGGCGGCCGGGAATCGCGGATTCAGGATCGAGCCCTGGGGCGCCTCGACCGTGATCGGCCGATACATGCCCTCGTTGTTCGGCAGGCCGGGCAGCAGCGCGCAGCGAACCGCGTAGGCGGTCATCGCATAGGTGTAGGCGAGCACGCAGTTGATCGCGCGCGGCTGCTGCGGTGACGAGCCGGCGTAGTCGGCCACGATCTCGTCACCGGCGACCGTGAGCGCGATCTTGAACTCGAACGGTCCGTCCGTCCCGTCGGTCTGGAATCCGTAGCGATACGTGCCGTCGGGGACGGCGCGGATCGCGCGGCGCATCGCGCGCTCCGATCGGAGGAACAGCTCGTCGCCGACGGCGTCGAGCTCCGCGAGACTGTAGTCCGCGAGCAGGCCGAGCACGCGCTTCTCCATCAGCTCGTTCGCGCTCGCCTGCGCCCAGATGTCGCCGAGCGTTTGATCCGGCGTGCGGACGTTGGCGCGCAGGAGCTGGATCAGCGTCTCGTCGCGCCGCCCGGCGTGGATCAGCTTCGCGAGCGGGATGTGGAAGCCTTCTTCGAACAGCTCGCGCGCCTCGATCGCGCGGACGCGCCCGCCGATGTCCGGCATGTGCGCGGTGGTGGAGGAGAAGGCGACGACCCGATCGCCGTGGAAGATCGGCTTCACGAGACAGACGTCGGACATGTGGCCGGTGCCCATCCACGGGTCGTTGGTGATGAGGACGTCGCCCGGCCGGATCCCGGCCGGACCCATCTCGCGCAGACGGAATGCTGCCGGTGTTCTGGGCGAGCGCGTACCCGCGGGCGTCGGTCAGCACGCACGCGAAGTCGTTCGCTTCGTTCGAGAGCGTGGAGAACGACGTGCGTACGATGGCCTTGGCCGCCTCGTCGACGACCGAGATCAAGCGCGTCCAGATCACCTCGAGCGTGACGGCGTCGAGCGAGGTCGTCATCGAAGCGTCATCACGATGTTGCCGCTCTCGACGACCCGGGCGATTGCGCTCGGGCCGACGACCAGTGTCGAGCCTTCTTCCTCGACCACGGCCGGGCCCGAGAGCTCGTCACCGACGACGAGACGACGCCGATCGTACACGGCGGTCTCGACGAATCCTTGTCGCTCGGCGAAGTAGGCCGGCCGCGTGCCCTTCAACGCGGTGTCCCCGCGGTCGCTCCGGGCCCGCACGATCACGTCGGTCCCGGCGACCGGCGCGCGCACGGCCACGCGCAGGTTGATGAACTCGACCGGCACGTCGGGCGGCGTCAGGGCGAACTTCTCGCGGTACGCGCTCTCGAACGCCGCGATGAGCTTCGCGCGCATCGCGGCGGTGTCGTCGTACGGGCCATCCGGCAGCGTGACGACGAGATCGAAGCCCTGGCCGAGAAAGCGGCCGTCGGCGAGCCGACGAATCGTCGTCCGGTCGAGCGACAGGCCCGTATCGGCCATCACCAGGCGTGCTTCGTCTTCGAGCCGGCGGAACGCGGCCTCGAGCCGGGCAACCGGGTCGCGATCGAGGCGAATCCCGACCGTCGCGACGCGGTCCACGCGCGCGGGAGCAACGAGCAGCCCGAGCGCCGACGCCACGCCGGCCGACGGCGGACAGATCGCGCGCGCCAGACCGAGCTTGCGAGCGACCGCGTACGCGTGCACGGGCCCGGCGCCGCCGGTGCAGAGCAGGGCGTAGCCGCGCGGGTCGCGGCCGCGCTCGGCGACGTGCACGCGCGCCGCGCTCGCCATGTTCTCGTTGACCACGTCGTGGATGCCCCACGCCACGTTGATCGCCGAGAGGCCGACGCTCGCCGCGAGCCGCTCGATCGCCGCGCGCGCCGCGGCGAGATCGACCTTCACCTCGCCACCCGCGAAATAGTCCGGATCGAGATAGCCGAGGAGAAAATCGGCGTCGGTGACCGTGGGCTCGGCGCCGCCGAGTCCGTACGACGCGGGCCCCGGTTGCGATCCCGCGCTCCGCGGACCGACGCGCAAGAGCCCGATCTCGTCGACTTCCGCGATGCTGCCGCCGCCTGCGCCGATCTCGATCAGCTCGATCGTCGAGATGCGGATCGGCAGCCCGCTGCCTTCGATGAACCGTTTCTGACGCGCGGCCTCGAAGCGGTACGCGGTCAGCGGCTCTCCGGCTTCGACCAGCGAGAGCTTCGCCGTCGTGCCGCCCATGTCGAACGCGAGCAGGTTCCCGCCGGCATCGCCGCCGCCGAAGAACGCCGCCGCGATCGCGCCCGCGGCCGGACCGGACTCCAGCATACCGACCGGCGTCCGCTGCGCCTCGGCGACGTGGGTGAGGCCGCCGCTCGAGAGCATCATCAACAGCGGCGCCGGGATGCCGAGCTCCCGGATTCGACGCGCCATGAGCGCGAGGTACTGGTGCGCGAGCGGCTTGATGTACGCGTTCGCCACCGTCGTCGATGCGCGCTCGTACTCGCGGATCTCCGGCACGACCTCGTGCGACGTCGTCACCGCCACCTCGGGATGACGCGCGGCGATCACGCGCGCCGCTTCGATCTCGTGCGCGGGATTCGCGTAGCTGTGGAGGAAGACGATCGCGATCGACGTCACGCCGCCGTCGCAGAGCCTTTTCGCGCGGCGCGCGACGTCGGCGGGATCGAGGGCCCGGCGGACGCTGCCGTCCGCCGCGATCCGCTCACCGACTTCGACGCGGCGATGTCGCGGGACGAGCGGCTGGGGCCGCGCGATGTTCAGATCGTAGAGATCGAACTTCCGCTCTCGGCCGATCTCGAGCGTGTCGGCGAAGCCGTCGGTGGTGATGAGTCCGGTCGGTGCGCCGGTGCGCTCGATCAGCGCGTTCGTGAAGAGCGTGGTGGCGTGCACGACCCGGGTGATGCGCGCCGCATCGACCTCCGCGGCGCCGAGCAGCGCGGCGACGCCGGTCGCCACGGCGCGCGCCGGGTCGTCGTGGGTCGTGAGCACCTTGCGAGACTGATCTTGGCCGGTGTCGTGGTCGTACACCACGATGTCGGTGAACGTCCCGCCGATGTCGATCCCGAGCGAGTCGCGAGGCACGCGCTATTTGATGAAGCTGAGGTCGAGCGCTTGCTCGATCTGCACGGACTCCTTCATGAGGCCGTTGACGAGAAACGGCCGCTGGCCCAACGCTGGATGAACGCGTATCTCAAGGGCTGCGAGTTCTACGCGACGCACGGCGTGAAGGATACCGACGTCGTCGCGATAGCCCTTCTCGATCGCGATGTAGAGGCCGGCGTTGGAGATCGCGACCAGGTCACCGACCCTGACGGTGTCCTCCGCGCGCGCATCCAGGGGATGGAACAGCACGACGGCGACGACGGCCAGCGTCAGCACGCACCCGAATCCTCGCCTCACCGTGAGTCCTCCGGTTCGGAGAATCGTCCGTCACGCGGACCGACGTGGCGTCACGCTATCACGGGACAGAGACGGCCGGAAACGTGAGGCGAGAACGAGGCGTGAAGCTATCTCGGACCGACGGCGCACATCGCATCCGGCCGGTAGGGGCAGCGGACGCGCTTCCGGGTCTGCGCCCCCGTGAACGTGCAGCCTTGTGCACACTGCAACTGACGTGCGGTGCGGCGGCGAGGGCGGGTCCCCTCTTTCCGGATGCGCTTCCGCTGGCCGTCGCCGGCCATGCGCGGTGGCGTGAGGGGGCTATCGGGCGCAGGATCGGCCGCACGGACCGGGGCCTGGGCAGGAACGGCGGCGAGCTCATCCGAATAGGCCAGGTACGTTTCGATCGACGCCACGATGACGCGTACGTCGATGTCGATCAGGTGCACGCCGGCCAACGACACGCGCGCCTGTGCATCGATAACGATCCCCTTGTCGAGGACGCGGTCCAGGACCTCGATGCCGCTCGCTCGGGGCGCCGTCCGCACCACCTGCATACGGTCGAAGTCTGCAAAGCGGATGCCCGTGTCAGGGGGGCTCCCGATGGTAAAGCCTGCTCGACGGCCGCTCGAGCGCCGACGAGCTCTCAATATCCGCGATCGCGATCGACGACGTGACGAAGGCGTCGGCCGGCGACGAATCGCGCGAGATTGTCGTTGAACACCGGCGCGATCTCGGCCGGCGTGCTGGGTCCGGAGATGTGCGGGGTGATGATCGCGTTCGGCGCGCGCCACAGCGGATGCTCCGCGGGCAGCGGCTCCTCGTCGAACACATCGAGAACGGCGCCAGCGATGTCGTGGCGCTCGAGCGCGCGCACCAGCGCCCGGTCGTCGACGACGGGTCCACGCGCGACGTTCATGAGCCAGGCGCTCGATCGCATCGCGCGGAGCTCGCGCTCACCGATCATCCCGCGCGTCTCGGGAGTGAGCGGGACGGTGAGGACGACGAAGTCGGCCTCGCGTAGCGCGCGGTGGAGGTCGCGAGCGGGATAGACTCTCGTGACGCCGGCGACATGCCGGCCGGAGCGGCTGACGCCGATCACCCGCATCCCGGCGGCTCGCGCGGCGCGGGCGATCGTCCGGCCGACGTCACCGAGACCGACAATCGCGAGCGTCTTTCCCTCGATCCGCTCGGGAAGGACGTGACCGACCCACCGGCGCTCGCGCTGCGCCTCGAGATACGTCGCCATGCGCTGCGTGACGCGGAGCGCCCAGGCGAGGATGTACTCCGCCATCCACGGGCCGAAGATCCCGGGCGCGCGCGTGACCGTGACGTGTGCGGGTAGCTCCGGCACGAGCGCCCAGTCGACCCCGGCGCCCATGACCTGTAGCCAGCAAAGACGTGGCGCATGCTGGTAGAGGGTGGAGGGAAACTTCCACGCGTAGATCGCTTCGACGTCGGCGATGACCGCGGTCGCGTCGTCCGGCTTCGACGCGACGTGGAGCGTGACGCGCCCGCGAGGCGGGCGGATCAGCCGCGCATACTCTCGCGATTCGTCGGGATGGTAGACGAGAACGGTGCGGCGGCTCAGCGCGACGTCCCGACGCCGATCGCGGACATCTCGTCCTCGCGCGTGATGAGGAGGCCGCGCACGATGAGCTCTCAGCCGACCGTGACCGCGACGCACGTCGTCGTGCGCGTCACCCCGTCGATCGCGCCGATCCCGTCGGTGACCAGGCGGCCGAGCGCATCGAGCGTCGAGCCTTCGATGACCGCGATGAAATCGTACGGACCGGTGACGGCGTCCAGGTTCACGAGGCCGGCGGTGGAGCCCTTGAGCCTGCCGAGGCCGGTCTTCACGGATTTCGTCTTGCCGGCCGCCGTCTCGATCAGCACGTACGCCTTCACCCGGGCTCGCGTCTTCGCCGCCATTCCGGCACCTCCTTCGGCCAGTCGCAGTCTATAGCAAGTGTTCGGTGAGGTACCCGCGGAGCAGGGAACGGTGACATCGCGTTTCGTCCGGGCAGCCGCAGAGCACCGTCACCGGCCCTTTCCGGGCGAGCGCCAGCGCCTGCTCGACCTGCTCCTGCGCTTCGGCGCGCTCCAGTCCCGCGAGGTATTGCCGTCGATAGTTCGCCCAGTCCAGCTGACCCGACCGGAACGCGCGCATGAGCGGCAGCACGGGACCGAGCTCGCGCAGCCACAGATCGACACGATCCCTGCGAATCCCGCGCGGCCACAGTCTCATGATGAGAATCCGCGTTCCGTCGTCGGGCTCCGCCGGCTCGTAAATCCGTTTCGCCCGAACCCTCTCCGCCAACTTTGGGTGCGCGGTCTTCCTCTCCTTGACGCATGACCTCGCGCTCATGCCTGACCACTATCCATTTCGGATGCGAACCAACCGTGGAGTCGCCGCTCCGGGCGCCGGCGTAGCCTGAAGTTATACCGTCGCCCCCATCCCTCCATCGAAGTTGATGGCGGTGCCGGTGATGTACGCGGCGCGGTCGGAGACGAGAAACGCGACCAGATCCGCGAACTCCGACGCCTCCGCCACGCGTCCGAGCGGCACTCTCTTGGCGAGCTCGCGGTAGTGCTCCTCCAGATCGCCCTTCGCCCGCCTCGCGATCTGCGCGCTCTTGACCAGGCCGATGCAGATCGTGTTGACGCGGATCTTGTCCGCCGCGTACTCGTTGGCCAGAGACTTCGTGAGATTGATGCCGGCGGCCCGAGTGACGCTCGTCGGCAGGGCGCGCGGCGCCGGCGCCTTGCCACCGACGGTCGTGACGTTGACGATGCGGCCGCCGCCACGCTGCTTCATCAGCGGAATGATGAGCCGGCAGAGCCGGATCGCGCCCATCAGCTTGAGGTCGATGTCCTCCTGCCAGGCGTCGTCGTCGACCTTCTCGAACGACGCGGCGGCGGACGTCCCGGCGTTGTTCAGGAGAATGTCGACGCCGCCGTAGCGCTGGACCACTGCGTCGACGAGCGATTTGACGTCGGCTGCGCGGCGGACGTCGGCCGGCATCGCGAACACGTCACCGCCCGTGTCGTGGCGGATCTGCTGCGCCGCGTTCTCCAGCACGTCCTTGCGGCGCGCGCAGATGGCCACACGCACGCCTTCGCGCGCGAGCTTCTCCGCGGCCGCCCGGCCCATGCCTTCACTGCCTCCGGTGATGACCGCGACCTTCCCCGTGAGTCCGAGATCGAGCATCGGCGCCTCCTCGTGATTCGTTCGCTCCGACCGGTGGCGGACGGCCGTCCGCGCGCCGGCTCGCGCGGGGGAAGTCTACTCCCGATCGCCGCCCGAATAACCGCGATGCGATCCGTGGACCACGTGCATGACGGGAAGCCGTCTTCGCGTTCGCGCGGGTCGGGATGACTTC
>QHRT01000238.1 GCA_003220195.1 Candidatus Rokuibacteriota bacterium | reverse complement strand
CATCGCGGGCGCGGCAGCGACCGTGGCGATCGAGACGACACGCGAGACAGTCGAGTGGAGCGGCCTCGGTCCGCGACCGGCGCGACTGGCCGCCATGCGCAGCGGATTACACGTGTTGCGTCCATCGTGTGCAGCACATTCCCGAACGCCTCTCGTGGTTCCGGAGATGACGTGGGAGGCATGATGCGGATCGCGTGCGTTCGCGTCCCGCACTTCCACGCGGCCGCGCACGAGCGCTGCGAGCCCTCGCTGCGTGAGCGTCCGCTCGTCGTCGTCGAAGGCCGACTGCCATCCACCCGCGTGATCGACGCGAATCCCGCGGCGTGGGACCACGGGATACGCGCCGGCATCCCGTATGCCGAAGCGGTGGCCCGGTGTCCGTCGAGCGTGGTGCGCGAACGGTCTTCCGTCCGTGTCGAGGCTACGCGGCAGGCGTTGCTGGATGCGGCCTGGAGTGTCTCCCCCCGCGTCGAAGACGGGACGATCGGGCCGTCCGCGGACGCTGTCGATCCGTCCACGGGCCTCGTCTACGTCGAGCTCGGCGGGCTCGAGCGTCTCTTCGGTGACGAGACCAGCATCGCCCACCGTGTGCTTCGCGCCACGCGCGCTGTCGGGCTGCCCGCGACGGTCGGCGTGGCTGGCAGCCGCACCGCAGCGCGTCTGGCAGCGGCGCACGCCACGCGCAGCACGATCGTGCCTCCCGGTGAGGACCGCGCGTGGCTCGCCGCGGTTCCGGTCACGGCGCTGTGGACGCTGGGCGAGCTCGCGGCCCTCCCGCGTGACGGCGTCTCGGCGCGGCTCGGCCCCGCAGGTCTCGACGCGCACGATCGGGCGCGCGGGGAGGATCGCGAGCCGTTTCGTCCGTACACGCCGCCACCGTTCTGGGACGAGGCGCAAGGCGTCGACTGGGAGATCACCTCGTGGGCCGAGCTGTCTGCCGTTCTCGGATCGGTTCTGGAGCGGCTCTGTGCGCGACTCGAGGTGGTACATCTCGCCGCGGACACGCTCGACGTCCGGCTCGAGCTTGCCTCCGGCGGCCACGACACCCGGCCGGTGTCACTCGCTGCGCCGTCCACCGACGTGAAATCGATGCTGGCCTTGATCGGCCTCGACCTCGAAACGCTCCCGCCGGCGGCTCCGGTCGTCGCGGTGTCCGTGAGCGCCGGAACCGTGCGTCCGGAAGCCGCGCAGGGTGTGCTGTGGCGGCTGCCATCACCGGGACTCCGTGACGTCGCCGCTACGCTCGCGCGGCTCACGGTGCTGGTGGGCCGCGAAGCCGTCGGGTCTCCGCGGCTCGAAGACTCCCATCGTCGGGATGCGTTTCGCATGGAGGGATTTTCGAGTGATCCTGGCGTGACCCTCGCGACGTCGCCCCTGTCGTCAACTGCGCCGCTGGGGTTCCGACGGCTCCGACCGCCACGTCCGATCGACGTCGAAAGCGCCGACGACGGTGCGCCGATGCGGCTGACGCTCCGTGATCAGGCTGGCGGCGTGTCCACCCTCGAGATCGCCGTCTCCGCGGGCCCGTGGCGACTGTCCGGCGACTGGTGGGACGTCGGGGGATGGGCGCGCGACGAATGGGACGCGGTGCTCACCGACGGCATGCTCTGTCGCCTCGTCCACGACCGACTCGCGAAGGCGTGGTACATCGACGGCGCCTACGACTGAGGCCGCCAGAGCGATGAGAAAGACCCAGCTGCTTCGTTGCCGCCCTCGGGTGCGTCCTCGCACCCCTCGGGTGCGTCCTCGCACCCCTCGGGTGCGTCCTCGCACCCCTCGGGTGCGTCCTCGCACCCCTCGGGTGCGTCCTCGCACCCCTCGCACGCACGCTCGACGTACAGGCAGTACGCCTCGCGTGCGTGCTTCGGGCGGCGCCTCGCATCTGGGCCCTTCTCATCGCTCTGGCGTGCATGTAGAGGGGCACCACGGCTTTGCCCGGGGGCCCCGAACATTTGGGGGTATCGGGGGCCATTTCGGGGCCCCTGATGTCATCGATTGAGTTTCATCGAGCTCCACGCGGCGTCCGCGTTCTCGTTTCTCGAAGGCGCCGACACGCCGGAGACGATCGTGGCCGAAGCGGCGCGCCTCGACATGCCGGCGGTGGCGCTGGTGGATCGCGACGGGGTGTACGGCGCGCCGCGGTTCTACCGTGCGGCCGTGGACGCCGGGCTCAAGGCGCTCGTCGGCAGCGAGATCACGCTGGCGGACGGCTCACGACTGCCGCTGCTCGTCGAAGATCGCGAGGGGTATCAGCATCTGTGCCGGCTGCTGACGAGGTTCAAGCTCGGCGCGCCGAAGGGCGTCGCCAGCGCCACGCTCGACGATCTCGCGCCGTATGCGGATGGCCTCGTCTGTCTGACCGGCGGCGCTCGGGGTCCGCTCGCGGCGAAGGTCGCGGCCGGTGATTTCGATGGCGCGCGCGCCACGCTCGATCGCCTCGTAGGGATCTTCGGCCGTGATAGCTGCTTCGTCGAGATCCAGCGCCACGGGGATCGCACGGAGGAGCGAGACCTCGAGCGACTGGTCATCCTCGCGCGACGCGCGGGCGTCCGGCTCGTCGCGACGAACCATCCGCTCTACGCCCGATCGTACGGCCGCGCGATCGCGGACGTGTTCACGTGTTTGCGGGAGAAGATCCCGCTGGATCAGGCCGGTCGTCGGCTCGCGCGGAACAGTGAGCGGCTGCTGAAGAGCCCGCGCGACATGGCGAGGCTCTTCGCCGATCTTTCCGGGGCCATCGACACGACGGGCGAGCTCGCGATGCGGCTCGGCTTCACGCTGAAAGATCTCGGCTATCGCTTCCCGGAATATCCGCTGCCGCCGGGCGACACGCCGCTCACGTATCTGCGCGCGCTCGCCGAGCTCGGGGTGCGCGAGCGCTATGGCGGCGGCCCGCTGGTGGAGCGCGCGCGACGCCAGATCGCGCACGAGCTCGAGCTGATCGGGCGTCTGGACCTTGCCGGGTACTTCCTCATCGTCCGGGACATCGTCGAGTTCTGTCGCGCGAACGACATCCTGGTGCAGGGCCGCGGCTCCGCCGCGAACAGCGCGGTCTGCTACGCGCTCGGCATCACGGCGGTCGATCCTATCGGCATGGATCTCCTGTTCGAGCGATTTCTCTCCGAGGCGCGCGGCGAGTGGCCGGACATCGACCTCGACCTGCCGAGCGGCGATCGGCGCGAGGCGGCGATCCAGTACGTGTACCGCCGCTACGGCCGCCACTCCGCCGGGATGACCGCGAACGTCATCACGTACCGCGGCCGGAGCGCGGCTCGCGAAATCGGCAAGGTGCTCGGACTTCCGCTCGACATCCAGGACCGTCTGTCGAAGCTCTGCGACAACTGGGGATACAAGGACCCGGCGGATCTCCTCACGCGCCACCTCGCAGAGGCGGGGCTCGACGCGCGGCACCCGCGCATCCGCAAGTTCGCCGCGCTCTGGACGGCCGTCCAGGATCTGCCGCGTCATCTCGGGCAACACTCGGGCGGGATGGTGATCGCCGCGGGGCGGCTCGACGATGTGGTGCCTCTCGAGCCGGCGACGATGCCGGGCCGCGTGGTGATCCAGTGGGACAAGGACGATTGCGCCGCACTCGGCATCGTGAAGGTCGACCTGCTCGGGCTCGGCATGATGTCCGTCCTGCAAGACTCGCTCGCGCTGGTCCGCGAGACCGGCGGCGACGTCGACCTGGCGCACCTGCCGCCCGACGATCCCGACGTGTACCGGAGTCTCCAGCAGGCGGACACGATCGGGGTCTTTCAGGTCGAGAGCCGCGCCCAGATGGCGACGCTTCCACGCATCCATCCCGAGCGCTTCTACGACCTGGTGGTGCAGGTGGCGATCATCCGCCCCGGGCCGATCGTCGGCGACATGGTCCATCCCTACATCCGGCGCCGGCGCGGCCGTGAGGCCGTGACGTATGCGCACCCGAGCCTCGAGCCGATTCTCGCCCGCACGCTCGGGGTCCCGCTGTTCCAGGAGCAGCTCTTGCGAATGGCGATGGTGACCGCGGGCTTCTCCGCCACCGAGGCGGAGGAGCTACGCCGCGCGTTCGGGTTCAAGCGCAGCGAGGCGCGAATGGCCGAGGTCGAGACGAAGCTCCGCGCGGGACTCGAGCGGCAAGGCATCACGGGCAAGGCCGCGGACGAGATCGTGCACGCGATCACGTCGTTCGCTCTTTACGGCTTCCCTGAAAGTCACGCCTCCAGCTTCGCGCTCCTCGCGTACGCGAGCGCATACCTCAAAGCGCATCATCCCGCCGCGTTCTACGCCGCGCTCCTCAACAACCAGCCGATGGGGTTCTATCACGCGGCGACGATCGTGAAAGACGCCGGGCGCCACGGGCTCGTGATCGTGCCGATCGACGTGACCCGCTCCGAGTGGCTGTGCACCGTGGAGCAGCCGGCGTCCGCGGGCTTCGTGGTGCGATTGGGACTGCGCTACGTCAAGGGCCTCCGCGAACGCGCGGGGCAGGCACTCGTCGCGGCACGGCGTCGCGCTCCGTTTCGCTCGCTGGCGGATCTCGCGCACCGTGCCGGGCTCGAACGCGATGAGCTCACGCGTCTCGCAGCTGTCGGCGCGCTCGACACGCTGCGGAGCGCCGGCCACGCCGCAGCCGCCACCACCCCCGCGCGTCGCGCAAATCTCTGGCAGGTCGCGGTCCCGTCACCGGGTCCGCTCTTCGCTGGAATCGACGCGGAGCCATCGGCCCAGGCCGGGTCTGGTCCTTCGCCGCTTCGCGAGATGACGGAGCGCGAGCGCATCGCCGCGGATTACGCGGGCACCGGCGTGACGCTCGAGCGCCATCCTCTTGCGCTCTGGCGGGAACGCCTCGCGCGGCGCGGCGTGGTGAGCGCGCGCGATCTTCGAGAGCTCTCCGACGGCGCCTTCGTGCGCGTGGCCGGCAGCGTCATCGTCCGTCAGCGTCCGGGCACCGCGAAAGGCTTCGTGTTCCTGACGCTCGAGGACGAGACTGGCCTCGCGAACGTCATCGTGACCCCCCCGCTGTTCACGCGACAGCGGCTCGTCTTCGTCGCGGAGCCGTTCCTCTGCGTAGAGGGAATTTTACAAATGCAGGATGGCGTCGCCTCGATCCGCGCGACGCGGGCGTGCGGTCTCGCTGTGATCTTTCCTGCAATCCCCTCTCATGACTTCGGTTGACGGCAGCGAACTTGCTTCCTCGGCTTCCGATGGCCACCGTGCGACAACTCCCCCTTCCTGCCCCTTTCCCCACCGATGACGGGGTGTTCGGCCGCTTCGCACGCCTCGCGCAGCTCGAGCTCGAGCTGGGTCTCGCCGAAACCCGCCAGATCCTGATCGATGCGCTCATCGCCGTCGGCATTGCCGTCGTCGCCGCGGTGGCGCTCGTTGCCGGCGTCGTGGTCGCGCTCGCCGGCGCGCTCGCGCCGATCTTCCACGCGCCGTGGCAGCACCTGGTCGTCAGCGGTGGCGGTGTCGTCGTGCTCGCCGCCGGCGCGCTCGCGTGGAGCGCATACCGACTTCGCACTCTTCATTGGCCGCGGGAGACGCTCGGGTCTCTCGAGGAGAACTGGCAATGGCTCGTAGCACAGCTGAGATCCAGGCTGACATTGCGCTGACCCGGCGCCTCATCGAACGTCAGCTCGAGAGCCTCGGGCGGCGCGTGCCGCAGCGCTGGTGGACGCGATATGCCATCTTGACCGGGGCGCTGGTCGTCGGTCTGGCGCTGTCGCGCGTGCCGCTTCTCAGACTGATGGACGCCGGGGCGCGGACGGTCCGCACGGGCATCGCCGTCGCTGGCGCGGTCGCCGCCGTGGATCGGTTCATGGCCCACCGGCGACGGGCGGCGTGACTGAAAGCCGCAGACAGTGCGCAACCGGCTGCTGATCGTCGCCAGCCCCGCTTCGACACGCGGGCGCAGACCGGGGAGCCACTGATGTCGACCCGCGTCGTCGACATCGACGGGCGCCGGCTCATTCTGACGGCGCTCGATCGCATGCTGTGGCCGGAAGACGGCCTCACCAAGCTGGACGTCATCGAGTACTACCTCGACGTCGCGGACCACCTGTTGCCGTTCCTGGTGGATCGGCCGCTCAGCTTGCTCAGGAGCGCCGAAGCGTCGGGCACCATCGAATGGATCTATCAGAAGACCGCGCCGCCGGGATTGCCGGGGTGGATCCCCACGCGCCGTGTGCGAACCGAGCACGCGGCGCTCGGGTATGCCGAGTACGTGATCGGCAGCGACCGCGCGGCGCTCGTCTACCTCGCGAACCTCGGCTGTGTGTCGTTTCATCCCTGGAGCTGCACCGTCGACGCCGTCGAACGTCCCGACCAGATGCTGTTCGACCTCGACCCGACGGAGATCGCGTTCCGCGAGGTGCGCAACGCCGCGATGCTGATCCGTGACCTCCTCGCGGGATTCCGCGTGCGCTGCTGGGTGAAGACCTCTGGCGGCAGCGGCCTGCATGTGATGGTGCCGCTCGAGACGATCCACTCGTTCGATCAGGTGCTCGGCGCGGCGGAGCTGATCACGCGGATGGCGCGGACGCGCGAGCCCTCGTTGTTCACGGTCGACATGCGGCGCGCACGCCGTCGCGGCAAGATCCTGATCGACGTGCATCGCAACCACCGCGGCGCGACCTTGATCAGCCCCTACTCGGTGCGCGAGCACGTCACGGCGCCCGTGTCGACGCCGCTCGACTGGTCGGAGCTCGAGCGCGCGCTTTACCCCGAGGACTTCCACATCAGAAACGTGCGCGACCGGTTGCGCGAGGTCGTCGATCCGTTCGCCGACTTCCTCCAGCACCGTCAGTCGCTCGCGCCTCTGCTCGACACCGCGCGAGCCCGGCGGGTGCGCCCCATGGCGTGAGGTTGTCGATCAGACAGGAGGACACGTGAGACACGAAAGCACGCGCGCGCGGGTGCAGGACAGGGCGAAGATCTCGGCGCGGCGCCTGGCCGCTTCCGCGCAGGACGTCGCGGGACGGGCCGCAGGCTTCGCGGGGCAGGCCAGCGCATCGATGAAGGCGCGGGTGGCCGAGGCCTCCGAGCGCTCGGAAGGCTTCGGGCAGCAGATCCTCAGGCCTCTGCAGTTCTGGGCGGCCGACGTCGAAAGGTTCGTGCGCGACCGTCCGTTCGAGGCGGTCGCGGTGGCGGTCGGGCTGGGCTACGTGTTCGGGAAGCTCATCGGCGGCCGCAGGAAGCTCCCGACTAGGAGCTGATCAGCGCGTCTCCTCGTCACTCTCGCCGTCGTCCGTCGAGCTGCCGAAGTAGTCGATGTAGCGGTCGATCTCG
Organism: Candidatus Rokuibacteriota bacterium; assembly: GCA_003220195.1. Lineage (GTDB taxonomy): Bacteria > Methylomirabilota > Methylomirabilia > Rokubacteriales > CSP1-6 > AR8. Next base: position 767 of record QHRT01000238.1, on the reverse strand, counting down.
CGCGGACGATCCGGCTTGAAGAGCAGTTTCGGGACTGGGCCAGGCTGCGCCGTCAGGACGTCAACACCTTCGAACGATTTCGGCTCTGCCATGGCACCTTCCTCCGCGCTCCTGGATCTCACGACGGCCGCTCCCGTCTGGAGGCGGCCGGAGGTCATTATTGCACCGGAGATGCCACCGCCTCTTCGGACCCTCGAGGCTGGCGGCAGAATACTTTGGTGATGTCGGGACAGCTTCCGCCCCCGGCGTGTTGGAAAAATTTCCTCGTTTTGGGAAGTAGGACTTGCAACATCGCAATCCCGACCACGGGTCGGGCGAGGTCCAGCCCGGCGTGAGTGCAGTGTTGTTGTCGAATTCGCTTTGCACGTTCGTTGGCACGGAGCCTGCGGTTCCTTCTTACTCAGCAAGGGCCTATCCTGACACGCTCTTGCTGAAGTTCGTCGGAAGCGATGGAGAGGTACCAGGCGGTTTCGAGGAGGAGAGGAGTTCAGGCATGCGTCAAGCATTGAAGTTGGTAACGGTTTTCATCGTCCTCATGGCCGTGGCGACGGGCTGCGCCAGGGTGACGGGCAAGTCGGCGGGTGACACGGTTGATGATGCGACGATCACCGCGGCGGTGAAGTCGAAGCTCGTCGCCGACAAGGCCACCAACCTGACCCGCGTGAACGTTGACACGAATCGCGGCACTGTTTACCTTAATGGAACGGTCGACACGTCCGATCAGAAAGCCAAGGTAGAGCAGCTCGCCTGGCAGGCGAAGGGCGTCA